>JAYTNF010000110.1:0-9751 GCA_043748455.1 Cytophagales bacterium
TGTTTTGTATTTCAGATACAGGAGTAGGCATGAATGAAATACAATTAGATAATTTATTTAGTATTAAGGCAAATAGCACCATTGGAACATCTTATGAGAAAGGTACAGGTCTGGGTTTGCAGGTTTGTAGGGAGTTTTTGGAGAAAAATGGCGGTAAAATTTGGGCTACAAGTGAAATTAATAAAGGGAGTAAATTTTATTTTACATTACCAAAGGCATGAACAGTTTTTAGTGTTGAGTTTTTAGTTTTTAGTGTTGAGTTTTTTAACTCAACACTAAAACTAAAAACTATTTAACTCCATTCAATTTTGTTTCTAATTTTACTTTCATTTTTTCTGCAAATACTCTTTCACCTGCTGACTCAAATTTTTCTATAATAGTTGAATATGCTTTGATAGCTTCAGGTAAATTGTTATTAGCTTCGTGAACTTGGGCTAATTTATTTAAGTATGTTGGCGTAAATTCTTCATTAGGATTGTAATTTGCTGCTTTTTCGTATTGCTTTGCTGCATTTGCCCAATCTTTCTTTTCGCTATAAGCATCACCAATTAATGAGTAAACACGAGCTTGCAAAATATAATCATTTGGATTAAATTTTTCTAATGCTGTAATAGCTTCATCATATTTCCATTCTTTTAATTTTGCAATGCCAAGATAAAAACTTGCTAAATCAGCAGCTTTGGTGCCACTATATTTTTCTGCAATGGCTGTAAAACCAATAGTAGAAAAATTATCATCACCTTGCATAGCTTTTGATTTGGTAGAGTCTTTTTCATTATAAAACTGTGCTGGGAATAGCTCTTTTTGAGCCAATGCGTTATTTTTGTCTTTGTTCCACTGGAAAAACATAAAACCGCCAACAAGTAATAAAACTGCCGCAGCACCACCCAAAATGAGTTTTGTATGACCTTTTGCAAAATTTTCTGTGTCCGCAATACGGTCTTGCAGAGCTTCTGCACTTTCCAACACACTGTCTGCGTCTTGTGGTAATTCTGTTTGTGGAATATTAACTTCTTCTTTAACGTCTTTTGTCTTTGCCATAATATATTTTGTAAATTGAATTTGTTTTGTAACTGATTTTAGGACTTCTTAAAATTTCCTTTTTGCGGGTGCAAAGTTAAATAAAATTTAGAAAAAACACAATTTTTCGTATTTTTGTTAATTATTTTTCTAATTTCAACTCTAATAGTCAATTAACCTAACTAAAATTACTAATTTAATGTATCATAATCCAGAATTAGATAGAGTTCGTAAAACTGCAAATAATACAGGTTGGAAAAAATGGGGAGGTTATCTTTCTGACCGTCAATGGGGAACAGTGCGGGAAGATTATAGCAAACACGGCAATGCATGGAATTACTTAACTTTTGACCTCTCCCGAAGCATGGCATATCGTTGGGGCGAAGATGGAATTGCAGGTTTTTCAGACACAAAAAATACTGTTTGTTTTGCGGTTTCTATGTGGAATGGAAAAGACCCTTTTTTAAAAGAAAGACTATTTGGGCTCACCAATCAAGAGGGAAATCATGGCGAAGATGTGAAGGAAATCTATTATTATTTAGATTCTACGCCCACACATTCCTACATGAAAATGTTGTATAAATATCCGCAAAATCGGTTTCCTTACGAAGAGTTATATGCAGTTAATAAGCAACGCAACCGTTTAGAAGACGAATATGAATTGATTGATACTGGAATTTTTGATAAAGATGAATATTTTGATGTTTTTATTGAATATGCTAAAGAATCAGAAGAAGACATCTTGATTAAGATAACTGCCTACAACAGACATAATAAAGAGGCAGAGTTACATTTATTGCCAACAATTTGGTTTAGAAATACATGGAGTTGGGGATATTGGGAAGACAAACCATTGATGTATGTGAAGGACGAAAACCAAATTTTTGTTTCTCATGCCACATTAGGAAATTTCCGTTTGCATTATGAAGGTAAGCCTGAATTGCTGTTTTGTGAAAACGAAACTAACAAACAACGTGCCTACGGAAAACCAAATAATGCGAGATATTTAAAAGATGGCATCAACGAATATGTTGTAAATAATAAACCAACAGTAAACCCATCATTAAAAGGTACAAAAGCTGCTTTGCATTTTCATCATTATGTGGCACCGTTTGGCAAAGTTGAGATAAGGTTAAGATTAACAAAATCTTTTATTCCACCCTCGACAAATCCTTATATGATGACACCTCAAGAAATGTATTCGCCTGAAATGGAGGAAAATTTTGCTCCAACAACAGCTGAAATACGAAAAAAACTTGTTGAACCACCATTTTTACATTTTGATACCATTTTTGTAACTCGTATTGAGGAGGCTAATTTATTTTATGACCATATTCAAATGCATGTAAAAGATGCAGAACTTCGCAAAATTCAGCGACAAAGTTATGCGGGTATGCTTTGGTGCAAGCAATATTATTATTACAATATTAATCAGTGGTTGAAAGGTGACCCAAATCCAGACCTCGAACCTGTGCATAAAGAAAGAGAAGTTGGCAGAAATTCTGGTTGGAAACATTTATACAATTCCAATTTAATTTCTATGCCCGACAAATGGGAATATCCTTGGTATGCAGCATGGGATTTGGCTTTTCACTGCATTCCTTTGGCACGCATAGACCCAAATTTTGCAAAAAGGCAATTAGAATTGATGTTGAGAGAATATTATATGCACCCAAATGGTCAGATTCCTGCATACGAATGGAATTTTTCAGATGTAAATCCACCTGTTCACGCATACGGGGCGTGGAAAGTATATTGTATTGACAAAGAATTTAATCAAGGTAGTGGTGATGTAGATTTTTTAGCAAGAATTTTTCATAAATTGCTTATGAATTTTACTTGGTGGGTAAATCAAAAAGATAGTGGTGGAAATAACCTTTTTGAAGGTGGTTTTTTGGGACTTGATAATATTGGAGTTTTTGACCGAAATATGAAATTGCCTGAAAACAGTTACATGGAACAAGCCGATGGAACAAGTTGGATGGCTATGTATTCACTAAACATGATGCGAATTGCTTTAGAACTGTCATTGACAAAACCATATTATCAAGAAATGGCATCAAAGTTTTTTGAGCATTTTCTGTCTATTGCAGGTGCATTATCAAATATTGGAGAAGGACATAAAAATTTATGGGACGATGAAGACGAGTTTTATTATGATGTTTTGCACACTTCTGAACAAAAATATGAAAGGCTAAAAGTACGGTCAATGGTTGGCTTAACGCCAATGTTTGCTATTGAAGTGCTATCTCCCGAACTTTTGGAGAAATTGCCCGATTTTAAAAGACGTTTGGAATGGGTGCTAAAAAATAGGTCAGATTTGGCTTCATTAGTTTCTCGTTGGTATCAATATGGCAAAGGCGAAACTCGAATGCTGTCTTTGTTAAGGATTCACCGTCTGAAATGTACCTTGCGAAAAATGTTAGACGAAACAGAATTTCTTTCTGATTACGGCATTCGTGCATTGTCAAAATATCATTTAGAAAATCCTTATCACTTTCCATTAGGAAATCAAGTGTTTTCTGTAAAATATCTCCCTGGTGAGTCTGATTCTTCTATGTTTGGGGGAAATTCTAATTGGCGAGGCCCTATTTGGTTTCCTGTAAATTACATGCTTATAGAATCTTTGTTGAAGTTTTATGAATATTATGGCGATGATGAAAAATTTGAATATCCGACCAATTCTGGCAACTTCTTTAATCTCAAAGAAATAGCTATAGAATTGGCAAAACGTCTAATTAAGTTATTTCAACGCAATAATCAAGGTGAAAGACCTGCGTATGCAAAAGATAAAAAGTTTCAGCATGACCAACACTTCAAAGATTATTTGCTATTTCACGAGTATTTTCATGGCGATACAGGTAAAGGCTTGGGTGCAAGTCATCAAACAGGTTGGACAGGTTTGGTAGCTGATTTAATTCAAGAGGTTTCGAATAAAGATAGTTTGAAGTAAAAAGATTAAATATCTTAGACCTTTGCAAATCTTAAAACTAAAAATTACATACATTTACACCAATATTTGCAAACATATTTTAATTAAACTTGTATTGTAATATGTACATTAACTTAAACAAATTATGAATATTTCAGTTAGAGAAAGTAATAAAATGAATTGGATAATTGGTGTAGTTTCGGTTGCCATTCCAATTGTTGTGGCATTATTATTCTATGCACAACGTACAGGAAATAGTATTGGTGATGCAAATGTTGGTTTTTTACCACATCTTAACGCATTTATGAATACTGCTACCTTTTTTTGTTTATTAGGCGGTTTTTTTGCGGTCAGAAATAAAAATATTACCTTGCACCGCACTTTTATGTCATCAGCCTTTGTGTTGTCGTCCATATTCTTGGTTTCTTATGTAATTTATCATTCACAAGGACATCAGGTTTCGTTCGGTGGAGAAGGAATTATTCGCTACATTTATTTGTTCATACTCATAACACATATTATATTATCGGCTGTTGTTGTGCCATTTGTATTATTTACAATTTATTTTGCGTGGTCTGGACAAATTGAAAAGCATAAGAAATTAGTTAAATGGACTTTTCCTATTTGGACTTATGTCTCAGCAACAGGAGTCATGGTTTATTTAATGATTAGCCCTTATTATCAATAAAACATCAATAAAAAATTAATAAAATCATAAAATTATGAAAGCCAGCTACATATTTTACATCATCTTCGCATTGTTATTTTTCTTTTGTGTTACAGACGCAGAGGCACAATGTGCCATGTGTAGGTCATCTGTTGAAAGTAATATTACTAACCAAAGTAGCAAAATTGGATTAGGCTTAAATAAAGGTATTTTGTATTTGTTATCTTTGCCTTATTTACTTATTGCCTCATTAGGTTATCTTTGGTATCGGAATAGTAGTATTCAAAAACCAAAAAAGTTTGATTTTCAGTGGAAAAGGTAATAATAAAAATTTTACAAAACTAAACAAATAGATACTTACCAAGTCTTTAAGATTTGCTAAGTATCTTAATAAAAAACAAAACTATGCCTGCAAAAATTTTATTGGTAGAAGATGATACAAATTTAGGTTATGTTGTCAAAGACAATCTTGAATTAAATGGTTATGAAGTCATGTTATGCGAAGATGGAGAACTTGGCTGGACTGCATTTACCAAACACGAATTTGATGTATGTGTGTTAGATATTATGCTGCCAAAAAAAGATGGAATTAGCCTCGCAGAGTCTATACGTGGTCAAAATAATTGGATACCTATCATATTTTTGACCGCAAAAGGCATGAAAGAAGATAAAATTGCGGGTTTCAAAGTTGGTGCAGATGATTACATGACCAAACCTTTTAGCATAGAGGAACTTACATTGAGAATAGAAGTTTGCCTAAAACACACACGTAAGCAAGAACTTAATGCCCAAAATAAGAAAAATGAGAATATTTTTATTTTAGGGACTTACCAATTTGATTATCCAAACCTTAGCTTAATACATAAAGAAGAAACTTTGGTACTGACCCAAAAAGAGGCTGAAGTACTGCGTTTGTTTTGTCAAAATGCTAATCACGTACTTAAAAGAGAGGAAATTCTAAAACCAATATGGGGAAATGACAGTTATTTTTCGGGTAGAAGTCTCGATGTTTTTATCTCTAAAATTAGAAAATATTTGCAACGTGATACTACAATAGAAATAACAAATGTTCACGGCGTTGGATTTAAGTTTGAAAATCATAATAACAAATAAAATCAAAACTTATTAAGGTATGTAGCATAGACTTTAGTCTGTGCTTTTAACGTGCTGAAAATCAACTAATTATATCATAATTTAAGTTCCGTAATTTAATAATGACAAATTTAAGGTCAGTATTAAAATACAAATATTTATTATATTTTAGTTTTCATTCTAAACTTGCAAGGAGAGAAAACTAAAATATAATTTTATAAAATAGTAAGAAGATTAGCTATTTACAAACCAATGATTTCCGCCAATTCTAACCAACGCATACTTTTATCATCAACCATATTGCCAATATCTTCCAGACGTTTGCTCATTTTTGAAATTTCGTTATAATCTGTAATGCCGTTGCTTAATTTTGCTGTTAAAGTCAATTTTTCAGCTTCAAGTTCGGCTATTTCTTTTTCCAATTTTTCATATTCTTGTTTGTCTTTAAATGAAACTTTTACTTTACTTTTTATTGCAACTTGTTCCACCTGTTTTGACGAATTTATAGAATTTCCATTAAAATTTTCGTTAGAATTGCTATTTGTTGAATATGATTTTGAATGATTATTTGTATTTGCTTTGCTATTAAAGTTATTATTTGCAGAATTATTTGATGAATTATTAGCAATCATTGTAGCACGTTTTGCATCTGCCAAACGTATAGATTCTTCTTCTGCCAAAGTTTCACGATAATCTGTATAATTTCCAGGGAAATCTCTAATCACACCTCCACCCTCGAACACAAATAAATGGTCAACAAGTCTATCCATAAAATAACGGTCATGCGACACCAACACCAAAACCCCTTTAAATCCTAAAAGATAATCTTCCAAAATATTCAATGTTTTAATATCAAAATCATTTGTTGGCTCATCAAGAATAAGAAAATTTGGATTTGTTATCAACACTTGCAATAATTGCAAACGGCGTTTTTCACCACCACTCAACTTATAAACAGGACTATATTGTGTGGCAGGCGGAAACTCAAAATGTGTAAGCAAAACAGAAGCAGAAATAGCTTCGCCAGTACCTGTTGTGATGACTTCGGCAATATCTTTAACAACGTCAATAACTCTTTTATCAGGGGCTAATTTAATTTCATTTTGGGTATAATAACCCATAACTGTATTATCTCCACGACTAATAGCACCTTTATCAGGCTGAATGGTATTTGTCAATAAATTAAGAAATGTAGATTTTCCAACGCCATTTTTGCCAACAATGCCTACTCTATCTTGTTTTTTAAATATATAATCAAATTTATTTAGCAAAATTTGCTCACCGTATGATTTACTAATTCCGTCTAATTCCATAATTTTATTTCCACTTCTTGCCATTCCAACATTGATATCAAGAGAAGAACCCGAAATATTTTGAGATGCCCTTTCTTTAATATCATCAAAAGCATCAACCCGATATTTTGCTTTTGTGCCTCTTGCTTTGGGTTGTCTTTTTATCCATTCATATTCTCTTTTCATTAAATTACGTGCTTTTTCAACCTCTGATTGTTTTGCCTCCATTCTTTCATGCTTTTTTTCGAGGTAATAACCATAATTTCCGTTATAACGATACATATTTCCGTTTTCTAATTCAAAAATAACAGTTGTAACTTTATCTAAGAAATAACGGTCGTGAGTAATTAATAATAAGGTTTGATTTGCAGTATTTAATGTGTTTTCGAGCCACTCAATAGTATCTAAATCCAAGTGATTGGTTGGTTCATCGAGAATCAATAAATCAGGTTTGCTAAACAACAGCTTTGCAAGTGCCACTCTTTTTCGTTGCCCACCAGAAAGTTGCCCAATTTTTTTATCTATATTATCTACTCCCAATTTACCAAGAATTTGCCTAATTTCATTTTCAATATCCCAAGCTGCAAGATTGTCCATCTTTTCGGCTGCGGCAATTAAACGGTCAGAATCTTCTAACAACAACGATTCTTCATATTCTGTAATAGCATTTAAGATGGGATTATCACCATTAAAAACAGCTTGCCAGATTGTAAAATCTTCGGGCAAGTTTGGTTGTTGGTTCAAATAACCTACAGTCATGCCTTTTCTTAACGATATATTTCCGCTATCAACAGGAATATCGCCAGCAATAAGGCTTAGAAGTGTACTTTTCCCACAACCATTGATGCCAACTATTGCAGCTTTGTCGCCTTGACTGATGCCAAAAGTGAGGTTTTCAAATAAGATTTTTTCAGAAAATGATTTCGATACTGCGTCTACAGAGATAAGATTCATTAGAAGTATTTTTTTGCAAAGGTAGCAATATTTTGTAAATACTTGTATTTATTTGTGAGATAATTTTGTCATTCTGAACTTGCGAAGAATCTGATGTTATGGTGTCAAAATTAATTATTCAGATATTTTTATTTTTGAGAATATCTAAATAAGGTTTAAAGAGTAACATACCCTTATTTAGATTTTATGCTAAAACATCTAAATAAGGGTAAAATTATAATATAATTTTAAATTTACCTTCTGATAAATTTATTATAGAGTTGCTGCTGTTAGCAACACTAAAAGTTTTTGCATTAAAAACTCCCTCCATTAAGTTTTTTTCAACTTTTGTAAACACGATATAACCCCCAAGAGCATCATCATTATCTGATTTAGCAGAAACATACTCTTTATGATTTAGCCAATAAGAAATACGTGTTTTTGTCAAATCTTTTGTTTGATTTCCAAAACTATATATAGGCAATTCTGAATAATTTAATCCAATATAGTAATATTTGCCAACAACAAATTTTTCTGTTGGATTTTTGGGGTTAGCTACAACATTAAAAGCAAGAGAAGTATTATTTTCAGGATTAGCAAAATGAATTTCTGCAAGCCAACCATGATAGTTTTCTTGCGAGCAGCTATAAGATACAGATGGAAATCTAACTTCAATACCATCTATTTTAGCAGTAGCTTCGCCTTGTGGAATAATGATGTTGTCGACTGATTCAGTATTTTTATCTGTGCAACCTAATAAAAAAGATAGAGATAAAAATAAGGTTATGATTTTTATTGAATTTTTCATGCTATAAGGGGTTTAATGTGCGAATGATAAACAAGCCCTAAAATATATAAACATTTATTTTTAGATATTCTAGGACTTACAATCTATGTTAATGAAATATTAAAGACTTTGATACTAATAACCTTTCTACCAAACTGGGCTTGTAGAGTACAAACCTTGTGAGTGTCCACTATTCTGAACTTTTGCATAATAATTAGAAGCATTAGCGGTAATGGATACTGTTGTAATAATTGCAGGTACACCAAAAGAATCTATTAAGAGTGGCAGTTCATTAGCATTATTTCTTGAGGCATTTTTATTACTTGGATAACGAGTTGTTACATATGAAGGTAAGCTAAGAACTTGAATTGTAGAAGCTAAATTTGAAATAGACATATTCATAGTTTCGCCACCTTTATACCAAGAATAATAACTACTACTCCAATAATATATGTCTATTTGTGTATAAACCCAAATATTGCTACTGTTACCATTATAATCAACAGAGTTGCACATAGCAAACCTTATTTTACGTTGTCCTCCAAAATCAGTTGAATAAGTACGACTTTGGCTTTCATCTGTACCTCCTGGACTAATATTAGTAGTATTTATAGTCTTAACATTTCCCTTTTTATCTGTTGGGTTTTGCATAGGTGCAGTAGCTGCAAATTGTAAATCTGCTTTTGCAGTACCTTGTTTAAGAGCTGCTAATTGCTTTTCATCATTTTGCAATACCATATACTTTTGCCCATTTGCATACCAAACTAAGGTATCGCCAATTTGTATTTCTTGGTTAGCATTTAATAATTTTTTCATAGGAGGCGAAAGAAAATCTAAGTCTGCTGACTTTCTTTTTTCTGGATATGCTTTAATATCAGCACTAAGAGCTATAAAATTAGCATTTTTTGCTGTTTCAAACAAGTTTTTTGCTTCTTTTTCGGGATTGTTAAAAAGATAAGTAATAGTTTCCCAATACTCTTGAGAGTTTCTAAAAACTAATCTACCATTTTGGAATGAAGTTTTATCAT
>JAYTNF010000111.1:0-8179 GCA_043748455.1 Cytophagales bacterium
TTATTGCAAAATGGGAAGGGGAATTTGGCAAAGAAGAAGTTGTTGCAGAGTAAATTGTATAATTATTTTACGTTGTCAATGGTGCTTTTCGCACCTTGACAAGCGTAAAAGTGCTATAACTTACCTCACCACCATCATTTTACCTCTAAAAACTACCTTTTCTGCACCTTTTCGCACCTGTAACACATACACATATACACCTGATGCAAGAGTAGAAAAATTAAAATTTTGTATGTAATTACTTGATTCATAGACTTTTGCACCTGTTAAACTATAAACAATGACCTCTGAATTAGGATAATTTTCTAAGCCAATAATTCGCCAAAATGAGAAAGTGCTATCTTTATCAGTTAATAAAGTCGGAATTTTCAAACACTGTTCTAAACTTGTCAAAGCAACTTCTAAACTCTGCAATTTGCCAACACAACCATTGTCAAAAGTTTCCAAAACTGTAATTTTTCCCATATTTTTAGACCCGTTTTTAAGTTCAGAAGACTTCCAATTTACTGTAATTATATTCAAACTTTGTCCGATAATTTCACCATTTTCAATAGTCCAAACATATTTTGAATTTGGATTATAAGACAAATTTGTACCAAATTGGTATGTAATATTTTGTGAAAATTCGCAAGGACTTGTATCTCCAATAATTTGTAAAGTAGTATCAGGAGAAGCTAATATTTTGACTTGCAAGGTGTCTGAATTTCCCACACATTTGTCAGTTTGCGTAACACTGTTTTCACGAACATAAACCAAACCAATTTCCCCTTTTGGACTTACAGCTTTTTTCGCCCAATTTACAATAACTTTGTTTTTATTTTGCGAAATTACATCACCACCCAAAATAAACCATTCATAGCTACTTCCATTCGTAAAATTGGTTTCATAGCTAATGTTTTGACCTTGATTCACACAAATTTGTGTTTTTCCTATGGGTTTACTTGGTTTTAAGGCTTGATTAATTTTAATATCAAGTTTTATCGTATCATGACAACCCGCATCATTTTGCAAAATAGCACTGATAAAAGCCTTGTCATTATAATTGCCAAAATTTACAAAAATACTATCTTTTGAGATTGTTTTTTGGATAATTCCACCCTTAACAAACCAGAAAATTTGCAAAATATCAGCAGCCAAACTATCTATTTTATATGTAATATTTTTAGCATTTGGGCAAATAACTGAACTGCCATAAATCTGATATTTTTTGATAGTAGGCAATACTGTGATGCGAGTGCTGTCTGTTTTTTGACATTCAGAATTTGGGTGTTTTGTGGTTAAAGCCAATCGCAAAATGATAGGTTTTGATGTTTTATTGATATAGCTAAAAGTTGGATTTACAATGTCATGGCTACTCAAAATTTCTGAAATTTTAATCGTAGAATTGTTCAGAGTCCACAACCAAGAAACTCCCCCTTCGGGGGCTGGGGGGCTTCCCAACACCAAACTTGTATTGCTGCAAATCAAACTGTCTTTGGCTGCATAAAACTCAATTTTTGGAAACACTTTTATAAGCACACTATCCAAAAACTCACAACCTGTGTCAGTGTTTCGAACAGCTACGTAATAGGTATGTGTAACAATTTTTGTGTTTTTTGTCAAGTTTTTAATGCTTGGATTTGCGATATTTGTGTTTGAAAATAGCAATAATGTATCTATTTCTATATTTTTTTTATACCAACGATGGCTATAATTTTCTAAAGGTTTTACACCAATTTCGATACTTTCATTATAACAAATATTTTTATCTGCACCTGCAAATTTAATTCCCCCTTCGGGGGTTAGGGGGCTTATTTTTACATTCAAAATTACGCTATCTTTGCAACCTAATTCGTTTTGCAAAATCACTTTTACAAAGGCTTTGTCATTGATAGTTCCCCAGTTTATGGCAATACTATCAAGCCTCGAAAGAGGAGAAATTGTGCCACCAAAAATTTCCCATTTCAAAACTTTTATGCCACCTTCGAGGGTTAGGGGGATTCGCAGCTTATAAATCATATTTTTTGAATAGGGACAGACAGCACTTGAGCCTATAATTTGGGCTTGAATTTTTGGTAAAACAGTAATAATTACAGTATCTGAAATACTACAATTATTGCCAAAATTAGTATTTGTGGCTTTTAGAATATATGTAAGTTTTTGGGTTTTATTGCTATTATTTTCGAGTTTTAGCAAGGGTTTTAAGCTATTTGCACTGTCTAAACCTGTGGCAGGACTCCATGAATAAACCCCCCAGCCCCCTACTGGGGGAGTTCCTCCACCAATAACTCCCCCAGTAGGGGGCTGGGGGGCTAATCTGATGCTTTGATTGCTGCAAATGGTGGTGTCTTTTCCTGCCGAAATGGGTTTTAGGGCTGGGGCAACTGAAACTGTGATGCTTGATGAATCTTTGCAATTTGTTGTGCTATTGCTTACAAGTAATTTATAAGTAATTTTTTTTAGCGTATCTCCTTGATTATCAAGTCTAAATGTTGGATTTGCTATATTGGGATTTGATAAACCTGTAGCAGGTTTCCAAAGATAAGCAAAGCCTGTTTCTGAATTTATGCCAAAATTACCTATTTCTAAATGACATAGATTTAGGGTAGGTTTTAGGTTTATGGTTGCAAGTTTTTGAACAATAACGGTTTTGTTAAACTCACAAGCACCAATTTTTAGTTTCACGATATATGTACCTGCTTGGGTGTAAGTTTTTATCGGATTTTGAATAGTTGCGGTTGTGCCATCACCAAAATTCCACGAATACGTGTCGTTTATATTTGGGGAAGTTGCCGCAAAATTTACGGTTAAGGTGTTGCAAGGTTGTGAAAAGGAGAAATCTTTGTAAACTCCACCAAGAAAATTTGAGGGGAAAATTGGATTATTAATATATTCAAAGCCATAGCCATAGCTTGGAATAGTGGTTGGAGTAATTTCAAATACATTTTTTTGATAATTACAAGCTACACCTCTAAAATTGGGTAAATTAATAACATCTACAAAATTTTTGTTGTTTCCCACGTTTTGATTATTCTTAAAAAAATATAGTTTCCCATTATTGGCGGCATGAAATATAGTGGTAGCACTGAAATAACTATCTTCTGCTATCTTAATAGCAGAAGCCTTAATTTGTGTTTCGTTATTGCTGCTTAGGTCAAGTTGAAAAAGTCCTATTCCATTTCTAATTGTACTTGTTGCATAAATTTTGGTGCCATCAGGTGAAAAAGAAACTGTTCCAAAAAAACTACTTGTGTAGTCATTAAAATTTATTCTATTTGTTAATTTCCCTGTTTGTTGATTAAAATCATAGAGCAAGGAGGTTTCACGGGAGGAGTTATTTTGGAAAAAAGTATTCTCAATAGTAGTTACTTTATTTCCTTGATTAGAAAAGGTTATATACATATTTACATCTTGCCCACCTTTGATAAAAAAAGAAGATTCTATTGGTGGTTGAATACCTGCTGGCGTAATTTTATAGGCATAATAATAACCTGGTTTCACCCAATCATTGGTGAGTAACCAGTAACTTTGACAATCTGAAGCTATAGTAACTGCCATGCCCTGTCCTATTTTATCGCGAATTTGTATATTTTTCTGTATTACCTTACCTTTTCCATTGTTCTGGCTCATATCTATAATACTGTAAAACAAACCATTTATATAAACATCGTTTTGAAACAGATAATACAGGTGGGCTGCTGCAGGATTTGGTACAATTAAAACAACTTGGTAAGTAGTGCAATTTGTGCGTGCTGCACAACTTCTTAGCCCACCACCATTTTCCATAATTTGGTGCTGGTTGTTATAGACATTAAGCCCGTCTGAATAAAATAATAAATTGCCATTTTTGTCAGCAATGGTACTACTACCCCAGGAAAGTTGTGATATAGACGAAGGCAAGGGAAAAATGGTTGGAATAGTAGCAGTGGAATTGGTAGAAAATTTTAATATGTTGCCTTGATATAACCAGTTAGCAGCTTCGCCTTGTGCATATATCGATGTTGGTAAACATAGGAAAAAAGTAATTAAGATAAACTTTAGAGTATTGATAAACATAAGATTTGAAAATTAATGAAGCCATACTGTATTTAAAAGATATTGCCTACGTGCATACCATTAAAAAATACTGTTATTGAATAACCTAAAATTATTCAATAACAGTATTTTTTTAGGCTACTATAAATGCGTAGAGAGTAAAAAATTTCTGTGCACGACTTTGTCCTCGTGTTCCTGCAAAAGAACCATTGTATCCCCAATATGCGGTATTATTAGTATCTTGGAATCTTACCATAACGTTAGTAGCCAAATTAGGAGAAAAATAAAGGCTAATACCTTCTAACCTCCTACTTTGTCCCGTAGTCCCGTACAAACTGTATAAACTTGTGGTTGGTACATCTCCATTGCCTTGTATATGTGCAAAACTTGGGGCAATAATTCCCAAGTCTGTACCATAATAAGTATTAGACGTTGTAAACTCTATTGCCTCAATATCTTGATTGTCTTTACCTGCTGGGATTCCTATGGGAAAGTTACCACTCCAACCATTAAAAGCAACATGTATTCTATAGCTAAGAGATATTGTAGATTCTTTACGCCCTGCATTTTGCCAATTTTTAAAATCTTTACTTTGTTTTGCAAAATCTGTCATTTGCCCAGTTTTGCTATTGTAAGTTTTTAAGATTTTTTCAACAATCATACTTCCATTCTCCCGTTCTGAAATTCCTTTCAACAGATAAGGTAATACGGCAGTATCTATTTCTAATACAAGATTTCTATCAATATTAAGCACAAACTGCAAATCTTCTGTTTGAGTTTTTAGTGGATTTGATTTTTCAGGTTGTGGAGTTATTAATTCCACATTTTGTTCACACCCTATCATTCCAACCGCAGTTATCATAATTGCTGCCGCAGTGGTTATTTTCTTTTTGAATTTTAATAAATTGAACATAATTTTCAAATATGTTTTAAAGTGATATAAAAGTATTCTTGTGTGTGGATTGCAATTCACGCCACAAAAGTATAAGCATTTTTTCGGACTTCCTACAAAGTTTAGTACCGTTGTACGGTACTTTTGTTAAGAGATGTTAAAATTTTATGATTAAATTTTAAAAACAAGTTATTTGCAAAAAATATTAAACAAAAACCCTTAACAACTTTTATTATGGAAATTATTGAAAAAATTAAAACACTTAGGCAATTTCATAGTCTTACACAAGAATTATTTGCAGATATGCTCTGTATATCACTTTCTGCCTATAAGAAAATAGAATTAGGTATTACCAAAGAACTCACTTTGCCAATGCTGCGAGATATAGCTAAGATTTTAGAAACGACAGTAAGTGTTTTAGCAGATACAACAAATGATATGCTGCAACCATCTGACAAAGAAGTAGCCATAGCAAGACAAATTAGTAAATTGGAAGTCAAAATTATAGACTTGAATCTCACAATTTTAGCAAGAGATTACACAATTAAAGACCTTCAAAATCCTAAACCTACTCCTGCACCACCTGAAAAAACAGCACAACAAATAGAATTTGAGGCAACAAAGGCACATTTTAATAAAAAATGGAAAGAACTTGTGGTTGATGTTAATAATAAAAAAACTTTCCTAAGTTTTGAGGTTTAGGAAAGTTTAAAGAAACAGTTACAAAATAAATAAAACTCAACCAAAACTTATAAATTCTTCATCACATCACACTCTGCAAATTCAGGGTCAATATCTATAAAAAGTTCCTTTTTATTTTTCTCAAACCACTTCATCATCAATTTATTACGTTCTTCAGCAATAGCAGCATTATAAACTTGTTGATAATCAGTTTCTAAGCTAATGTAATGCGGTTTAACAACACTTTTAAAATAAATCAAACGTACTGCATCTTTGCCATCTTCCAAACGATATTTTACAGGTTTTGTAACTGTGCCAACTTTCATAGTATCCAAAGTCATAAATAAACCTGTTTCCATATTTTCTACTGATATTCGAGTGCCACCTTCTTCTTCGTCAGTCATCATGCCACCTTTTCCTTTGCTTGCTTTGTCGTCAGAATGAATGTTTGTAGCTCTTTCAAAAGTTATTTTTTTATCAGCAATTAAATTGCGAATACTATCCAAAAAATGTACTGTTGCATCAATATCGGGTGCAGAAGGTTTTGGACGAATAAGAATATGGCGAGAATGAAACATATTTCCTCTGCGGTCTAACAACTGGATTAAATGCACACCAAATTCAGATTCTATGGGTTCAGACATTTCGCCAATGGCTAGCTTTAATGCAGTTGCTTCAAATTGTGGCACTAAATTCCCTCTACCTTGCCAGCCTAAATCTCCACCCAAACTTGCAGAACCTAAATCTTCAGAATTTACAGTTGCTAAGTCCTCAAACTTTTCGCCTGCTAAAACTTTCCTTTTAAATTCCCTTAATTGGTCTTTTACACGATTTGTTTCAGTTTTATTTACGGTTGGCATTTTCATCAAAATTCCAACTTCTACTTGTTTCGACAAAAAAGGAATACTATCTTTTGGAATTGCTGAAAAAAACTTTTTTACTTCTCTTGGCGTAATTTTTACATCTTTTCCTAATTCTTGTTGCATTTTTTGCAAAGTCATTTGCTCTACAAGTTGTGGACGAAGTTCGTCTTTAAGTTGTGAAACTGTTTTTCCAAGTGAAGCCTCCAGCTTTTCGACAGTTCCAAATTGGCTAATCATGTATTGCATGCGCCTTTCAAGCTGGCTAACAATTTGTGTTTCATCAACTTTTATGGTGTCTATTTCGGCTTTTGCCAACAACATTTTATTGACAATCAGTTGTTGCAACATTTGACAACGCACATAATTTGGCAGTTCTCTACCTTTATTTTGTTCTTTAATTTTGGTAAGAGCAAGTTCCAAGTCCGATTTTAGGATAATATGATTGTCAACTTTGACAATAATTTTATCAACTATAATACCTTCACCTTGTGCAAAAACAGCAAAGGGAAATACAAGTAATAAGAAAGCTATGATTTTTAACATGAAAATTATAAATATGAATTATGAATTATGAATTATGAATTATGAATTATGAATTATGAATTATGAAATTATCATATTGCAAACGTAATTATTTGATTGTCAACAAATTAATTTCATATTTCATACATTATATTTCATATTTACCACAAAGATAGCTATTTGATATATTTTTACACAAAATAATAAGCCTTATCTGTACTTTTGTGTAAATTATAAGAAAAATTAACAAATGGAACTGAAAATTCTCAAATATTTAGGTGTTTTGGGTGGCACAATGATAAAATTCATTTTTGGACCTACCACAGGTTTTATTTCTGGGCTATCTTATATAGAAACAGTTATTTGCACAATTTTGGGCATGATGTTGGCGGTTTGTGCAGTAACCTTATTAGGTTTGCCGTTTCGCAATTTCATATTGCAAAAATTTAGTAGCAATGCTAAAAAATTTACACCTCGCAAACGTATGACGGTAAGAGTTTGGAAAAAATATGGTATTATTGGTATTGCATTTCTCACACCACTCATTCTTACACCTATTGGAGGGAGTATTATTGCAGTAAGTTTTGGTGAGAAAATACAAAAAATTATGCTTGCTATGTTTGCCAGTTGTATTTTTTGGGCATTTGTTTTGACTGCTATTGTGTTTTTTACGGGAGATTTGATAAAATAATTTTATAATTTTGATAGTATTATAAAATTTATACTGAATTAATCATATTACTTCAAGTAGTTAATCTAAGTTTCGTAATAGTAATGTGTAGTTCCAGCTACACATTACTACCAAATAACTTACAGTAGATAATGTAAGTTGCGTAGTGCTTGTCCCACAGACTTTAGTCCAATGCTATTAAGCTAAGAAAGTTAAATTGCAATAGTGCTAATTGCTTGATTATCAATTAATTATATTTTTTTAGTTCCGTTAGGAACGACATATTTATAGCAAAAGTAAGCACCGACTCCTCCAAAGTGCCGTAGGCACGAAATATATGTTGTGCCTACAGCACTTTGAGGAATGGAAAAATGGCACTGCTATAAATATTTTGTGCCTATGGCACTAAAAAACACTTTCCTTAGCTTAATAGCATTGGACTTTAGTCTGTGATTTTCTAAAATTACAATTTGGAAAACCATTAAAAACACTTATTTTTAGTAAGTTTATTGTAAATTTTGCTAATTAAAGTTATGA
>JAYTNF010000112.1:0-2964 GCA_043748455.1 Cytophagales bacterium
ATATTGATTTGCCCAAACAGGATACCGATTATTAACAGCTTTGCTAATCGCAAACCAAGAAAAAAGCACCTTTGCAGTTTCCAAATCGTAAGCACAAAATGACCTACTATTGGCAGCACCCGAATGAATTTGTGAAAGATTTACTTTGCTAAATGTACTCATAAGCATAAACCAAACCCGATTAGGCTCATATGACATTCGCAAACAAGTATCATTTTGCAAACGAATAGGAATATTATTATCCATAAAACCAACAAAATCACCATTTGCAAAGCCGTATGGCACATTATATCGACTATGTCTTTCGTCTTTTTTAGCAAAACCACTGATATATTTTTGCCCAATTTTCTCTTTTCGCAAATTGCGATACATATTATAACGAGGTTGCTTAATAATTTTTCCTGTCGCAGTTGTAATTGTAGGAATTAAATTTCTAATATCCCCCCGATTATTTTCTAAAATTCGTCCTTTTCTGTTATTGTAAACATTGAATAAAATAGCTTTTTGGCTATCATTAAAATGTTCCCAATCTACCAATATATCACGTTTTTTTAGGTGTGTATAGTCGTGTAAGTTTATGGTATTATAGTAAGTTTTTTCAAAGGCTTTTATTGCCAAAAGTTCGGAATTTTCTGCATCTGTAAAATTTGCCAAATTTGCTTTTAGGAATTTTTCTATTTGTAATTTGTAATTTTGGTCGCAAAATTCCATTGCTTCTTTAATCTTATTTTCTGTAATAGCTGTCCAAAAATTTTGCAATAATTCGCCATTCCAAAAGTTTTTTATTTCGGTTTGCGATTTCATTTTCCAAACTGTAAAAGCAATAGGAAACTTGCCACCAAGTTTAAAAAACTCATTACTTGTAACCATTAAACCTGTTTTAAAGGTGTAAAAACTATCAAATATTTTGCGGAAATGCTCAAATGTTGGACGTGGAATGAGCCAAGAACTTGGCGTAAAAACTAATAACATTGGTTGAAATTCCACAGTATTAGCCTTAGAATTTGACTTTTTTGTGTCATATTTTAGCATTTGTTCACGACATATCATCAAAATTTGAGCTAAAAATGCCAAATATCTTTCTTTGCTTGCATCTTCGCCTGTAATTCCAAGCAATGCCTTGTTCATGCCATATTCAGCTTCGTTGGGTGTTCGTAGCCCTTCGTTTTCGTCTGTGTTTTTGTAAGGAGGATTTACCAAAAAAGCCAAAGGTTTATTAAGTTTTAGTTGCTTTTCTTGCAAAGCATCTTCCAAAATTGTCAAATATTCGGTGGCAGTTTTGTCTAAAAAATTTAATCCTTTGTTCTCCGAAATCTTAGGAATTATTGTAAAACCTGTTTCAAGATGAAAAGGGTCTGCTTTCATTCTTCGTTCCAAAGTCTTTAATAAATCAGGTTGTAAATCAGAAACTATTTTGTGTTTCAATTTACCTTTTTGACTAACCACCAAATTTCCAGAACCTGCTGCGGGGTCAATGATGATGTAAGGTTCTGCCCATTTTTCGCCTAATTCCTGTTCCACATACCACAAACAAAATTTTCCTAAATTGTCATCTGTAAAAAATACGCCATGTTGTTTGGCATATTCAGGATTTAACCTTGTTAGTACTTCATCAAAACGACTAAAATAGTAATCAACCGACAAACCCGAACCTTCGTTAGTAAAAATATAACGACTTTCTACAAATTTTATAAATTCTTTGCGATATTTATTAGGAATTTCTAAATTTTCGCTATGTTTTTTGCCTTTGTAACCAAAAAGATTGAGCTGTGTGCCAAATTCATTTTCCGAAATCACAGAAGTAATATCCCAAAAACCAACCATCGAATAAAAGCAATGAATGGCATCAATAGGTTCTACAAAAAACTTTTTCAGTTGTTCTATGGTTTCAATAAAATTTGTGGTATTGATTTGTATTCTATCTGCATCAAGGTTTTTGAGTACATTAAAAAATTCGTAAACTTCGTAAAATAACCGAACTTGTTTCTTGGCTTCGTCATATTTTTTGGGTGTGATGCAAAAAATGGCGGTTTCGAGAATTTCGTTAGCCATTTGTTTGGTGGTTTTCTTTGCATTTTCTTTGCCAATTTGATTAGGTGCAATATTTGCTTTTGCTGTGTGTGCTGCAATTACTGCAAATTCGGGAATGGCATTTACTTTCCAAACTGCCAAAAATTTTTCTGCTATTACGCAGACACAAGGAAAAGATAAACCCTTTTTTTGATAATGCAAAGCCTGATAAAAGCCTGATAACCAATCACTTTCATCGGTTTTGAGTTCTATAATTATTTTGCCATCGACATAAATATCTGCTCCTGCTGCATTGCTTTCGGTCTTAAATTTTTCGGGAAACATTTTTTGAAACAAAGGATAAACCAAATGTCTTTTGCCCGATTCGCTAACAGGATTTTCTAAATATTCACGAATTTTGTGTAATTCGTCTTCGTAGGTAATAATTTTTGCCATAATTTTCTGTAACTGTTTAAGTATTAAGTGTTTTTGGTTTTGAGAAACTATATTTCGGTTTTAAGAAACCGAAATCACACCAAGCAAACAGATTTTTAGTTGTTTATTCTTCAAAAACTTCTGCTAAATCAATAGAAAAATCAGGCAAAATAATAGGCGAAATTTTATCATCAGAAAAGTAGGTTTTCTTTAAAACATACTTTTCATTCTCTAAATAAAATTGTTGTATTGTGTTTTCATAAGGTCTTACTATCCAATATTCTAAGACTCCGTTTTCTTCATAAAGCTCATATTTTTCTTGTATATCTCTCTTAGCATTACTTTCAGACACAATTTCTATAATCAAATCGGGAGAACCTAAACAACCTTGTTCATCTAATTTACTTTGGTCGCAAATCACACCCAAATTCCTTTACTTTGCAACGCCAAACTAATAGCAATGACTAACATAATACTTGGAATTGACCAAACAACAGTCATCAACCAATTTACAAAACT
>JAYTNF010000113.1:0-10146 GCA_043748455.1 Cytophagales bacterium
TCCTAACGGAACTAAAAAAATATAATTAATTGATAATCAAGTAATTAGCAATATTGCGATTTAACTTTCTTAGCTTAATAGCATTGGACTTTAGTCTGTGCTTTGATTATTAAAAAGTTATGAAATTTATTTTCACAAAGTTATATTATCTTACGAAAATATCTTTCAAAAGTTTCAGAAATTTTTGAAAGATATTTATTACTATCATTAAAAAAAACTAACGTGATAATGCTGTTATCTCAAAAACTAATGGTGCAAAAGGTGCAATTTTGCCACTTGTACCTGCTGCTCCGTATGCAGCACTCGAATTCATATATATAAAACCTGTTTCTCCTTCACGCATCATCGTAATTCCTGTCATAAAACCTTTTATATAACCTTGTAATGGTGCAGTCCCTATTGAAGGTAATGTCCCTTTATCAAATGTAGTACCATCAAGTCTGCGACCTTCGTAAGTTATTTTCACATTATCACCAATTTTAAATCTTGCACCTGTTAAAATAGGAGCCGATGTTCTCACAAAAACAACTTCTGAACTATCCTGAGTAATAGTTCTTTTATTTTCTATGATATGTGTTTTGATAAGTTTATTTTCATAAACATCTTGTTCGGTTTGAGTTCTTACTTCATGAACAGTAACTTCTAAACGCAAACAAGAATTAGGTGCTACTGAAACTCCACCAACTGTTCGGGCTTGTGAACCTAATGCTAATAAAGAAGGTATAATAAAAATGGCATTTTGCCCCTTACGAGTTAGCAAAATACCTTCTGCCAAACCAGAAAAAAAAGCCCCGACAGAAGGTTGGAAAAAATATGTTGAGTCTGTCTTTTGTAAAAGAATACCTTGCAAATCAGTTAATTTATAGCTAATTTGAACAATGCTATTTTCTGTAACTCTAACAACACGTTGATTTTTTATACGGTCATTAGTAATTGTATCATAATATAAACCTGATGCAGTGAAACTTCCTTGCAGTTTTTTATCTGCTACATAGGCACGAATGGTAGATTCATCAGCTTTGCGTTGCTTTTCAAAAGGGTCTTCTCCCAAACAAGCTGTAAGCATAAACCCAAATAAAATTGTAGTTGTAATTGTAGTTGCGATATTGCGTATTAACGAAAATACATAATTTTTAGAATTTTTTGTCATATTCCTAAGCTATTTTATTGTTATTTTGTGATAAAAACTAAATTTGCAACAAATATAGCTGTTTCACTTGCTTTTTTGCAACATGTCATGTTAAATAACTATAATTTTGATTTATTTTTAAAAACTATATAATGAAAACTTCTTTTCTTACCCCAGGTCCTTCTGAGCTATATTTTACTGTTGAAGACCATGTGAAAAATTCTTTTAAAGAAAATATTTGCGAAATTTCGCACCGTAGCAAAACTTTTCAAGATGTTGTCGCACATACCATTTCACAAGTTCGGATATTAATGAATATCCCTGCTGATTATCACATTGTTTTTACATCTTCAGCAACTGAAATTTGGGAAAGAATTATTCAGAATTTGTCCTCAAAACACACTTTTCACTTAGTTAATGGTAGTTTTTCTACAAAATTCTATGATTTTGCCTTGCAATTACAACGCCGAGCCATAAAATACCAAGTAGCAGAAAATCAAGGTTTTAACTTAAATAATTTCACAATTCCAACAGAAACAGAGCTAATATGCTTAACACATAACGAAACAAGCACAGGTGTAAGTATGCCTTTGGAAGATATTTATGCCATTCGCAAGCAAAATCCTAATGCAATAATTGCTTTAGATATGGTTTCGTCTGCACCTTATCCAGACTTAGATTTTAGACAAATAGATTCTGCATTTTTTTCTGTGCAAAAATGCTTTGGTTTGCCCGCAGGTTTGGCGGTTTGGATTTTCAATGACCGTTGTGTTGAAAAAGCAACAGCTTTACAAAACATTTCAAAAGAAAATAACCAAAGTTTAGGAACTTATCACACCATTGCATCTTTGTTGGCAAATATTCTTAAAAATGAAACACCCGAAACTCCTAATATGTTGGGAATTTATTTGCTGGGCAAAGTTGCAGAAGACATGAATCGTAAAACTGTTGCAGTTATTAGAACAGAAACCAATTATAAAGCTGCATTAATTTACCAAAAATTAATTACTCACCAAAAATTTAAAGTTGCAGTTTCAGATAAAAATTTCCAATCCCAAACTGTTATTGTTGCGGAAGGCAAACCAGAAGACATTAAAAAATTTATAGAGATTTGCAAAAAAGAACATATTATTATTGGTACAGGTTATGGAAAGTTTAAAGATACACAACTTCGTATTGCAAATTTCCCAACACACTCAAAAGAAGTTTTTGAAAAAGTAGCAGATTTGTTAGAAAATTTTAATAATAACATTTAAGCAAAATGAATAAACTAAAATATATAGATGCTTTGAGAGGCATAGCCGTTTTGGCTGTTATTCTCATTCATGCTGGAAGTTACGGCAATGTACCACTTTCACCCACCATTGATAGTCTTGTTAGAGAAGGTGCGAGAGGAGTGCAACTTTTCTATTTAGCAAGTGCCTTCACTTTGTTTTTATCATTTAAAAATAGATTTTCTAAAGAAGCATTTCCTATAAGAAACTTTTTTATTCGCAGATTTTTTAGAATAGCTCCCATGTATTACATAGGAATTTGTTATTATATCTTGCAAAATGGTTTTGGGGCAATCTTTGCACCCGAAAACCCCAATATTACACCATTAGGCATTACGACTAATGTGCTATTTTTGCATAGTTTTAGTCCGTATTGGCTTAACAGCATAGTACCAGGTGGCTGGTCTATTGGTGTAGAAATGATGTTTTATGCCATAGTACCCTTGCTATTTTTTAAAATAAAAAATCTCAATCATGCTTTCAACTTTTTACTATTAAGTTTAGTGTTTAGCGTATTATTTCGTGTAATATTAGAAAACAGTTATACAATAGACGAGAAAAGCTTATGGTATGATTATCTTTTTTTATGCTTTCCTAATCAATTACCAATTTTTGCATTAGGTATTATGATGTATTTTATTGTTTGTGAAGATAAATCTCAACATAAAATTTCACCAATATCACTTTTATTAGCCGCATCAATGATATTTATGGCACAAATTGGCTTGAGGGTACCTATATTAGCACACTTAATGTTACCTAATCACTTTGTTTTTGGAATAGCTTTTTTTATATTAGCCATAGGACTAAGCAAAATAGAAATTAAAATTATCGTAAATGTTATTACTATTTATATTGGTAAAATTAGTTTTAGTATGTATTTGGTTCATTTTGCGGTATTACATATACTTTCTATGAATAATTATATAGATTATCACACAAATTCAATTCTTAACTTAATTATAAAATATATGGTTGTAGTACTCATTTCTGCTGCCTTTTCTACACTATTTTATAGAATGATAGAAGTTCCTTTTCAAAATTTTGGACAGAGGCTCATAACTAAGTTAGAAAAATAAAAGTATTTTTATTTTGACAATATTAATTTTTAACATAACCTCTATTACAATAACAAATATTCTAACAAATATTTGTTATTGTAATACAATGTGCATAATTTTTGGTTATATTGCAAAATTATATTCTTTCATACTATGCAAAACACAATATATAGTCTTTTTTTGTTTTTTATTAGCTTCTCTGCCTTTGCTCAAGATGAAGTAGAATATTCTGCAAAGGAAATTCAGGCTCGTAAAATTAGTAAAATCCTAATTTGGGAACAGCAAGCTGCTTGGGATAAAGAAAATAATGCCATCAATAAAAGTGATAGTTGTGTGTATTTAGAAAAAGAATATGATACCAAAGGTAGATTGATTGCAACAACAGAAAATTATTGTCCCGAAAAAATGCACCATCGTGGAGATTATTTTACTTACGATAACTTAGGCAGAATTACAGCTTTTTCACGCAGTGAATATGGTATCGGAGAAGTAGAGTTTCGTGGCGTAAGGTATGAAGATTTTACAGAATATGACAGCATTGTCTATGACCAAGGTATGAAACAGACCAAAGTTATTGAATATGATGAAAAAAAGAAAATGATTAGTAAAAAAACATACCAAGATGCAGTTTTATATGAATCACATGAATATACTTATAATCCAAAAGGAATTCTTATTGGTGAAGTTGGTACAAGACGTGGTGTAGAATTTCAAAAAAAGTATCAACATAATAGCAATGATAGCATTATTTTAGAAAAAGTTTACCAAGGTGATGAGTTAATACAAAAAGAACAATTTGAATACAATTCTGACGGCACTCGTAAAAACTACTATCATATTACCTACCAAGATACAGATTCTATTGTGCAACTTATTCATTATGAGTATTTTAGCAATAAACATATCAAAAAAATTACAATTTCAGAAAATGATGAAAAAGGTGTTTTTCATTTGATAGAGCTGAATGAATATGATAAAAATGATAACTTAATTAGAACAGAAAATCGTATAGATGTTGAAAATCCCGCAGTTCAAGAGCTGACTTATACAAGTAAAAAACAATCAAAATCTATTGTTTGGAAAGTGAATGGTAAAATAACAGCACAAGCAAATTATGAGTATAATAATCACGATTTATTAATAGATTATGAATATGAAGAAAATAATTCGCACCTTCATGTACATCATGTTTATGACAAAAATGATTTATTGATAGAAAAAATATTTAATACAGATAAGAAATTGACTAAAAAATACCATTATACATATAATTATTTTAGAAAACTTTAAACATTTGTATAGAATGTTGTTTAAAAACAGCTTATAGATGTCATCTTTTCGAAAGATGACATCTATAAGCTGTTTTTAAACAACCACAATGCTAATTAGAACACCATTTTCAAATCAAATTTACAAAACAGCCACATGAACCGCCTAATCCACGAAACAAGTCCTTATTTATTACAACATGCCCATAATCCTGTAGATTGGTATGCTTGGGGAAGTGAAGCCTTAGAAAAAGCAAAAACTGAAAATAAACCAATTTTAGTGAGTATAGGCTATGCAACTTGCCATTGGTGTCATGTTATGGAAAGGGAATCCTTTGAAAATCAAGCTATTGCAAATTATATGAATACGCATTTTGTGTGTATAAAAATTGACCGAGAAGAACGTCAAGACCTCGATAATATTTATATGTCGGCAGTGCAAGCTATGAATGGAAATGGTGGCTGGCCTTTGAATGTATTTTTGATGCCTGATACAAAACCATTTTATGGTGGCACTTATTATCCTGCTGAACATTGGTTGCATTTGCTAAACCAAATTGTCAAAACTTTTGAGGTGCAACCAGAGAAATTAACCAATTCTGCGGCACAACTCACTGAGATTTTGAACAGAAGTGAAATAGAAAAATATGGCATAAAATCGGAAAAACGTGATTTTTCTCAGGAAAACTTACATAAAATAGCAAACAGTTTAGCAAAACATTATGACAAACACAAAGGAGGAATGGGACAAGCACCAAAATTTCCAATGCCTTCAATTTATTTATTTTTGTTGCGATATGTCGCTATTTCGAATGATGAAAATGCTTTTCAACAAACTTTATTAACCTTAATTAGCATGGCTTATGGTGGAATTTACGACCAAATCGGTGGTGGATTTTCTCGTTATGCAACTGATAATGAATGGAATATTCCGCATTTTGAAAAAATGTTGTATGATAATGGGCAATTAGTTAGTTTATATTCCGAAGCATACAGTTTATTAAGCACTTTTGAAACTGATAACATTGCTTACACAGAAGAGTTGAAAACCATGTTTAAAAATGTGGTTTATGAAACAATAGCTTTTGTAAAACGAGAAATGACAGGTGAAAAAGGTAATTTTTATTGTGCTTTAGATGCAGATAGTGAAGGAATTGAGGGCAAGTTTTATGTTTGGACAAAAGATGAATTGGAAGACACAGGTCTTGAAAATATTGAATTATTCAAAAAATATTACAACGTAGTTGATGATGAAGAAGGTAATTGGGAACATGGTTATAACATACTTTTCCGAACACAATCAGATAGTAATTTTGCAAAAGCCGAAAATATAAGTGTTGAAAAGTTGCAACAACAAGTACATATTTGGAAGAAAATTCTGCTTGCACAACGAACTCACAGAATCCGTCCAATACTTGACGATAAAACTTTAACTTCTTGGAATGGGTTGATGCTCAAAGGTTTATGTGATGCTTATATGGTTTTTGGAGAACAAGAATTTTATGATTTGGCACTCAATAATGCAAATTTTTTATTGCAAAACATGATAAATTCCTCTATAACTGCGAATGTAGCTGCGGACTTCAGTCTGCAGTCAATAAATTCCAGCAAACCAAAAATATGGCACAGTTATAAAAATGGCAAAACAACTTTGCATGGATATTTAGATGACTATGCCCTTGTTATTCAAGGATTTATAGCTGTTTATCAAATTAGTTTTGACGAAAAATGGCTACAAATAGCCAAAGAATTAACAGATTATACAATGACAAATTTCTATGATGGTGCTGAAAAAATGTTTTTCTATACAGATAATCACGCAGAAAGACTTATTGCACGTACCAAAGAAGTTTTTGATAATGTAATTCCTGCCTCAAATTCGATAATGGCAATAAACTTGCAACGCTTGGCTTTATATTTTGAAAGTGTTGATTATCAACAAGTTGCAGATGATATGATTAACGGAATTACGCCATTGATAGAAAAAGAAACTCGTTATTTATCAAATTGGGCTTGCCTTTATACCTATTATGTGCAGCCAACTACCGAAGTTGCCATCAGTGGTAAAGATGCAATGAAAATGGTGCAAGAATTAACAAAACCATATTATCCTAACAAAATTATTGCAACAACAACCACTAAAAGCATGTTGCCTTTATTGGTTGATAGACCTGCACAAGAAGAAACTCTAATTTATGTATGTAGAAATAAGGTTTGTTTGTTGCCAACAAAAGATGTAAAAGTAGCATTAGGTTTGTTGAATATGTAAATTTATGTATTTTATGTAGCATAGACTTTAGTCTGTGCATTTTGTGTTTGCGACCACAAGACGTAGGCACAGACTAAAGTCTATGCTACATAAAAATTTAGGGTAATCTAAAAATAAAATTTTGTTTGCATAAAAATAATATTACATTTGTATAAATAAAATTTTATACAAATGAAAAAGCTATTACTATTATTGTTTTTGATAGGTCTTTGCAATATTTCTATTGCTCAAAAAGGCTCTATTAAAGGTGTTATTATGTCTGATAATCAAGCAGTTATGTATATAAATATTGTTTTAGCAAACACAACTGCAAATATAAAGACTGATATAACTACAAACACAACTACACCAAAATCAAACTTAGGCACAAGTACGGACAGTTTAGGAAAATTTACAATTCGTAATATTCCTTTTGGAACTTATCAACTACAAATTTCGGGTTTGGGTTACAAAACCTTAAAAACTAACCTTAAAATTACAGATAGCAAGCCCATAACATTAAATTTGGAGTTGCAAGCAGACCAAAATCAACTCAACGAAATTGTAGTAACGGGCACAATGAAGGAAATTATTTTGTCTGAAAGTCCTGTTCCTATCCAAATTTTTACGCCGAGTTTTTTCAAAAAAAATCCTACTCCTTCATTATTTGAGGCTTTGAGTAATATAAATGGAGTTCGTCCTCAATTAAATTGTGCAGTTTGCAACACAGGCGACATTCATATTAATGGAATGGAAGGTGCATATACAATGGTTATGATAGACGGAATGCCCATAGTGAGTTCATTATCAACGGTTTACGGACTGAGTGGAATTCCAAATTCACTAATAGAAAGAGTCGAAGTTGTGAAAGGTGCAGCCTCAACTTTATATGGTTCGGAAGCAGTGGCAGGATTAATTAATGTGATAACCAAAAATCCACAAAAAGCAGCAAAATTTAGTGGTGATATTTTCACAACTTCACAAGCAGAAACCAACCTTGACCTTGCTGCAAAGGCACAAATTGGCAGAGCAACAGGACTTTTTAGTGTGAATGGTTTTTATTTTGACAATATCATTGACAATAATCGTGATGGTTTTACAGATATTACCTTACAAAAAAGAATTTCATTGTTTAATAAATGGCAATTTGCCCGCAAAAACAACCGTTTGGCAAGCGTGGCTTTGCGATATTTTACAGAAAATCGTTGGGGTGGGGAAACAAATTGGACAGAATCTTATCGAGGTGGCAATGTAATATATGGCGAAAGTATTTATACAAATCGTTGGGAAATGATAGGAAATTACCAATTACCTACATCAGAAAAAATTACTTTTTCCTACTCATTAAATAATCATCAACAAAATTCGGTTTATGGTAGCAAGTCATATATTGCCGACCAAACCGTAGCTTTTGGGCAGTTGGTTTGGGATAAAAAATTGCATAAAAATCATGATTTGCTTTTGGGTTTGGCAATGCGTTATACCTATTATGATGATAATACGGCTGCAACTGTATCAGCAGACAGCCTAAAACCTGAAAATCAGCCTTCAAAAACCTATTTACCTGCAATTTTTGTGCAAGATGAAATCACATTACACAAAAATCATAAATTATTACTTGGTTTGCGATATGATAATAATTCTAATCACGGTAGTATTTTATCACCACGTTTGGCGTATAAATGGAGTTGGAAAGATGGCAGTGCTTGGCGTTTAAATATTGGAAATGGGTTTCGTGTGGTTAATGTTTTTACTGAAGACCACGCAGCCCTTACAGGTGCAAGAAAAGTAGAAATTGTGCAGAATTTAAAGCCCGAACAGTCGTGGAATTTTAATTTAGGTTGGCAGAAATATTATTACACAAGCATTGGAAATTTAGGATTTGAGGCTAATGCTTTTTATACGTATTTTAGCAATAAGATTATTGCAGATTACACAACTGATAGCCGAAAAATTATTTATGATAACTTACAAGGTTATGCAATTTCTCAAGGTTTTGCTGCAAATATAGATTTTGCTTTCAAAATTCCGTTGAAAATTATTGCAGGTTTTAGTGTTTTAGATGTTTTTGCGATGGAAGATGGTGTGAAAATTCCACAAATGAAAAATTCGCCTTTTTCTGCAACTTTTACCACAAGTTATACTTTCGAAAAACAACGATTAACAATAGACTGGACAGGAAATTGTTACAGTCCAATGCCGTTGCCAATACAAGAAAATGATTTTCGTTTGGCAAATTCGCCTTGGTTTACGATACAAAATATTCAGGTTTCAAAGAAGTTTTATAATGGTTTGGAACTTTATGGAGGTGTGAAAAACCTGTTTAACTTTGTGCCAGAAAATCCTCTCATGCGAAGTTTTGACCCATTTAATAAAAATATTACGGTCAATAATCCAAATAATTATAGTTTTGATACAAGTTATAATTATGCTTCTTTGCAAGGAATTAGAGGCTTTTTAGGAATTAGGTGGAATTTTTAGGTTGCTAAGAGTTGTAGCATAGACTTTAGTCTGTGATTTGCCAAAGGGTTTTGTTTCCAAAACTAATGTTGTCGTGTGGTAAATTTAGAATTTCTTCATCAATTTTTAATTCCCGCCACACACCTTGTGAAGTTAGCAAAACTTTTTTGTGTTCATATTTTAGACTTTTTTTCAATTTCTACACTCAAAGCATTTTTCTCTAACATTGCTTTTATAAAAACCCAGTCGTTATCTTGCCAATCACTGTAAAATAATTGTATAGATGAAATATCATTGTCATTATCAAAAGAAATTTTCAACTTGCTTCTATCTGTGCTATATAATACATGATATTTTATCTTAGTTATTTTAGCTGATATAATAAAATTAAATGGAGGCAAAATAAAAAAATATATTAAAAATGTATCTTCACTAATAAAATTAATTTTACGTACCTGTCTACCAAATAAAAAAGACACAAAAACGCATGAAATTAAATAAGATATTGTAATGACAGATATAGAAATATACTGTAAATTTTTATGAGGAGATGTTAAATCATCATAAAAAGATAAATTCCCCACACTTTTACTACCAAGTAAAGTGAAAATAATAGGAAGTGCAAGCCATACCAATATTTGTATTAAATAAGTAATTAATACAGGTTTACCTATTTTTTTAGTAGTAATCATAATAATATTAAATT
>JAYTNF010000114.1:0-6822 GCA_043748455.1 Cytophagales bacterium
ATTACTTGATTATCAATTAATTATATTTTTTTAGTTCCGTTAGGAACGACATATTTATAGCAAAAGTAAGCACCGACTCCCCCAAAGTGCCGTAGGCACGACATATTGCGTGCCTACGGCACTTTGGGAGGAAGAATATACGTTTGCTATAAATATTTCGTGCCTAAGGGCACTAAAAAATACTTTCTTAGCTTAATAGCATTGGACTTTAGTCTACACGTAAGATATTAACTAAATAGTTACAAAAAAATTAGCATGATTAATTTATAATTTTTAGCTTTACTTCACTACTTTTAAATAGTCATTTTAAAATAACTACTTTAACAAACCGAATAAAATTATGGGAATTTGGGATAAAATAACAGGACAATTTATTGATGTTATTGAATGGCTTGATAACACGAGAGATACGATTGTTTATCGGTATGATAGAAAAGATAATGAAATAAAATATGGTGCTCAACTTGTAGTACGTGAGTCCCAAACTGCCGTATTTATTAACGAAGGGCAACTTGCAGATGTTTATCCACCAGGTACGCATACATTGACAACGCAAAATATGCCAATTTTGACAACCCTAAAAAGTTGGAAATTTGGTTTTAATAGTCCTTTTAAAGCGGAGGTTTATTTTGTAAATACACGAGTTTTTAATGACATGAAATGGGGAACAAAAAACCCTATTATGTTGAGAGATGCCGAATTTGGCCCTATTCGTATTCGTGCTTTTGGTGGTTATACTTTTAAAGTTGTTGATGCGTCAAAATTTTTGAAAGAATTAGCAGGCACAAACGCAGAATTTTATACCGAAGATATTGCCGAACATCTTAGAAATGAGATTGTTACAAGATTTACGGATATTGTAGGCGAAAGCAAAATTCCTGTTTTGGATATGGCAGCAAATTATAATGAGTTTTCAAATTTTGTAAAAGAGAAAATATCAGCAGGTTTGTTGGAAGAATATGGTATTCAAATTCAAAAGGTGTTGATTGAAAATATTTCTTTGCCACCAGAAGTTGAAAAGGTATTAGACCAACGCAGCTCTATGGGAATTTTGGGAAATCTTGACCAATTTACCAAATTTCAAACCGCAAATGCTATCGGAAACATGAATAATGGTGGTTCGGGCAATATGTCGGAAGGTATGGGAATGGGCTTGGGTTTTGGCATGGCAAATCAAATGATGAACCAAATGAATCAGCAAAACCAACAAAATAACCAGAATAATCAGCAGAATAATCAAAATATGCCACCTCCACCACCTCCAATGTCGCAGTATTTTGTGTCTGTAAATGGGCAACAAACAGGTGCTTTCTCAATGCAACAATTAGCACAAATGGTGCAAGCAGGGCAATTAACACAACAAAGTCATGTTTGGAAACAAGGCATGGCAGCTTGGCTCACTGCTAAGGAAGTGCCAGAAGTAATGAATTTATTTCATGCAATGCCACCTCCTCCGCCTCCTATGAGTTAAAAAGGCTTTAAATACACTTAGCAAGTTTTGAAGACTTGCTAAGTTTGATTAATTTGGATTAGATATTATCAAAAAAAGATGTGCTTTCTGTTGCTTGTGTGGTTGTATTTGTTTTCATACTATTTTGTGGATTTTCGGGAGGTTTTGGTACAAATTCGTTTTCTCTCAAATAGCTTTTTACGGTTTCGTTATTTTGTTGCATCATGACATTAGCCTTGTTTACTTCTTCTGAAAAATTTACAGTTCGGCGATGGGCTTCTACTTTGTCTAATTTATACATGGTTTCGTGAACAAATTGTCGCAATTCAACCAATAAAATATCCCGTTGTTTTTCCATAACTTTATAATCTTGGTCAAGCTGTTTTAACTCTCCACGCATAGCTACCAGTGCCTGATAAGCCTGTTGATTTGCCTCTTGCACCATAATTCTTGCTTGTTGCTTTGCGTCCATGAGCAACTGTTCTGCTTTTAGCTTTGCTTCATAAACCGTCAAACTTGCTTCTTTTTGGCTTTGTGCTAATAATTGCTGACTTACTTGCTTGGCATCTTTTAATCCTTGTAATAATTCAGATTCAAGACTTCTCATTCTTTCTAACTCCGCTTTGGTTACCGAAAGTTCAGTATCCAATCTTTCTTGCTGGGCATTTGTATCTTGCCATACTTGGGATAAATTTTGCAAAAAAGCATCAACATCATCTTTTGAGTAGCCTCCAAAAGCCTTTTTATCAAAACTTTTTTTCCGAATATCAATAGGATTAATTCGAGTCATGTAAGTAGTTGGTTTGTAAGTTTATATGTTTTAGTTACTGTTTGTGCCGCTATACTAAGCAAAAAAACATAAAATACCAAATTTACAACGCTAATTTAGATATTAGACTCCTTGCGAAAGTCTTTGTCATGTTGAACTTGGGAAGAATATGACGTTATTGAGGTTTTGACGTAATAACGCCAGATTCTTCGCTTTGCTCAGAATGATAAAAATGTTGTCATATTTTTACAAGCCAAACATTTTTTTCATACCTGCCCAAAGTTGTAATTTCTGTTGTTTGTCTTTCAATAACTCGTTTAAAGAACTTGCCCAAAGCATTTTCTTGTTATCTTTTTCAAAAACTTGATACCTTTCTGCCATCAGAAATACAGGTTTTTGTTGAGTAAGTATCAAAAAATAGTGCAAATAAGGCACATAAACAGGTTTATAATTGCTAATAATAATTCGCTGCACTTGTGTAAAAGGTATTTTAGTAGTTTCTACCAATTTCAATAACAAAGCCCTTTCTTCTGGTGGGAAAAATTGATGCTCTACAATAAGAAACAATACTTTATCAGCCTCAGACGACAATATAACAGGCTGCTGCATTGTTTTTATGCTATTTTCTGCCTGATTTTCAGTTGTTTGGCTTTGCAATGCAGGTTTATCTACCAAATATATGGTTTCGTTAATTAATAAAGATAAAAAACTAAAATCTTTTTCCATAGTAATTTAAGGTAAGTTGTGTATTATGTAACGTGTATTATGTAAAATAGACTTTAGTCTGTGGTTTTATTGTATCAAATTTACATTTCAGGTTTCCATGCTTTCTCCCATTTCATGGTTCTTTTCACAGCTTCTTGCCAACCTGAATAGAGTTCTGCCCGTTTTTGCGTGTTTATTGTTGGTTCAAAAGTCCGTTCTAACTCCCACAAAGTAGCTACATCATTCTTTGTCCACAGTCCAATGCCAATTCCTGCCAAAAATGCCGCACCTCTTGCGGTACTTTCTATAATTGTAGGTCTTTGCACACTCACACCCAAAATATCGGCTTGAAATTGCATGAGTAAATTATTTGCAGTTGCACCACCATCAACTCGCAAGGCTTTTAATGGAATTCCTGTATCTTTTTGCATCGCATCTAAAACATCTTTGCTTTGATATGCCATAGCTTCGAGAGTTGCACGTATAATATGGTTTTGAGAAGTGCCTCGGGTCAAGCCAAAAATAGCCCCACGTGCATACATATCCCAATAAGGTGCACCCAAACCGCTAAATGCAGGCACAACATAGACTCCGTCAGCATCAGCCACTTTATTAGCAAAATATTCACTATCTTTTGCTTCGTCAATAATTTTTAGTCCATCTCGCAGCCATTGCACTGCTGCACCTGCAATAAATACGCTACCCTCAACTGCATATTCTATTTTATTATCAATTCCCCAAGCTATGGAACTTACCATGCCATGTGCAGAATGAACAAGTTTTGAACCTGTATTTTTGAGCAAAAAGCAACCTGTTCCATAAGTATTTTTTGCCATTCCTGCCTCAAAACATGCTTGTCCAAACAAAGCAGCTTGTTGGTCGCCAGCAACGCCAGTAATTGGAATTTCTACACCGTCAAACAAACGTCCATCAGTTTTTTCAAATTCACCACTCGAATTTCGTACTTCGGGCAACATGGTTCTTGGAATATCTAATGCTTCTAATATTTTTGCGTCCCAATCCAATTTGCTAATATTATACATCATAGTTCTTGAGGCATTTGAGTAATCTGTCGCATGCACCCAACCACTTGTGAGTTTCCAAATAAGCCATGTATCAATAGTACCAAAAATTAACTCACCTCTTTCTGCTTTTTTGCGAATATTAGGCACATTTTCCAATATCCATTTGAGTTTTGAGCCTGAAAAATAAGCATCAATAACCAAGCCTGTGGTTTTGCGAACATAGTCTTCAAATCCTGGAATATATTTGAGTTTATCGCAAATGGTGGCAGTTCTGCGGTCTTGCCACACAATAGCATTATATACAGGCTCACCTGTTGTTTTATCCCAAACTACTGTGGTTTCTCGTTGATTAGTAATACCAATGGCACGAATATCTGAATATTTTATACCCAAATCAGCCACAACTTTGCGAATCATCTCGTATTGCACATTCCAAATTTCAACAGCATTGTGTTCTACCCAGCCAGATTGTGGATAAATTTGTGTAAATTCTCTTTGTGCTACTCCTTTAATTAGTCCTTTATCGTCAAAAAGTACAGCTCGGCAGCTTGTAGTGCCTTGGTCTATGGTAAGTATATATTTCATGAGGTTGAATATGTTTGATAATTAATGAATATTTTGGGAATATTTTGGGAGTATTTTGTAAATAGCCGCCTAAAACAAATATACAATTTTTTCTAAGACTTTGTTATTTTTTGCAAAATTATTACATTATCTAATATTCTTACTTTTTAGCAATTCGCCAATAATTCTTAAACCATCTAAGGTTAAATTTACATCAATTTCTGTAAACAAACTTTGTAATGGTTTCATCACAAAGGCAAGCCCACCTGTTGCAATGATTATGCAGTTTGGACTTTGCAATTCGTCTTTAATTTGTTGCACCAACTCTTTAACCAAACCTGTATAGCCTAATAAAATACCAGCTTGTAATGCCTGAACTGTATTTTTTCCTAAGGCAGAAGTTGGAATTTCTAAAGGTACATCTGGTAATTGTGCCGTATTTTGTACCAAAGACCATAAAGCCGTCTTTAAACCTGGTGCAATGGCAACACCTATCAAAGTGCCATCATGAGCAACAGTCGTAAAAGTTAAAGCTGTGCCAAAATCAACAATAACACACTCTTTTTGGTAACGACTATAAGCTGCTGTCGCATTTGCAACAAGGTCAGACCCTATTTCTCTATAATTTACAGGTTTTATAGGTAATAATGGATATATTTTTGGCTCAACAACAATGATTTCAAAAGGAAATAAAGCCTCAAGTAGTTGCACCAAAGTCGGTGTTAATGCAGGCACAACACTGCTATAAACCACTGTTTCAACAGATGATAATTTTATATCTGCCTCCAAAAAACAGGTTCGCAAAAATAAACCATAATCTGCTATTGATGCTTGCAAAGAACTTAATGTTCTCCATTGAAAAACACAAATATTATGGCTAAATAAGCCAAAAACAGTATCAGAATTGCCAGTATCTACGGCTAAGAGAAATTGCATAAAAAAAAAATTTATCTAATAATTTTAAAATTGCAAACATTTATTATATTTACAAAAAAGAATCTATAAACTTTTGTAATATCATAAAGATTGGCAATATTTATAAGACTTTTGCAATAGTTTTGTAAATAAAAGATAGGTTTAGCAATGTGTTCATGTATAGTCAAATCCCTAAGTAATAAACATAGCAAAAAATATGAATAGTCCAGCAGTTGATTTAGTAATGTTAGTTGATGATAATGATACTGATAATTTTATTAGTAAACGTATTATAGAACTAACTAAATTTGCCAAACGTATAGAAATTAAGAACTCAGGCAAAAATGCTTTACAATATTTAGAGGCAAATCAAAATAATCCTGATTTATTACCTGATTTAATATTTTTAGATATTAATATGCCGATTGTCGATGGTTTTATTTTCTTGTATGAATTTGGTAAGTTTTCTGATGTTATCAAAAACAAATCTAAAGTTATTATTTTGTCAAGTTCTGACAATAAGAGAGATATTGATAAAATTGTTAATAATGGTCATGTTATTAAATTTGTAACAAAACCATTAACTGATGAGGTATTAAAAGGTGTACGAACTTTATTGACCCCTATATCTTAGGAATGAAACTTTTGGAAAGTTAAAAAACTTTCCAAAAGTTATTTTTTACAATGAAATAGGGATATTTACTAAGGTTTTGTCCCATGCAAGCACCATTATAACAATATTGTCTGCTTCTGTATATGAAATTGTAAACTTTTCAATTTCAGTTTCACTTGTTGTACTTGGAACTACTACCTGTAAAGCATCTTTTGTTTTATCATAATTAAAATCTCCCCACGTACCCAATTTGGTGTTAAAAATCAATGTCCACGTAGTTTCAGTAGGAATTGTATAAAAAGTATAAGTACCTGCTTTTAATGGTTGTCCTGCAATCTTTACATCTTTGTTAAAAGTAATTTCTGTAGATTCATTTGCACCTGTACGCCATAATTTCCCGTATGGCACAATGTTTCCAAAAATGATACGATTCTTCTTAGAAGGTTGGTAATAGATAACTTTTACATCAAGCCCATTTTTGCTGTAATTGGCAGTTGCTTGTGGACTTGCTAACTTAGTAAAAGCACGAAAGCCAAAAAAACCCACTGCACCAATGGCGATAATAACGCCAAAAATAATAAGAATTTTTTTCATAATTTGTTTTGATAAGATGTTATAAGTAATAAGACAAAATAAATGTATAACAGACTTTAGTCTGTAAAATATTGATAATCAAAACCTTACAGACTAAAGTCCAATGCTATTAAGCTAAGAAAGTTAAATTGCAATATTGCTAATTACTTGATTATCAATTAATTATATTTTTTTAGTTCCGTTAGGA
>JAYTNF010000115.1:0-2788 GCA_043748455.1 Cytophagales bacterium
GTATTCGTGTATGAAAAAGTACGGTTTCATAGGTTTTTGCCTACCTTTTGCCAGCACAAAATCTACTCTACCGCCAATTTCTATGTTATTGATAGTAGCCGAAATACTGCGTTGCGAAAACATATTGAATGGTTTAATTTCGTCATAGTCTGCAAAATCTACTATTTTGCTGATACACTGTAATTTCAATTCGTCTTCGTTCCAAAATTCTACAAATTCAAAAACCTTTTCTTTTAAAGTTTCTACTCTCTTTTGGGTATAGCTGTCCAATGTCGTTGTGGCTGATAACCAATCATCAAGCAGGTGCATTTGTTTCACTCTTTCCAAACCAAAAAGTTCTTCCAAGTCTTGCGTTTCCCAACTTTCAAAATTTCTCATAGTTTTCTTGTTTAGATTTTATTATCAAAGATAGAAACTTAATTTCTCTTTTTTAGCAAAAAATTCAAATGCTTCGGCAATTCCTTCATCTGTGCTTGTGCCATTGCTTAGGGCTGTGCTAAACAAATCGTGATAGACAACAGGGTGATTAAATTTGTCAGTCAATAATTCGCCTTTGTCATCTGTGCGGAATAGTTTTTCTCCGCTATTGTCTTTTCCGCTGAGTTGTTGGGTAGCAAAAAATATCGGGTAATCAAGCCCCCCATCCCCCTGCTGGGGGAGTTTTTGCCCCCCATCCCCCGAAGGGGGAGTACATTGTGCTTTCATTTCAGGTGTCCATTTTTGCAGCAATAACACACTTGTTTTTGTGCCTGTGTGTGGTTTAAACGTATTTCCGTGCAAGCCCACGACTGCCAAAATGCGACAATTTTCTGCAATAAATTCCCTAATTTGTCTGTCCGAACTGTTGTTAAATCTGCCTTGTGGCAATACTACTGCCATTCTACCACCAGCTTTGAGCATATTTAAGTTTCTTTCTATAAACAAAATATCCCTGCTTACTTTTTCGTGCCAACCTTTTTCTTTGCTTGTTCTTACCGTTTCGCCATTAACTGTGCTTTCTTTGGTTTCATATTTTTTGGCAAGTTCATATTTATTTTTCAGTCTTGCATCTTTAATATCTCCCGCAAACGGTGGATTAGCCATAAGTATATCAAAATCCATCATTTTAAATCCTTCTTTGGCATTTGTTTTTAGGTTTTCGAGGTTTTCAAAACCTTTACCATAAATTTTACGCCACTCTTTTCGTTCATTAAAATCAACTTCCCACCTTTCATAATCTAAACTGTTCATTTGCAATACGTTAGTTTCGCCATCTCCTGCAATCAAGTTTAAAGTTCTGCCCACTCTTACAGCTTTTTCGTCAAAATCTATTGCAAAAACCTTGTTTCGTACATAGTCTTTCTGTTCTTCTGTTTTTTCTTCTGTCGTAAACAAATGATTTTTTGTAGGCTCTAATTGTTGCCAAACGTGAAAAATCGTATGCACAGGAAACCCGCAACTTCCCGAAGCTGTATCTATCATATATTCGTGTGCCTGCGGATTTAGCATTTTCACGCACATATCTATCACATAACGAGGCGTAAAATATTGCCCTTTGTCGCCTTTTGCATCTTTATTAATCAAATATTCAAAAGCCTCATCAACTACTTCGAGGTTAGAATTAAAAAGTTTTACGTCTTGTAAATACGACACACAAGTTTGCAAATGTGTATCTGTGAGTTTTATTTTATCGTCTTTCTGAAAAATACCTGTCCATTTGTTTTTGGCATCATCAAAAAGTTTTTCGATTTGTATTTTAGTATCAGTTTCAACACCCAAATTGCGAAATTCGAGAATACGAAAATTTTTATACACATTTTCAAAAAACTTTTCTATACTTTTCTCTTTCTCATTTTTTTCGGGTTGTATTTTGGGATTTGCAAATTTTTTCTTATATTCTCTCATATCTTGCAAAGAAATTTCGGGATTTGATTCCAAAAAATTAGCAATTTTATCTTTGTCTTTGCCACTTTTCCATTCATCAAAAAGTTTTGAAAATATCAGTTTAAAAGCCTCCTCAAATACATCTACACCAGCATTTGCCAAAACCTCATCTTCAAATTCCTCAATAGTCCGTTTCAAAGTCTTTTTCTCCAATTTATCACTTTGTACAAGTTCGAGAATAGTAATTTTTTCATTAAAAATATCTTTTAATGTTTGGTGAAAAGTCGGAATATTGTCTAATTCCTCAAAAATATTTGGGTCTTTTCGGTGGTAATATTCAATCTGGTCGCCATTTGTCCATACGCCCATTGGTGAGCCTGTCCCATTGCAATAACTTTTTAGCTGCTCTTTCCCTTCTTTCTGTTTAGGCTTTTTAAGTTCGACAATAATGTAAGCAATATCTTTTTCTTTTGCCAAAATCATAATATCTGCCCGTTTTGAGTTATCAGACCCAAGCTGCACAGGATATTCTACAATAATTCTATTCAAAGGATAATGATATTGTTCTGTCAAAGTCATTAAATAAAGTTGTCTTACTACTTCTTCGGGTGTAAGTTGCACTTCTTTTTTGCGAACTAAACAAACTACTTTATAAGTAATTTTACCTTTACTTTCTTTTTCAATTACTTGATTTTCAAGGTTTTGTATTTGTGCTTGATTAAACTGTGTGAGTTTATAATTAGAATCTCTTAGGATTTCGTTAATTTTCATGATAAAATATTTTGTTACTAAATTTAGTTAAAAACAAGATTTTTGTATTTGTAGTATAGACTTTAGTCCAATGCTATTAAGCTAAGAAAGTTAAATTGCAATATTGCTAATTACTTGATTATCAATTAATTATATTTTTTTAGTTCCGTTAGGA
>JAYTNF010000116.1:0-1697 GCA_043748455.1 Cytophagales bacterium
GTTTGATGATTTTGAGATAACACATAAGCAAAGTGATGAAAAAATAAATATTACATCTTGGACTGATTATTATCCATACGGAAAGGTGGCTAAGACTTCGTGTAGTGGTGCAGGTGCTTATAGGTATGGTTATCAAGGGGAGTTTGCGGAAAAAGAGGAGGAATGGAATAGTTTTGAACTTAGGCAGTATGATTCGGAGATAGGTAGGTGGCTGAGTACTGACCCGTATGGGCAGCACTGGAGTCCGTATATGGCAATGGGGAATGACCCAGCTTGTAGAATAGATGCTGATGGAGGTTGGGATTGTGATGATGACTGTATTATTAAACCGCCAGGGTTTTGGGAAAGAGTAGGAAATTGGTTTTCTGGAAATAGTGAGGCTGGTCTTGATTTAACAATTACTTGGAGACCTATAGAAATACCTGCACCAAATATATCTGTACCACCTGTTGTTGCGAGTTTTGCTTTACGTGCTAGTGTTTATATGAGTTTATTAACCTTACGAGGTGATGATAGCCCAACTCAGCACAAAGCAAAAGACGAGGTAAGACCTGTGGCAGTGCCTGTTACAGATGTGAAAGTGAAAGATAAAGATGATGGTTCTATTCGTGTAAGACATTACACAAGTAAAGATTATCTCAAGAAAATAATAGCAATGAATGCAATAACAACAGGTGGAAAAGGAACTCCATGGGGAGTTGATGTTGAATTACCTCCTTTTGGTTTAGTTTCTACTGCTCAACAAGATTTGATGACACAAGGTAGTGCTTATGTTGAGTTTAGTATTCATAGATTACGAATTATACCAATTCCTGGAACTGGCACAGCAACACATCCTAATAGGCATACTGGTAGAATACCACTTGGACTGACTGGTAGAGCAGCAATGGCTAATCCTTTAATGCTTCACGATAAAATGCCTCGTTTTGTGGGTGCAGAATGGTGGCGTTTTTGGTAAGTTTCACATTAAAAATTAATAAAAATATGAACAAAATAAATATAGATAGAAAATTACTTGTTGTAATTATTACACTGTTAAGACAATTAAGCCATTCTATTGTTAGACGTGGACTTGATGACTGGGATATCTTTAAAGGTTATTTTTCTGAACAACCTTATTTGCATAGTGTTACTACTTTCCTTGATAATTTATTAATTATCCACAACATAGATATGATAAAACATATTGATAAAAATATGTATTTGTATTGTGATTATGTTACAGAAAATAAAAATAATATTGAGTTTTTACCTTTCTCTGCTTTCTCTTATGAAGAACACCGAAGGGTAATACATTTGCTAACAAACCTTATTTTTAATACCAATTACTTAACAGTAGAGGAAATATGTAGCATTACATATATATTAAAAATATTTATAACTGTAATTCATAAGAAAGAAGACCCAACAGTTGATAAATATACAGGTTTGGCAATGCCAATGGCTTATCTTTCGTCTTACTTAGCTTATGATAGATTAACAGCAAAAGAGCAAAAAGTAGTGAGTAAAGTAGAGCATTGGGGACAAAGTTTTAACCATACATATTATAGTATAGATAATATATTGCTGCAATTAAAGGTATAAATTACTAAGGCTTTAAAAGAAGAAACACCACTTTATGGTATGTCGAGAATTGGTATGTTGTCTAAGGTTTTTGATGAGCAGTTGCACGTAAAGCAGGATTATATCTATGAAGT
>JAYTNF010000117.1:0-9685 GCA_043748455.1 Cytophagales bacterium
ATCGGCAGGAATCATGAAAAGTAGCAGTGAATTTCTTTCAATATGTCTCAAAAAACGCAAACCTAAACCTTTGCCTTCTGCCGCACCTTCAATAATCCCAGGTATATCAGCAATCACAAAAGACTTATCTCCACGATAAGAAACCACACCCAAATTTGGCACAAGAGTCGTAAACGGATAATCTGCAATTTCGGGTTTTGCAGCCGATAGCACTGATAATAAAGTAGATTTACCCGCATTTGGAAAACCAACTAAGCCCACATCAGCCAATACTTTAAGTTCCAAAATTATCCATGATTCAATAGCCGCATCACCAGGTTGCGAATGTCTTGGAGTTTGGTGTGTTGGCGTTTTGAAATTGGCATTGCCAAGTCCACCTCTGCCGCCTGGCATTAAGATATACTCTTGCCCTTCATCTAAAATTTCGCAAATTCTTTCGCCTGTTTCTGCATCTCTTGCCACAGTTCCTAATGGCACATCAATATACATATCTTTGCCTTGCTTGCCTGAACAGTTTGCTGAACCACCTTTTTCGCCACCTTCTGCAAAAATATGTTTGGTATATTTAAGATGCAACATTGTCCAAAGTTGTGCATTTCCCCTAAGAATTACGTGTCCGCCTCTGCCACCATCACCACCATCGGGACCTCCTTTGTCAGTATTTTTATCTCTCAAAAAGTGCATTGCTCCTGCACCGCCAGCACCTGAACGACACATGATTTTTACGTAATCTATAAAATTGGAAGTCATAATTTAAGTATAATTTACTTTTGTTTTTTAGTTTGCAAATGTATGAAAAAACAATAGCTAATCAAAATTATGTGTTAATTGTGGTTGTATAAATATTGGTTTATTATATAAATTAGGTATTTTTCTTATATTTGCAACACAAAATCAGCATTTTTTCAACCGAAAACTAAAATAGTAGCAAAATTATTTCTATCTAAAATTATGGAAAAAATATTTACAGACAGAATAAGCACAAAGGTATTTATTATTCTTATTGGAATTGGTTTGATTTCAATATTACCTACATTTTTGTTATTACCATCTAAAGATTATAGCTATATTTTTTATCTTGTTATCTTTGTTTTGAGCTTAACAGGATTGTTAGGGCTGTTAAAAGTTAAATTTCAGTTTTTAGAAACAAGTTTAAATATAGTTTTTCGCCATTTGTGAATAATAAAACTATAAATTTTGAAGAAATAGCACACTTAAAAATAGAAGATGCGTCATTTTGGAAATATGGTGGTATTGGTATTCGTCTGGTTAGTAATGGAACTGCATACGTTTTAGGCAATGAAAAAAACTTGTGTATCAGTCTGAAAAATGGGAAAAATATTGTTTTGAGTTTTAAAGCAGCAGACGAAGAAGAAATCATAAGTTTGTTAAAAAAACATAACATTTCGGTTTTGTAATGCGTATAATTTACAAACTTTAAGTAAAAACCATGCAAAATTTTAATGTATTCCATTTAGTTGCCCTCATAATTATTATAGTCATGATAGGTTTACCAATAATTTTTAAGCTATTTCCACCAAAAGGCATTAACAGCATTTATGGTTATAGAACATGTTTTTCTATGCTTAACGAAGATACATGGCAGGAGGCAAATACATATTCAACGAATATGAATTTAAAAATATCTGGTTTCTTAACATTAATAGCAATTATATTATTCTTTGTCTTACCAAGTATGATATTGGTATTTATCTTAATTATTTCTATGCTTGCATCTCGTTTTCTTACAATATACCTCACAAGTAAACATTTAGATAAAGTTTTTGATAAAAACGGAAATAGAAAATGAAGATAAATGGAACACCTGAACAAATAGAGCAAATGGCAATAATGATGACTATTTTTATGTCTATTATTGTACTAATATTTATTCCTATTGGAATTTATGTTGCTTGTGATGCTCCGAGCAAATACCAAGAAAAATATGAAAATAACGAACAAACGAGCAAAAATATATTAAACAAAGCAACAAATAAAACCTTAAGATTTTTGGCTTTTTCCTATTGTTTTTTACTGCCTTTACTAACTGGATTAATTTATATGATTAAATCAGCAATTATTTTGCACCCTTGTTTGGCTTTAATGGTTGCTTCTATTTTTGTCATTAAAGGTACAAAAGAAAATTATCTCGAAGAATTTACAAAAGAATACGAAAATACACTTAAATTAGATTAAACGTAATTAAAATAGAATAATAAATTATTTTCTAGTGCCGTAGGCACGATATACATAGTGCCTACAGTACTTTGAGGAGAGTTAGTGCTTTATTTTACTATAAATATTTCGTTCCTAATGGAACTTAAAAACATAACTTATTGATTATTAACTACTTTTTCACCACCCCTCCCCTATTCGTTTTCAGCACCAAAATATCCGTATTTTTAGTTTCTGCATCTTCCTGATAACCTGCCAAAACAATACTTCCATCTTTTGTAATTTTTAAGTCATAACAGCGTTGATTGCCTAAACCACCAATATTTCGCACCCACAAATCATCACCTTTTGCAGTCATTTTAACCAACAAAATATCGTTACCATCTTTGCTTGTATTTGCCATATTTGTTGCACTTGTTTGAGAATAGGCATCTGTATAACCAACTGCAATAATGCTACCATCTACTAATTCTATTAGACTAAAAAGTTCATCAGAACTGCCACCACCAAAGGTATTTTCCCAAACAGTTTCACCTTCTTTATCAATTTTCACAACCCACGCATCATGGCTACCTGTTTTTGCATAAGAATATGAGTATCCTGCTATTACAAAACCGCCATCTTTTGTAGGTTCTATGGCATTTGCCATGTCATCGTCATTGCCACCATAGTTTTTTGTCCACAATTTATTACCATCTTTATCTAATTTAATTACGCAAGCATCCCACCTCTTTTTCTCTACTTCTATTCTACCTGCAATCATATAGCCATCTTTTATGGCAATAATTTCCCCAGCCTCGTCATTTCCAATTTCTTTATACTCTTTTTTCCAAATTTCTTTACCTTCGGGTGATACTTTCATGAGAATAATATCACTAATATTACCAGGATTTATAGGAATGGTATTGCCCACAACCATAAAATTACCATCAGCTTCTTCTATCACAGAAACAGCCTCATCAATAGCTTCGTTGGTAATAAAAACCTTATCCCATTGCTTTTTTCCATCTTTATCAACCTTCAATAACCATACATCTTTCATGCCCGAACCACCACCATAAGAATCAGAATAGCCAACGGTCAAAATACCACCATCTTTACATTCTATCACCTGCCAAGGCTCTTCTGTTTCATCAGCCCCATAATGATTATTCCAAACCACATTTCCTGTTGCATCGAGTTTTACAATATTCATGTTCATGTCATCACCCGCATTGTGAGAATTAGACCTTCCTGCAACCACAATTCCACCATCACTAAGAGCTATTGTTGAGTTTGCACCATCATAATTTTTGCCTTCTAATACTTTATAAAATGTGTTATTGACATTATTATTGTATGTTGAAAGTTGCAATGCTTTAATTTCTGCATGTTCAGGTTGATACATATAAGCAGAATCTAATAAAGCAGTAGCTTCATCATTTTTGCCATTTTTAAGCAATTTATTGGCATCTTTTAAAAATTTTTCGGCAACAGAAAGCAGCTTTTTGTTACATTCTTCAAGACGTTGTGTAATGGCTTTTTCATTAGGTTTGTTCAGTTGTGCAATGTCGTAATTTCTACGTGCAGCCCGAAAGTCTTTTTTATCAAAAAAACGGTCTCCGTCATCTTTAAATTTCTTGAACTTAGTTTCATCAACTTTTGAAACCTGTCCCAAAACTTCCTGAGAAATAAAAGTGGTTGAACCTAATAAAATAGTAGCAAAAAATATATGTAATTTCATAGAAAACTAATTTATGATAATTGATTAGACGATAATGTAATAAATAATTCGCCAAAGGTACTAAAAATTTGACGAAATTATTAGCAGAAATTTGGCAATAATTATGCCGACAGAAAACATATTTAGATACTGACATTTATAATTTGTCATTCTGAGCTTGCGAAGAATCTAAATTATTGATTTTGACGTAATAACGTCAGATTCTTCGCAAGCTCAGAATGACAAATTATAAATGTTGCTATCAAAGTGAGCAGCAAATAAAATTTTGATGCAGAAAACCTAAAAATAACAGGTACAAATCCATGACTATCAATAAATTTTATTAAACTTGCAAGTTCAAACACAATGATAGTATTAAGTTTTCTAATTTTTGTCAGTTTTAGTATGGTAAAGCCCCTCAAAACATTATTATTGCTTTTTTATATTGCTTGCATTACAACTGTAATCATGGTATTATCACCAGGAAATATTCCTTTGGGTGATAGCATTAGCATGAAAGTTTTTACGTTGCCAACCCTTGATAATCAAGAAGATACAACACAAGAAACTGACATGACTGAGTTTTTAGCTTTGCAAGCAAAGTTAGATAGCATTGCAATTATCAAAGAAAAACAAGCCATAATCTATCAAGATTCTATTGATAAAGCCAATGTAAATAACGCAGGACTTAATAAAGAAATGCTGGCTCAAAAGGAAAAAAGTGAAAAGATTGGTACGGTAAAATATCCAATTAGATATCCTGATAGCACAAATTATGTATTAGATAATTTTTTTGGGTCATTGCAAAAATTATCAAAAAAACCTGAATTATTGCGAATTGTGCATTATGGAGATTCGCAAGTTGAAGGAGATAGAATTACAGATTATTTAAGAAATCGTTTGCAAAACCGTTTTGGTGGTTGTGGAGTTGGTTTAGTGCCTTTGTTAGAACGTCAAGCCTCTCGCAATACATTAAGCTCTGATGAATCTGATAATTGGAACAAATTTGCAGTTTATGGCACAAGTCCTGGCAAACCAAACAGACCTTATGGACTTTTGGCATCTTATTTCCGTTTTTCATCGCCATTACATAGAGATTCAACAGGAAAAAATACTTTTAAGGCGTGGGTACGTTATAAAGAAACAGGTTTGAATGGCAAAACAGATAAAAGTACACAAATTCAGAATTTCAAAATTCTATATAATAGCCCTTTATCGGACTTAGCAACAACTATTAAAATTGAAAAGTTGAATAAAAATGATATTGACACAGTGCTAAAATATAACCTCGAATCACAAACAAAATCGGGAGAATTGGCTGTTTTTGAACAAGTTATAGACACAAAATTTAAAAAACTACAAGTGAGTTTTGAAAGTTCAGCAGGTTCAGAATTATACGGAATGGCATTTGATTGCAACACAGGAATTGCCGTTGATAATATAGCTTTGCGAGGAAGTTCGGGGGTAGAGTTTACAAAAATGGATAAGGAATTTTTGAAACAACACATTAAAAAACTCAACGTAAAATTATTAGTCTTGCAATTTGGAGTAAATGTTGTGCCAAGTCCTGCAAAAAATTATGATTTTTATGAAAGACTCATGATAAAGCAGTTGCGTTTTCTCAAATCATTATCACCAGATTTGTGTATTTTGGTTGTTGGAGTTTCAGACATGGCTCATAAAGTAGAAACAAATATGGTTTCATATAGCAATATTCCAATGATTCGAAATGCACAACGCAATGCTGCATTTAAAACAGGTTGTGCTTTTTGGGATTTATACGAAGCTATGGGCGGTGCAGGTGCTATGCGGAGTTGGGTGCATAGCAAACCATCATTGGCGGGCAAAGATTACACACATTTTAACGCAAGAGGAGCAAAAGTAGTTGGAGAAATGCTTTATGAAGCACTAATGAAAGAGTATGAAAATTTTAAAGAAAGAGATAGTAATATTTTTCCATAGCACTAACTTTTGGAAAGTAAAAGAACTTTCCAAAAGTATAGCACCAACTTTTGGAAAGTTTTTTTACTTTCCAAAAGTTTTATCTATTACCTTATAACTCATGAATTTAGAAGAACGAATTAGTAGCTTTATAATTTTAGGGCATCGAATTAATGATTTATCCCAAGATGAAAAATTAGCCTTAGCATCACAGGCACATAATCAAAATAGTTGGTTTGATAAAGATAGTGTATTTTATGCTTTATCGGCAATACAAAACTACTTAGATGGCGATAAATTAACAAATTGGTTAGCTAATTATAATATTCAACAACTTACCCCAAAAAGAATAGCTGTAATTATGGCGGGAAATATTCCTTTGGTAGGTTTTCATGATTTTATGGCTGTCTTATTGGCTGGTCATACTTTATATGCAAAAGCAAGCACACAGGATAGTGTGTTGATACGTAAAATAGCTAAAATACTTATAGAAATTAATGAAAATTGGAAAGAGAAAATTATTTTTGTCGATGGTTTGTTAAAAGATTTTGATGCCATTATTGCAACAGGAAGTAATAATTCGGCTCGATATTTTGAGCAATATTTTGGAAAATATCCACACATTATTCGCAAAAATAGAAGTTCCATAGCTATTTTATCAGGTAATGAAAATACTGAACAGTTGGCAAGTTTGGGTGGTGATTTGTTGCAATATTATGGTTTGGGTTGTCGTAATGTTTCAAAAATATTTGTGCCAATAAACTACGATTTTATTCCCATGCTCGATGCCTTAAAAAATTGGGAAAAAGCTATGGATAATCATAAATACCAAAATAATTACGATTATAATAAGTCTATTTATTTGGTTAATCGTATGCCACATTTAGACACAGGTTTTTTGTTACTTACAGAAAGTCCGCAATTAGTTTCGCCAATTTCTGTACTTTATTACGAAACCTATCAAGATGAAACTGATTTATTGCAAAAATTATCACAAATTACTGATGATTTGCAATGTATTACCATAAATATTCATATTACAACATTCACAGATGAATTTACAAAAAATCTTATTAATGCAAAAGATTTAGGCACTGCACAGTTGCCAAAACTCGAAGATTATGCAGATGGTGTAGATACAATGGCATTTTTGGTGGGCTTGTAATTATAACAACTTTCCAAAAGTTTTTTTGCTTTTGGAAAGTTGTTTCTGTTACAAACATTTATTAAAATGGATAGCCAATTCCAAAATATAAACTTGTTCTTTCAGACCAAAAACTACGTTCAGAAAGTGGTTTTTTGCGTAAATTTTCAGGCAAATTAAGTTGCCTTAAAGTTGCAACATCAAACTCCCCAGGTTCTACCAATTTTGTACCCACATCAAAACGTAAAATGAGGAAGGAAAAGTCAAACCTCAAGCCAACGCCAGCACCAACAGCTATTTGATTATAAAAGGTTTCTATATTAAATTTAGAATTTGGAAAAGGCTCAGACCTCAGCATCCACGTATTACCTGCATCTACAAAAGCTGCCCCATGCACAAAACCAAACAGTTTTTGTCTAAATTCTATATTCATTTCTAACAACATTTCGCCATAACGTACAGACGAATAATTCGGAGTTCCATCTTTTTTCCCAGCATCAGGTTCTAAATAACCACCAACTCCTAAACGCAATGGCTGCCAACCTCTAATAGAATTAGCGCCACCTCCAAAAAAATATTTTTCATAAGGCAATACTCCTTCAAAATTTTGTGGTGTTGTTCCGTATGGTGCTGCTAAACCTAAGTTGCAACGCATAGCTAACATACCTGCAAGACCAGAAGGCAAATAATAACGAAAATCTGTTTGAGATTTAAGAAAACGATAATAACGTAAATCTTCAAAAATATAAGCTGTGTTTCTTAAAAAATCAGTGCTAAGAAAATTTAAAGTTGTGCCACCAGATTCCAAAAACAAACGAAAATAACTTGATTGAGTACGTTTTGCAGGCGAAAATGTGTTATAAATATACGAAAAAGACATGCTCGAAATCAAAGCACTTGTAAAACTGTATTTAAAGTTATTGCCAAGTTTAGCTTGTGCTTCCAAAAATTGTTCAAAACTATCACTTGTAAATGGCGTTTTGACAATAGCAAGGTCAAAAATATTGATACTAAAAAATTTTTTTTGTCGGCTAATCCAATTATAACTAAATGTAGCTTGATAATTATTCCTAATAAATTCAGGACGGTTTACATAATTAAAGCCCGTTTGAAACTTGGTTGTTGGGTTGTATTTTTCTATATTTTCTCGCCAAATTTTGGGCATCGGAAAAATAACACGTGGTAAAATCATAGAAACACTCGTATTAAATACCTTACTTTGATAGCTATTACCTGTATTTGTGATGGCACCTTGTGCTTCAAGAGAGGCTTGGATTTTGAAAGTCAGAATTTCGCAACCACCAAAAGTATTCAGATTTCTAAACGAAAAAGAGCCAAAAGGTCCTGGAATTGTTTGATTAAGGTTTATTTCTGCACCACCTTCTACCGTAAAACTGTATTTTGTGGCAGGACTTGCATAAATATTTGCCCGCAATTTATTATTAATGGTATCATATTTAATATTTACAAACTTAAACATTTCTAACAAAGCCAACGACCTTTGTGTAGCTTCGCTAAGAGTTTGACTATAAACTTGATTAGGTTGTAAATGAATTTTTCTACTCAATATTTTATCACTGTACTGATGTTGATAGGCTCTAAATAAGATATTATCATAGATTTTATTCACTCTTGCAACTTGATTAGATGTAATATTTACGTCAGAAGTCATCACAACTTCTGCTATTTCCCATTGTTTGTGCCTTGCTTGGGTGCCTGGATTTTCAACAATAAGACGAATATCTAAGGTATTTTCTGGCGGATTAATACTATCAACTTCAAAAAAAATAAATTGCTTAGAAAACTCAAAATAACCATTGTCTTTGAGTTGTCGAGTAATTCTTGTTCTTTCTTCATCTAATTTGCTTTCGTCATAAGGCTTTTGAGATTGAAAAAGCCTACGAACTGTGTCTTGCAATAAGATTTTAGCAATAATTGTGTCATTAATTTTATAGCTAACATAACGAATTGTTGTCGGTTTATTTTCAAGAACTTCGTAAATAACTTTAATTTTTTGATTTTTGGTTTGATAACTTGCCCTAACTTTTGAAGTAAAATACCCTTTTTGGTGCAAAAAAAGTTCCATTTGAGAAGCTGTTTTGTGCATGGAAATACTATCAAATAAAACGGGTTTTTCACCAACTGTACGCATCAGCCAATTACCTTCACGTATGCGGCGGCGAATTTTAGCAGTCTTTTTCTCTCGTTCTTCTATAATTTTTTGACGTTCTTCAGTGGTTAAATCCTCGTTGTTTAGTTTTATATCATATTCTTCTTCCAATTTGCTAAGCAACTGAATATCTTGCTCTTTTTTGGGGTCATATCGGCGTTTTCCTGCAAAATAAATACCAATATAAGGATTTACAGGTAATTTTAGAAAACGGCGATTGGGTTTCTGCCTAAAAAAAGCCTCCAAATCAGTAGTTTTTATGTTTTTATTTCCTTCTACGACCTGTGAAAACAATAGAGATTCATTAGATTTTAAATATTTTGTTGCAGAACAACTACTTAATAAAATAGCTAAAATAATAATATTTATATGTAATAATTTATTACTATATAACAAAGAGGAAAGTTTTTTTTCATTCATAAAATAATAGATTTCAAAACTAAGAGTAATATAAAATAATACTAAAATAACATAATTTTTATAGATTTACAAAAGTAATTCTTAAAACAAACTTTATAGGAAAATAAGGTTTTAAATTTGCATTATAGTTTAC
>JAYTNF010000118.1:0-11133 GCA_043748455.1 Cytophagales bacterium
AATAAAAATTTATTAGCTAAAAAAACAGTTGCAAGTCGTGTTTTGAGAAAAAACAGAGGGGTTTCGGGTGTTGATAATCAAACTTTTAGAAAAGAACTATCGGAAGAATACGGTTGTGAATTTATGGTGGATAAAATCTACTATAAAGGCTCACAACAAAGTTATAAAGTTTATTTGCAAACAGGTACTTTTAAAGATTGTGGAGATTTTTGTAAAGATTTTGGCGTAAATAAAAACAATAATTCTATTACAAGACCTATTGCAAGCTGGGTAGCTAAATGGCAAGAACTTACGACACCGAAAAAAGAGATAAAAGTTTATGAAATGACTTTTGAGGAGTTTAACTTAAAAACTAAATGTACTGAAAAAGTATTAGGTCATTATGGGCGTGAATATGTTGTTACAGCAAAAGAAAAATATGAAAATGAATTGTCTGTATTTGGAAGTTATAGCAAAACAGGTTACGCACAATTTAATCAAGTTACAAATCCAAGAGATGCAAAAATAAAATGTCATAAAGAGTATATTAAAGATGCTATTGCTAATCAAAAACTTATTCTTGCCGAAGTATTGGCGGAATATCCTGATTTATTGCGTGAAAAAGCTAAAACTCTTTTGCAGCTTTACAAAAATGATAATCAAGGCTTGCAAGGTTTGGGAGCAAAGTCCGTTGATTTATTTGGTGGTTTAATGACTTATACGCCTAATAATACAGGATTAGGATATAATTTTGACAGTGATGCAGAAATTGAAAAGCAAGCCAAAAAACGAAATTTAGGCTTGCTTTTGGCGGTGGAATTTGCTTTGTTTTCAGTAATGAAACAACTTGATGTAAGTTTTGAAAAAGTAAAGCAATATTTAGACAATATTTATAGTGATATGTCTGAAATAGAAATGGCTTTTTGTTATGTGATAAGTTCGCAATATGAAAAACCACGTTTAACAAACCAATTAAGAAAAAAAAATAATAAATCAATAATAGCAAACTTAACACAAGAATTAAAGAAATTTGAACAAGAACAAGCAAAATTAGTAGAAGAATTAAAGGAACTCACAAAAACTTTGAGATTACCGAGCAAAGCTATTGTTACAGATGCAGATGATAACGAGAAATTTTGGATAACAGAAAAAGAGTTTTACGCTATTCGTGATAGGTATGCAGCAGGTAAAAAAAATGAATTTTACCCTGTTTCTATGACTTATAGTTCAGATAGAATGGCTTTTGAATTTATCACAGATACAGGTCGTTTTAAGTCTGTTTTGTGGAATATGGCAGAGTTGGCAGACCGTATGCAAAAAACATACAGCTTAAAACCGAATGCAAGCCTTGAAAGTTTGTTAAGCAAAAACACAAAAGTAATTACAGATAATACCTTAGTTATCAGCGAATTACACAGCAAAATATTAAAAAAGTTTGTTTCCACAGATGAAATGCGAGGGCAAAATATGAAAACCATAAACAGCAATAGCAACGGTTATGGTGCTACAAATTCACACTCAATATTTTTCTTTCCACACACCGAAACTACTAAAAAATTGCAAGGTTGTTACCGTTTCGATGGTACTCTTACGAATGAAAAATTATTGCTTTCTGATGAAACTATGATTAATTTAAGACCTAATATCATAGCAGCAGAAATAGAAATTCATGTTGCCGATTTTCTGAAATTTGTAAAATATAAGCATACTAACGATAAGAGAGAAGCTGGATTTAAAAGGTTTTTTTATAAAGATATTTTTGTAGTATTTGATAAAAAATTGTTGGGAGATGTTATTGATGCTTTCAAATTACTAAAATATTCAAATATATTCTTACATATCAACCAAAATAATAGAGGGGTTTATGTTTTTAGTGCGGAAAGACGTTATACTGATGGCATTTATAGTTTCATAATTGGTAATGCTATGGTGCAATATGGGGATTATTACCCAAAAAATGATGAAACAGACGAAATGGGTAATGGTTTGATTTGGTATGACTTAGAAAATGGTTATTACCCTGCAACTTTTGATGAGCCAATAGCTAAAACTTCGCAAACTCCAAAACTTGATGCAGCCAAATTGCAAGCAAAGGCAGCAAAACAAGCAAAAAAACTTTTAAATCTTTATAAAAATGATAGTCAAGGTTTACAAGGAATTAAAGAACTTTCGGCAGCACATCAAAAAAATTATGACTATGTAATTAATCGGCTCAATAAAGAAATAGCATTGCATGGCGGTAAAATAAGTTTTAAGGTTATCTCAAAAAAAAGACCAGACGAGCCTTATTTATCTATTAGTTTTACGCAAAAAGGTAGTGCTAAACCGTTTCCTTACGGTCATTCAGTCCCTTTGTATGAAGATAAAAAAGAGATAGATTGGCGAACAGATATGGCAATTATGGAGATTAATGGTATTTTGTATGACCCTATCTATATGCCTATTTTGCGTAAAGCAACTGATTTGCTTGCAGGATACAAAAAAGATAATGAGGGTTTGCGAGGTTTGGGAGATATGCCTACTGTTTTGAGAGAGGAAGGATTTAAGTTTTTCTTTTATTCAAACGACCATTTACCTGTTCATATTCATATAGAAAAAGGTGATGCAAAAGCTAAGTTTCATTTAGAGCCTAATATAGAACTTGTTTATAATCAAGGTTTTACGCAAAAAGAAATCAAAAAAATACGTGAAATTATAACAGAAAATCACAAAAAATTAGTAAATTCGTGGCATAACTTTTTTGATAAATGATAAAAGATTTAGACAAACTCACAATAGAAAATGTCCGTTTTGAAAATGAAAAAATAATTTTTGATATTTCAGATGGCGGATTAGTTGGTTGCCCGATTGCGTGGTTTCCAAGTTTAGCAAATGCAAGCGAAGAACAACGCAAAAATTGGAAATTGATAAGCAGAAAACAAGGTGTAGAATGGGAAGAAATAGACGAACATTTAAGCCTTAAAGGTATGTTTAGCTATTGTCCTGAATAAATTTAACTTTTTTGCAAATCTGCAAAAAATTTCGTATATTAGAGTATAACCAACAAAAATAGTTTTTATGATAATAGTACCTACACAAATTTGGAATAATCTTGCATTAGGAGAACTTAAAAAGACTGCACAAGAATTTTATAAAGAAAATTTTAAAGGCAAAAAAGTAAAGAATAAAGACAGAGGCATTATTATAGAAATGACTTCAACAGGTATTCGCCACGTTTTGCACGCAAGAAATGTAGGTTATGTAAAGCTAAAAGCTATTTATGTGCTGGATAAAATGCTTGAACAAGCAGAATTTACAAACTTTAAAGACAGAGATGCTGATGATTTTAAAGAAATTATTGGCTATATGAATTTTAAAGTTTCTGTAATGATAGAAGAAAATTTACACAAATTTAGGATTGTGGTAAGAATTACCAAAGATGGCAAGTTTTATTATGACCACGCAGTAAAAGTAAAAAAATAACCTATTGCTTACAGGTGCAAGTGATATAAAACCACGCCCTCCCGCAGTAGAAGCCATAAGTTATTTTTCTATGCAAATATAAGAATTTATTTAATAACAAACAAACAACTTTACAAATGACAATTAGCAGCTATAAAACCGCAGCCGATAAAATAAATTGGCAAAACCAAAAAGAGATGTACCAGCAAGGGCATGACTTTTTCTTAAACTATCATCAACTTTATGCCGATAACAAAAATAATGATATTGGCGATTTTTTGGATTTGCACTATAATTTAGTGGCAAATTATAAAGGTGGTAAAATCAAAGCAAGTGCAAGTTATGGCAATGTGCAAGCCTTAGCCAAAAGTAAAATAAGAGGTTTAAAACTTTTATTGGAAGATGCACCAGCAGCACAGCAAAAACTTATTCAAAGCAAAATAAGAGGTTTAGAACTCTTAATGGAAGATTAGTAAAATAGTAGTACAATTATTTAACAAACAAACAACAACTTCAAAATGAGTAATTTAAGAGATTTAGAACAGAAAAAACAAGATTTAAGAAACTTGTTAGCCGATAGCAGTATGTCAGATATGCACAGTTCTGTTGAGGCAAAATTAGCCAAAATTAATGCCCAAATTTCCAAAATTAGAGGCAGCAAAACTGTATCAGGCAGCAACCGTTATGTAGGAAACTCTAAGAGTGCCAAAGGTGCTACTATGTCTATTCGCAAAGCTAAAACCGCAGCTACCGCAAAAAAGTCGGCTGGTGCGACTGCACCTAAAAAAACTTTACGCACAGCCAATTATTCTGACAACCGAAGTAGAGTTAAGAGAGGAAAGCAAACTAAGCAGGAGTTTGACACTGTACGTTTTGAGAATGGCAACAATCCGTATTCAAAACGTAAGGCTAAAAAAGCTACTGAAAAACCCGCCAAAAAAGCTGCCGAAAAGCCACAAAAAGACAAAACACCAAAAGCTAAAAAAACAGTGAAAGAAAAGCCCCAAAAATCGGAATTTGCAGGAAACTATGTCGAAAACATAGATACTGAAAAAAAAATATTAGGTAGAGTTTTAGCTTTACATGGCAAAAATACCACAAAAGTAGAGTTAGAAAAGATTTTGCGAGCCTTTAATACCGCAAAAACTAACCGCACCATTCGCAAAGACTCGGTGCATGCTGGTATTTTGGAGAAAGTCTATAACTTTATTTTGGTTACAAATTCCGAATTACGCAAACCTGATGCTAAGACACCAAAAATTGTGTTTAAGCCTGAAACTTTGGCAGCATTGCAAAATGTGGTTAATCAAGATGCAGTGTTTCCGAGTATTTTGGTGCTAAGAAAATATATCAATTATCAAGGCAAAAAACCTACAAAAACGGTTTTAGATAAATGGTTTAAAGATGCAACAAAAATTACCACAAAAGACAAATACTACGCAAAAGTACAAGAAGCTATGCGTGTTATTCGTATTTATGAAGCTGGAAAATCGCAAACAGTTTTTATTCCTAAAACAGCCTTAAATGGTTTGGCTGGTTTGCTGGGAAAGTAAGTAGCTACAAAGTCGATGATTATGAAGATTATCACGATTTTGTAGCTGAAAATAACACAGCAATACGTGCAAGACAAACAGGCAAAAACTCCAATAAAAACAGCAAAAATAGGGGCATGAAAGGTTTGGGTTGTGCGTGTAATGTGGTGAAATCCACAGAGTTAGCTAACAATACTTACACGCCATTGTCTATGCCAAAGGCTTGGGAAAGTATTATCGGAGTTGCACCTCAAAATGTAGTAATTATGCTTGCGGCTCGTGAAGGTCAAGGCAAAACGACATTAGCTTTAAAATTTGGGCATGATTTTGTGAAATCGGGCAACGGACAAGTTTTGTATGTTACAAGTGAACAGTTTGGAAGTCCTATTTTTGTGGAACAAGTAGCAAGATTAAAGGCAGCACACGAAGGCTTAAAAATAGCAAACAAGCTACCTGATGACCTTGCACAGTACAACCTCATCATTATTGACAGTACAAACGACTCACACATGACTGATAAAGATATTGAAGATTTGCGTGAGGAATATCCCGACAAAGCATTTATGTTTATCGTAAGGCAAAATCAAGACAAAACATACAGAGGTATTGGTGCAACGGACATGGCGTATGATGCTGATATTGTGATTGAAATTAGTAAAGGTATTGCTACAAATACTAAAAATAGGTGTGGAGTCTGCGGGGAGATGGATATTTTTAACTACTAATGTGTTTAATTATGAATTATGAATTATGAATTATGAATTATGAATTATTTGACGTACAAATAATTCATAATTCATAATTCATAATTAGTTGATATTCAATAAATTAACTACAAAATACTTGTGTTTTTATTTGGAAAATTGCAGAAAAATAGCTAATTTTAAGGTAAATAATTAGCTATTTTTTTATGACACAAGAACCAAAAATACCGTATAGATTAGCAACTAATCCTACAAAATCAGAAATTTTAGCAATCATAAAACTTTGTCAAGAACACATGGCTGATTTACGCTATGCTGTAACAGTAGCAGAAGACATCGAAAAATACAAAATTCTTGTATCTTATTTATTTCCATTAATACATTCAAAAATAAATAATGGAGAATTTAAAGGTTTGGTAGAAACAGAAGACAAAAGATTGGAGAGTATTAAAAGTTTTGATAAAAAACATGGATAATTTCAAACAACATCAATTTAATTTTGTAGGTATTTCAGGTTTCAAATGTCATTGCTGCAATGGTTTAACACGCAAAAGATACGGTAAAATTGATAAAAAGTTTAACCGAATGGCAAGAGCAAGAATGAAAAGTAAGTTACAGGTAGAATTACTAAATTATTGATTATCAAATATTTATGAAAAAAAGCAACCTAATCATTTTATCATTTTTAGCACTTTGCGGTGTTGGTGCTGCGGTGTATTTTGGCACAAAGTCTGATTCAAAACCTGCAAACGGTTTAAATTCTGGTGGAAAGCAAGGCGAAAGTGGCGAATATCGTATCACAAAAATAGTTGATGTTGGAGATATTTCTACCTTGATAATGACAGATAGCAAAGGCAATGAATTTTCGTTTAGTCATAACAACCAAACCGTTGTAACCTTTATTTATTCCACAGATAAAGGCATGGCAATTAAGAAAAACGAAGCTACAAAACAGTTTGATGTGTATAACGCACAAGAACAGAAAATTGGAAGTACGCAAGTTTTGACAACGGAGGAAATTTTAATGTTATCTAAAATTAGCTAATTAAGTTATTCCTAAAATGGCTTTAAAATATTCCTAAAAAAAGTGTTAAAATATTCCTAAATTTTTAAATCATTGATTATCAAATACTTATGAATACTATTTTAGATATTGTAGTAACAAAAAAAGAATATAAGGCAAAAACTTATGAAATAAAATCATTAGAAGATTTGGCACTTGCTATTCAAGATTCTTTGCTGACTAATCCTTTATCTGATTTTATATATGTCAAAATGCACGAGTCAATAAATTTAGGAGAATGGGTGTATCATAAAGGTATTCATTATTCTAAGATAGGATACAATAGTTTAGCTATAATCACTTTTAGGAATTATGAAAGATGGGTGTATTTTTTAAACGACAAACCTGTTTTTTTTGATGATAGAGCAGTTTGTATGGAATATCCCTCACACGAAAGTAGTTGGGCTAATAAAATATATGATACCTTAGAATTTGATAGGTACGAAAAAATAAGTTTTTAAATCATTAATTATCAATAAATTATATCATGGCAAAATCAACAAAAAACACAAAAAAAGATGAGGACTTTATCGGTTGGGGCGGTGCTGCAACGGTTAATTTAGTTCCTTTTGGTGGATTTATTTATTCGGCTGTTCAGTCTGATAAATTTCCAAATGCTGCGAAGTCGGCAGTAAGAATCGAAGCCTTTAAATGGGTAGCTTTGGCTGTGCTGTTTACGGTTGCCTTTGGTGCAACTGCGACTGCGGTGGCAAGCAAATAGTAAGCTACAATACTACTTTCCAAAAGTTTTTTTTTAACTTTTGGAAAGTTTGGTGCTATAAAACACCTAACTTTTGGAAAGTAAAAAAAAACTTTCCAAAAGTAATAGATAACAAACAAATAACTTACTACATAATGAAATCTGACTACCTAAATAAAATTATTTGCGGTGATGCGTACAAAATTATCAAAAAAATACCTACAAAAAGTATTGATTGTGTAATGACTGACCCGCCATATTTGCAACATACTGGGGGAGGTACGAGTCCTAAAAGTGGACTATACAGGAATATTCACAGAGGTAGTTTAGACCATTTAAGCAACGGTTTTGATTACAGTATTTTTGAGGAAATGATAAGAGTTTGTAAAATTGTGAATTTGCAAATCTTTTGCAGCAATAGACAAATAAGTTCTATTATGGGATATTTTGAAGATTTGGGGTATTCTGTAACCTTAATGACTTTCTTAAAGACAAATCCAATACCGTTAGCAGCAAATACTTTGCTTTCTGATTGCGAGTATATCGTATATGTGCGTGGAAAAGGTGCAACTTTTAACAAATTGCATTACAAAGAAATGAGTAAAGTTACTACCTTACCTATTGTAAGTCATTCTAAACGGTTACATGATTGCCAAAAACCTGAATTATTGATTGAAAAATATATGAAACTTTTTACCAATAAAAAAGACGTTGTTTTGGATTGTTTTTTGGGAAGTGGTACAACCGCAGCAGTAGCTAAACGAATGGGTAGAAACTATATAGGAATAGAACACGATAAGGAAATTTGCAATATTGCACAAAAAAGATTAGCTAATTTATAACTATGACCGACAAAGACTTTGAAGTTTTGGGCGTAAAACACGCAGAAACAATGAAACAAATAGAAATAGAAAAAGGTAAATTATATGCTAAAATTCAAATGGAATTAATTAATAAAAAATTTTCTGAAATTTATTTAAAATATTTTCCAAAAACATTATGATAATCTACCAACCCACTCCGACAGAAACCATTAAAGGTTTTGTGGAATTATCGCAACTTGGCGAAAATACTAAAATTCGTATTTTGGAATGTTCGGCAGGAAACGGAGATTTAGCCGATATTTTTAGGCTGAATTTTCCTAATGCCGAGATTGAATGTATAGAAATTGATAGTTTGCAATGTCAGTTATTAGCTGCAAAAGGTTACGCAACTTACGAAGGTGATTTTTTGAGTTTGCGAGCTTTGCCAAAAGAATATGATTTGCTTTTGTGTAATCCGCCTTATAACACGCCTGATGATGCACAGGCTTATAAAAGTCATATCAAACACGCAATTAGTTTGTTGCAAAAACACAAAACTTTGCTGGTTTCTATGCCTTATGATTGGGATTTTGTGTACAGTTTAAAATCTTATATGATTGATTACAGTATTGAAATTTTTGAAAATGAAAAGACAAATTATAAAGGCTTTAAGAAAACAAAAATTATGTTTTTAAGAGTGAGGAAACTATGAAACTGAAAACGCAAATCACAACACAGGTTGCAACGCTGAATAAAAGTGCTAAACGTAGTTTTGACAAAAATATCAAACCACATTTATCAAAATTTGCAGCAACAAAGCAAGGCAAGTTTGCCATAAAAAATAAGTGGTATATTGCTGGTGGAGTTGGTGCTGCTATTTTGGCTTATAACTTATTGGCTGCTAAGACTTTATCTTTAAACCGCAGCTATCACAAATCGGCAACAACAGGCACATTAAGAGATGGTTTTTTTGCTATCTGTAAAACTATGGAACTTGCATGGCATGATAATAAACGTATGATTTCTTGCATACCCGAAGGAACTTACGAGCTGAAAAAGTATCGGAGAACAAGCGGAGTTTGGGCTTTGGAAGTCAGAAATGTGCCAAATCGTACTGCAATTTTGATACACAAAGGCACTGATGCAACGCCTGATGAAAATGGTGCTGATACGCTGGGCTGTATTCTTTGCGTTACTGATATTGTGGAAAATAACGGTGCTTATAATGGTAAATACGACTGATGCCACGCAAAAAGTCTATGATTTGGTTTTCCCGATTTTGGAGAGTGGAAAGAAGGTATTTTTGAGAATACATTGAAAAATTTAATTTTGAATGTATTTAATTATGAATTATGAATTATGAATTATGAATTATGAATTTTATGGTTTATAAGTCAAAAAAATAATTCATAATTCATAATTCAAGATTCTTTGATTAAGTCGTGATTTTTTCGTATATTAGAGTATAAATAAAACCCTTTAAAAATATGGCACGTATTGAGAAAAAAAGTAGTGAAGTAAAGGCAAAAAAAGCAGTTTATAAAACTGTTGAGGAATTGCAAAAACTGTATCCTGATAGCTGGGTACTGTTGGAAAATCCTGTTTCTAACAAAAAAAATACACTTTTTGTGGGTGGAATTTTTCACTATAAGCATAAAGTTCGTAGTAAGGTTTTTGAGAAAGCCACGCAATTAGGTTTAAAAAGAATTTCTGTTGTTTATACAGGAGGTAAATTAGATGATGTAAACTTTATGCCCTTTATCGTATGAGAAAATATGATTTTAATCTTTTGAGAAATAAAATATTTTTCAAAGGAATAGTTTATGGTACACAAGACTATGAATGTAAAAATATACTTCTTGATACGGGTGCAGTAGTTACGATTTTGCATCAAGATATCGCAAGTTATTTGGGTTATGATTTGTCGCCAAAAAAGACTACAAAAACTATGAATTTGCAAACGCCAAACGGTGCTATGCAAGCCAAAATTATCAAATTAGATAGGTTTGAGTTATTAGGTTTGGATTTGCGAAATGTAGAAATAGCTGTTTTGCCTTTTAAACCTATGTTTGCGGTGGATATTTTGCTCGGAATGGATTATTTAAGCAATTACTTGGACAAATTCACACTTGATTTGCCTAACAAACAAATTACAATTTATTGAGAATAAAACAAACATTTTAACAAACAAACAACGAACATGAATACAACGAATAAGGTTTTAATAGGAGTAGGAATTATGGCTGCTGGTGTTGGCGGTTATTTTGGTTATCGTAATTATTTGGAAAACGATATTGTAGAAAATTATAAGTTAGCTTTAAAATCTGATGGGCGTGATGTTGCAACAGATAGCACAGCAAAAATGAATTTGGAGAGAATGCAAAATGCAGTTAATCAACTTTCTTTTTCAGATTTGAAAATTTATCATGAAGCTATGATGTATCAATTTCAATCAATGCAAATACCAAAACCATACGCAATAGAGGAAGTTATACCCGACCCAAATGGTACAAAATATAACCAAAGTCGTATGTTACCAACTGAAAACGGTAAAAAACACGAGGAGTTATTTAACAAAGCAAGAACTACAATAGTAAAAATGTCTGAAAAAGGTAAAGAGATTTTGGCAAATGTGGAGTAACTTTTTCGTATATTAGACTAATAAATAAAACCCCTTAAAAATATGGCACGTATTGAGAAAAAAAGTAGTGAAAAAATAAGTCCAGAGGACTTTATAGCTTTATTCAATTCTTTTCCAAAAAATCAACGGACTAAAATAGCAAAAACTTTGTATGAAGCTACTTTTAGTGAGCAATGGAAAGAATTAGACAAAGATTTGCCTGATGTAGAAATGTCATTAGACGAAATTATGAAAGAAGTTAAAGCTGTTCGCCATGCTAAAAAGAAAAAT
>JAYTNF010000119.1:0-2127 GCA_043748455.1 Cytophagales bacterium
ACCGTTTTAATGTGCCTTCAACAGACCGAATAAGGTTTTTTCTGTGATTTCCTGCTGCATTAATATCATCACGCCTATCATATAACGAATATTTTGAGGCAACAACAAATTTATCTCTTTCTGTGCCAAGAAAATCCGCTAAAAATTTCTCACTTGTGCCTTCCGTATAACGGTTTGCGGTGTCAATAAAATTGCCACCTGCATCAACAAAAGCATCAAATATCTTCTTGCTTTCTAATTTTGTGGCTCCTGTTCCCCAGTCTTCGCCAAAAGTCATTGTTCCCAAACAGATTTCAGAAACACGCAAACCTGTTTTACCAAAAAGTTTATAGTTCATCGTAATAATATATGAAATGTGATGTATGAAATATGAAATTAGTATATTGATTATCAATAAATTACAAATAAAAATAATTTTAAAGTATTACTTAGCAATGAAAATTAAATAAAGTACTTTTTTAAGTCCATAGGACTTTGACCTTGGTAGAAAATATGCCCCAAATTAGGTTAAAAACTCCGTAGGAGTTTAACTATTCGCACAAAGTGAAACTCCTACGGAGTTTTTTGGTGAGATTGGTTACTATTTTCTACCAAGGTTAAAGTCCTAACGGACTCAAAAAATATAACTTGGAAAATAGCACTTTATCTAATTTTTATTACTTGCACAATAATAGGTATATTTTTTGATTTTCGCAATACACAAATCAAAAACTAATTTGCAAACTAATTGCATAACTTCTTAATGGCATAGCTCTTGAAACCATAGTTTGATAAGTTTCATTGGTTACATTATAAACTCGAAACCAAATTGCAAAACTCATTGCATTTTCACTTTTAGATTCATTTTCAACAAATTTTTTCAACGTATATTGATAACCCAATGACAAATTTGTAAGGTAATAATTTGGCAAAAAATCGGAATTATCTGTTGTTGTAAACCGTTTTCCTGCATAACTTGTGTTGAAATTTAGCAAATAGTTGCGATATTGCAATAACGCAAAAATTCCTGCACTATGTAAAGGAATGAAAGTCAGTTGCTTATTTTGTTCTTCAAGCAACACCGATTTTAGTTGTATGGACTGCGTAAATTGGTATTGCAAGCCACTTAAAATTGAAAAACTTTTGTATTTATAACGCAATTTTGTAGAAATTTCAATGCCTTTTGCCTCAACTTGTAATACATTTTCTGGCGACCAAAAACTTGTGCCTTGTTTCCACAAAATCCAATTATCCACAACATTTTTATAAGCTGTAATGCTATTTTCAAGATTCAGATTTTCGCCCACAAATTGATGTAACAACCCAATTTCCATATTTGTAGCACTTTCTGGTTTGATATTTGGGTTTCCGCCTGATTTCCAAAACCTTTCGTTTAAAGTTGGCACACGATAAGCCGCAGAAATAGCAGTTTTTAAAGTCATAAAATGTTTCGCAAAACTAATTACTCTATAATCAACTCCAAAACTTGGCGTAGGATTTGGATTAAAACCTTCCACAAAAGCCTGTCTAAAATTGGCAGTAATATTTAATTTGTCATTGGGTCGGTATCGCAATAAAGCAAAAACAGAACTCCGTTTTTCAATTTTTGACGCTGTGCCATACCCATCAACATCTGCGGTAAAATGCTGAAAATCTATACCTGTTTGCAATCCTAATTTATCATGAAATAGAAAAGTATTTTCAATTTGCGTTTGTGCAGTTTGCACCGTAGAACGTGAAAGAGTCACCACATCACTTTCAAAATTTAGCACATCATTGAAAAATGCAGCCCGAACTTTTAGGTTATAACTTATGCTATGAGTTTTGGGAATAAATTTTCCCGATTTGATATATTCGCCCATGAGCCTAAAACTATTATCAATTTGCTTTGCTTGGTCATTTCTCGTACCTATGGCGGGCTGAATTTGTCTGTAATTCTCTGTATTCCAAAGCTTTACACTCAAATTACTTGTTGCATTGAGCTTGAATAATAAATCTTGGGCAATGCTAATTTGCTGTACAGCTGCGTTTTCCTGTTTTTCAGTCGGAAATCCAAACCTATTTTTATTCACAAATTCAAAATCATTTGCCAAAAATGTTCGTGAAAAAGAGGTTTGTGCTACCATTTTTTCAGAACTTGCAATAGCT
>JAYTNF010000120.1:0-11008 GCA_043748455.1 Cytophagales bacterium
TAATTTGTTTGTGATTATCCGTAAAATCTATGTTATCTGTGTGCCATAAAGTATTGATTTTCAACTATTTAAGTTATCATACATTTTTTACCACTACCGACTAATTTTGTCATTCTGAGCTTGCGAAGAATCTGACGTTATTGCGTCAAAAACCAATAATTTAGATTCTTCGCAAGCTCAGAATGACAAAAAAATTTGATGTGGAAAACCTATAAATAAACTTCTTAAAACCTAAAACTTCAATTCTCTACCCATATAAAAATCCAAAACTTTTAAACGAAAAAGATATTCATATTTTGTACGCACCATATCTGTTTGTGCAATAGCCAAATTATTTTTGCTTAACGTATATTCCACAATATTAATTGCACCTAAATTAAATCGTTGCTCTGCTGCCTTTGTCGATTCTGTTAAAGCATTTGCACGTATTTTATTTGCTGCAAAAGATTTAGCCGCAGCTTTTGCATCAATATATGACTGTTCTATGGTTTGGCGAAGTTGGTTACGAGTTTGTTGAGCCTGTAAAGTTGTACGTTGGTGCTGAATTGTAGCTTGTCCAACCGCATTTTTCACTTGATAACGGTTAAAAATAGGTATTTGCAAGTTCAATGAAACAGCATAACCTAAATTTTGCTCCAACAAAGACAAATAACTCCCATCTTCAAAACCTGTACTTCTTGTAAATTGTGTATAAATAAATTTTTCGGGGTCGGTTGGTATGACTTGACCTACAAAACTACGTGTAGGTACTATATCTGTTATAGGTGCAAATGTCGTAGGAATTCGGGTTGATGCACTCGAAAAACGGGTATTTGCATTGCCATTCAATGATAAAGTCGGGTAATAATTAGCCTTTGCAATATCAATTCCATAGATAGCTGATTTTACTTGCAAATCTGCAACTTTAATCATGGGCTGTGTACCTTCAGCAGTCGAATAAGTTTCAGCAACAGAAGTTAAAGCTATATTTTCATCAGGGTCAGCAAATTGCGGAATGTCTATGGCAAAAGGTTCATCTACTTGTAATTGTAATAATTGTTTTAGGCGAAGTTCTGCAATACTTAAATTATTTTCGGCAGTAACAATTCTCAATTCATCATTAGCTTTTTGAGAAATCAAATCATATTTATTAACTTCTGCTAATCTGCCACCTTCAATTAACTTTAATGTTCTATCTAATTGTTCTTGTGTATTCTGTAATTGCACTTTTGCAACAGATATTAATTCTTTATTTAACACAATTTGCAAATAAGAATTTAGCACATTAAGAATTAAATCATTTTTTGCTCTTTCATAATCTTGTTTGGAAACCTCCACATTATTAGCATTTTGTTTAATTGTATTGGTTATATTACCACCATTAAACAAAGTAACAGAAGAATTTAATCCATAGTTATTACTCCAAACTTGGGTATTCACAATTTGATTGGTTGCTGGATTGACACTAAAACCATAATTCCAACCTTGTCCCATACTACCATTTAGATTTGGAAGTCTTGACATTTCAGACTGTTTCAGTGTAGATTCATTCGATTTTATGGTTAAATTGTTGATTTTTAGAGCTAAATTATTCTCATTTGCATAATCAACACATTTTTGTATTGTCCATTTTTCTTGGGCAGAAGCTGATGTTGTAATGAAAAAACAGGCTGCCGCAAAAACATTAGCTATTGATTTGTTTAACATGGTAGAAAATATTAAGTTAGTTTTAAGTTAGATTTTAAATTGGTGTTATTGCAAATATAAAATTACACTAACAACTTCAAATTAACACAAATCTATTGTTAAAATTAAGAAATCTGGTGTTTTTTTATTTCTATCCATTCCAAATACCCACGAATTGCCAAAATAAATAGCATAATATATAAAATAGCCGTTATCCAAATTTTTAATTGCAAAAACATCACAACAGTTAGTAAATTAATGACAATCCAAAATAACCAATTTTCAATTTTCTTATTTGCCAATAATCCTTGTGCAATAATGCTAAAAGCAAAAATTATTGCATCAAAATAGGGAGAAGAACTACCTGTTTGAATTAAAATATAGGAAAAAACACCTGATAATATAGTCCCAAACCCAATTAAAATAATAAATGTTGTTGCTGGTGTGTGTGTAATTGGCAATATTTGAATTTCACTTGTTTGAATTTCATTTGTTTGGATTTTGTTTTCTGTGCCGTATTTCCAATTCCACAAACCATAAACACTGATTGCTAAAAAGAAAATATTAAGCAAGCAAAAACCCCATAACTGCGTTGAATAAGCCACATAAATATAACAAATTGTGCTAAGAATTCCCACAAACCAGCCCCAAATATTAGCTTTTGTATTGAGCCAAACACACAAAATTGTCAAAATGGCACCAACAGTTTCAATGGTATTTTTGCTAAAATAATCGTAAATAAGTTCTAACATATTTCATATTTAGTTTTAGGATTTGTGATTTCGGAAATTTTCAACAATGCCCGACATCACAAATCCTTGTGATGTGCCATTTTTTCTGCTATTTCAGCCAATTCAAAATATAGTCGGCTACTTCTTGCCAATTTGGTTCTCCGCAAATAAAGTGTCCACGACCTTTAAACTCCTTAAATTCCTTGATGCTATTAGCATCTTTATATGCTTTGAAATTTTTGTTATTTAATGATGCAGGCACACAATTATCTTTTTCTCCTGCAATAAAAAGCAAAGGCTTGTGTGGTTTTTTAAAGTCAATCTTCGCAAAACTTTTTAATGTTCCTCTCGGAATATTTCTGCTTTCAGGAACTACGTAAGCATCAAATGCTTTGTCAGATTCTTCTCTTGTCATTGTGTTGCAAAAAGCATAGTGAAACCATTTTTTGTTTGGCTCAAAAACCGAATTCCCTTTGAATGGGTTTACAACAGAGCCATTAACTTTCCAAAAACTCCATTTTGTAGTGATAATTCCTTGAGGTGCTGCTCCGTCAATACAAATTCCTGCTGCTACTTTGTCCATTGAAACTAATTTTTGCACCACCAATCCTGCCAATGAATGACCAATAACGATTGGCTTTTCGGGTAAAGTATCAATCAGTTTTACAATGTTATTTACAACATCTTCAAAATTTACTTTTGCCAAATCGGAATTGATTTCTTTTCTTAGCATTTCGGGATTGCCCTCGTGAGAAGGATTTGCTGGCGTATAGCAACGATAGCCTTTTGCTTCAAAATAAGTTTTCCATTCCGACCAACTTTTTGGGTTTACAAATAGCCCATGAATAAGCACGATTGTTTTAGACTTTGTTTTTAAGGTTTCCATAATTGTATCATTTTTAATTGTTTGAGAATAGCCATTCGTTTGCATAGCAACAAAAAGCAAAGCAAGCCACACAATTTTGGTTTTTATATTCATTTGTTTTTAAAATTTATTACGATACAAAAGTATCGTTAGGAAATCATAAAAACTTTAACCCAAGTTAAAATCGTATTACTTGTCTGAAATTCTTTTTCTGATGCGACTTAAAGAAGGACCTTGAATACCCAAATATGATGAAATATGGTATAATGGAATATTATTGAAAATATCGGGGTGGTATTTTATCAAATCTAAATAACGTTCTTCGGGTGTTTGAAAAATAAAACTTTCGGTTCTTCGAATTGCCACATTAAAGGCTTCTTGTGCCAAAAGTCGTCCAAATGTTTCCCATTTATGTGATTGCTTATAAAGTGAAAGTAAATCGGCAATGTTGATATAAATTACCGAAGCATCTGTCATGGCTTGTGTGTGATAATCGCAAGGAATCTGGTTGATAAAACTCTTAAATGTTACAACAAATTGATTTTTTGAATAGAGAAAAACATTTTTTTCTTCACTTGTTTTATTATCAATAATGTAAGAACGAAAAACTCCTGTGGTTATAAATCCTAAATATTTGCAAACTGATTTGTGTTGATTATAATAATCACCTTTTTTATATTCTTTTTGCTGCCAAAAAGTAGCAGAAAGTTCAAAGTCTGCTGCTGTCAAACCAGCAAATTGGTTAAGTGCAAAGACAAGTATTTCTTTTTCAGTCATTATTATATAAGTTGTTAAAATATTAGATAACATATTTCATATTTCATATTTCTTTCTCATCATATCCACAATTTTTTTTAGCAAAGGAGCTACTGTAATTAGCACCAAACCAAGCAGTGAATATACCATATATTGTTTGATTTCAGGAAAAGCATCGCCACACCAATAACCTAATAAAACAAATCCAAATGACCACACAAAAACACTTACTAAGCTATATAGTGTAAAATAACCAAAATGCATGCGTACAATTCCTGCAAAAATGGGCAATAAACTTCTTAAAATAGGGAAAAAACGACCAATTAATAAGGATAACCTGCGGTATTTGCTAAAAAACAACTTCACTTTTGCAAAAAGGCTGCGTTTAAACCAAAAAGTATCAGGTTTCTGTATTAAAGCATACCTACTCTTTGCACCAACATAGTAGCCAAAAAATGTTCCCAAAATTGCTGCTAAAAACGCAATAAATAGAATAGTAAGCAATGAATAGTTCCACAAACCTAAACGACAGCTCAAACCTGCAACAAATAACAGAGATTCGCCAGGCATAAAAACACCAATTAAAGTTCCACTTTCAAGGAAGACAATAAGGAAAAAAAGTGTTAAGCCACCAAATTGGATAATGTATTCGGGTGTGAGAAACTTTTGTAATTCTAACCACATTGGTAATAAATATAAAATATGATGTATGAAATTAAATTACTTATTAAAAAACATTAATAAACATCATTTTAATTTCTGTGATAATTTACTTTTTTCTTGAATTATCTATGAGAACTTTGCCTTTAATGTCCCACTCACGCAACACAACACTGTCTGCCTTGTCATAAGGGGCATCTTTAAATTTTATTTCACGTTTACGTGCAAATTTTACTTGGTCAAAATATTCATACCAAACTCCTATTTTTATATCATCACTATATTGCCCTTTTACTGCCAAACGACCACTTTGAAAATATACTAAATATTCGCCATCTTTAAAACCATTATGAATTGAAACTAATTGTTTCAAATTCTTCTTGTTTTTATCAAAATAGGCAATTTCTGATTCTTGTAAAAACCCCTTATCAAAATATCTTTTGTCCACAAGCAACGTATCTTTATTATACTTTTCCCATTTCCCATCTTTAACACCCAAATAAAAATAACCTTCTTCGCTAATTAAATCATTAATTTTTTTGGTATAAAGTCCATGCAACAAAGCACCATTTTCAGAATTGTACTTAGTTGTTTTGATGATTTTTTGTTTTTTAGGGTCAAAATAATAGGCTTCTGCTACATATTGAGGCACTTTTGTTTGGTCTTTGACAAAATAAAACTTTTCTACAATAGTTCTTTTGCCACTTATTGTACGAACAAAAGATTTTTTGCCTTTGATACCACGATAAGAATTTTTAGGCTCTTTTTTGGGCTTTGCAACTTTGGCAGTTTTTACAGCATCAATACCAAGTTTTGCAGTTTCTTTTACTTGTTTTGCTGCATCTTTAGCTTGTTGTGCCAAAGTTCTTTTGGTGGAAAGTTCTATTAAAGGCACAGTTGAAGTGGTTAAAAGTCTGTCGGTTTGACTATCTTTTTTGTTCATACTCTTATTCTTGTCATCTTGTGCAAGTGCAATATTTGCAGAAAAAATTGCAAATAAGATGACAAAAAAAAATTTTAATTGAATTTTGTGAAACATTTTGAATGAAGTTTTGATTGCATAAGGGTACTAAATTTGTCATTCTGAGCTTGTTGGTGCAAAATGTCGCACCAACAAGCTCAGAATGACAAAAAAACTAAAAACTATTTAGTCATCATCTCTATCTTGTTTTTTCAAATCTCCTCTTTTTATGGATTTTATGAATTCTGCCCATGCAAAAGGATTTAGCAATGGAATTGTTGTTAAGCTATTTATATTAGACATTTGATTTTGTTGTTGCCTCATATAAAATTTATAATTCATGCTACCGTCCATTGGCATTGACATTGCCATGTTTGTCATTTGGCGTTTATTTAGGTTGCGAGCCATGTTTTCATAGCGTCTTTCGGGCAATTTGAGTGCTAAAAATACTTCTTTAAACACTTTTTCATCACTATATGGGTGAACTTCAACCACAGGTAGAATTCTTGCACGTTGTTTTAAATCTATAACAACTGAATAGACAGCATCACTTCGCTGAGGAATTACAACCATTTTTTTCTCATAACCTAATCTTGTTATTACCACAGTATCACCAGCCCGAACAGTCATTGTAAAAACACCTTGTTCGTTAGTAATGCAACCACGATTGGCACGATATACATAAAGATACACACTTTTTACAGCTTTTACACTGTCTCCGTCAATAACAACACCTGTAAATGTAATAACTTGTGTGTTTCCTTGTGCAAAACTTTGATGCGAAGTTCCAATAATTGCACAAAATAAAATGATGAATAAACAATATATTTTTAGCATAGATTTTAACATAATTTGTCCTTTTATAAGTTTACAAAAATAAACCTTTACTTGTATCAAACGAATTATTTTGCAAATTGTAAGGAAAATTTAACTTTTTTTGTTAAATTTTTCAGTTTTCTATATCTGTTTTAATAATCATAGCATCTTTTAGGGTAAAAAAATCTACGTTCTTGCTATTGCGTTGTGCTAAATAAGTTTGGTAATCTGTATCAAAATACTGTCTTTTTTGTATTGTAAAGTCATATATGCCTTGAATACCTAATAACAATTCTGCAATTTCTCTAACTGCAAATTTACCACCTGTGTTTGCACTTATATAATCAACCAAATTATTTTTTTCTACATATTGCAAAAATAATGGACTTGCTTCTCTTTTTATCAACATTCTTAAACCACATTTTTCAGCTATGGATAAATCAAGAATATCATCAAAACAGAAGCAAACTTCGTGGGCTTGTAAATCATTTTTTTCTAAAAAATGTGCAAAAGCTGCTTCTTTGCTTGCAAATTTATAATAAACTGCTTGGAATTTTTCACGTTTAGCCAAATAAAATGCAGGTTTATTGTTTTCACCTGTCATAATGGCAGTAGGAGCCAAGTTCCTGTTTTTCAACCAATAAGCAAAACGCAACATGTTTGTTCCCATAGAATCTACTTCTGAATAAGAACTGCCAGCATCTGTTTTACTTCCGTCATTAAAAACACCGTCCCAGTCAAAAATATATGCTTTAATGGCTGCAACTTTTGCTTCAAATATTTTTGGTGAATGATAAAATTTTCCACCCAATTTTTCAAAAACTTGATAAACCATGATAAATGTAAAGTTATTTTATACAATGAACTTATAACCACTTTTATAAATATTGGCTTACTATTTCATTAAAAACACCTACCGTTAGTGGTTTATATCTAAATTCTGAAATTTCAGTCATTTTTTCTGCCTTTATTTTATCATCGGGATTAAACGAAGTGGTAAGCATAATAATCTTAGTATCAGCTTTTTCATTTATATCAATATTTTTATATATTTCTATAAATTCCCAACCGTCCATAATAGGCATATTTATATCAAGTAGAATGATTTGGGGTTTTGGGCAATCTAAATTTTCATATTTCCCAGACTTTGTCAAATAATCAATAGCTTCACGTCCGTTGAGTACGGTTGCTATATGGCATGTTGCTGACACTTTTTCAATAACTTTTTTGTTAATAAAGTTTGTAGCCATGTCGTCATCAATTAATAATACACAATTTAGTTTAGTGGTCATCATTACTGGTTAATTTTAAATTATATGGTTTAATGCGTGATAATCTATGCAATTAAGTTATTTTTTAGGAATTGTAAAGTAGAAAATGCTGCCTCCCTCATAGTTTTCTACCCAGATAGTGCCGCCATGTAATGCCACTATTTTTTTGCAATGTGATAATCCAATACCTGTTCCCTCATATTCATCTCTATTATGCAGTCTTTTGAAAATAATAAATATTTTCTCACGATTTTTTTCATCAATACCAATACCATTATCACGCACAGCAAAAAGCCAGCCTTGTGCGGTATTTTTAGCGGAAATATTAATTTTAGGAGTTACATCTTTTGATGTAAACTTCATGGCATTGCTTAATAAATTTTTAAAAAGTAGCTTTAATTCAATAGCATAACCTTGTATAATTGGCAAGTCTTCTACTGTTATTTCTGCTTTACTTGACACAATACAGGTTGTCATATCTGCAATAATATCATTTAGAATGAGATTACAATCAATTTTTATTTTCTCTCTCTCACGTCCTATTCTCGAATAGTCTAATAGTCCTTTTACTAATACTTGCATACGTTTAGATGATTTGACAATAAAATTAATATATAATTCTGCATTTCCATCAACTTTTGTAATATATTCTTCTTGAAAAAGTTCAGCGAAACTAATAATCGTATGTAAAGGCTCTTGCAAATCATGAGAAGTTATATAAGTAAACTGCTCTAATTCACTATTTTGAAGTTGCAATATTTTATTTTGGTTTTTTAACTGCTCTTCAACATTTTTTTGCGTTGTAATGTCTTGGAATATGCCTCTCAATGTAGTTGCTTTGCCATCAATACTTATCACTTCGCAGGTTGTTCTTACTGATATTCTTCTTCCTTTGGTTGTATAAGTTTCTAAATATAAATCATAACCTTGACATTGTGTCATGGCAAGTTCCAAAGCCTCTGTAATTATTTGCTTTGATTTAGGTAGAAAATAACTCACACCAGCATCAACAGTTGGATTAAACTCCTCTGGTGAGGTGTCATGAATTCTATAAGTTTCGGCTGTCCAATAGAGCTCCCCACTAATTAAGTCTAATTCCCAACCACCTACTTTGGCTATTAATTGAGATTCTTCCAATAATTGATTACTTCTCTTATATTGTTGTTCTGTATTTTTACGTGCTGTAATATCACGAGTAATGGCTAAGAGGCTTGTTATCTCGTTATTTTCATTTCTTAGTGGTGCTACATGAGTTTCAAACCACTTATGCGTGCCTTTAAGTCCAGATGCCTCAAATTCTAATAGTCCATTTTCTCCACCAAAGGCTTTTTGGTATAAAATATCAAAGTCTTTAAGATATTTTGGTACAATAAATTTTGCAAGAGTTGGTGAATGTGCCTTAACTTCTTCTAATGAATTAGCCTCAAGCATAGCCAAGCCCGCAGCATTCATTTCTAATAATTCTCCTTCAGTACTTATTATTTTTACACACTCTGGCTCTGTTTCAATAATAGTTTTTAGGCGTTGCTCACTAATACGTAAAGTTTCTTCTGCCTTTTTTTGTTCTGTAATATCTATCATCACTCCACACAAATAGGTTGGTTTATTCTTGTCTGATACTACCGAAACAATATCTCGCAACCACACCATTCGTCCATCTTTTGCAAAAAAACGATATTCAAGTTCATGGGTTTCTAATTTTGCAGAGAATGACTTACAATAATCAACAGCCCAAGATTTATCTTCCTCATGAATATGGGAAAACCAAAAATCTGGTTGATACCATTCTTCTAAATCATAACCTAATAATCTTACAGCTTTTTGGCTTACATAAGTAAATAAAAGTGTAGCATAATCTAATTCCCAAATAATACCATCGGTAGTATCTGCAATATCTTGAAATCTTAATCTTTCATTTTTAAGTGCCTGTTCTGTTTGCTTACGTTCTGTAATATCTGTAACTACTGCAACATTAAAATCAGGAATACTTCCCTTTTCCCACAATGCAGACACTGCCAAACCTACCCAAATTAGGTGTCCATTTTTATGAATATATCTTTTTTCTACTGTAAACTCCCGAATTTCCCCATTTTTTAACAATTTCATGTTTTGCAAATCCTCAGCTAAATCTTCTGAAAAAGTTATTGTTTGAAAATCAATGACGAGCATTTCTTCTATGGTATATCCAAGAAGTTGGGCATATTTTTGATTAATTTTTACAAACTTTCCTGTTTGTGCATCAACTTGTGCCATACCAACCGCAGCTTGTTCAAAAATAAGTTTAAATTTATCTGTCTTTTCTGTATTGTTTTTAGCCAAGAGTGCCTCCATTACAGCATATTTTTTCTGTAATTCCTCTAACTCTTCAAGGAGTTCTTTGTGAGTTGCATTTTGACTATTCATCATTAATTTTGTTTATGATTTTAAATTACTCTTTGATAAACTTATCAGGCGTAGTATAAAAAATAGTAGCACTGTCTTTTAGCATTTTATCAGATACCAATAATAATACAGAGTCTTTATAAACCAAACTCTGTTTATAGCCATTCATTACTCCAGAATCACGAACATCTGACATTACTTCAATTTTTATGGTATCACCAGCCATTTTATAAATAGCTTTATAAGTATTTGCAATTTCGCCAATATCATCTCTAATCATTAGCGTTGCACTATCTATAAATTGATAATACAAGGGAAATTTGTTTTCCTTAGCACTTTTCCATGAAGTTTTAGGAAAAATATTAGGATTTGCTACATCTTTTGCACCTTGTTTTTGGCATGAAAATGCAGCAAATAATACTAATGTAAAATATATAAAATGTTTCATAATTCCAAAAATATATGTAAAAATATTGTGTTAAATTGAACTTTTTGTAATTAATCTATTTTTATTTATAATTTCAAAAAAAGCTAAACTTAGATTTAGATTTTTTGCATAAAACTTATAAAACATCACAAAAGTAACTATAATTTTAAATAAACTAAATTTGTCATTCTGAGCTTGCGAAGAATCTAAATTATTGGTTTTTGAGGTAATAAGTGATAAATGTAAGTTGCGTAGAATGTACCGCACCCTAACGGTAGGCTGTTCAGAATTTCCCCTATTTCCCCCCAGTTTTTATACTATTCTGGGGAATTTTTTCGGTAGTTTTTTCGGTCTTTTTCCTTGACTGTTTCCAGACCTTTTTTAACTTATTCCTCCGAATAAGTACTACCAATACTTGCCAGTGTAAGCACAAAAACTGTCATTTGTCTATTAGACTTAGGATTAATTTTCTGT
>JAYTNF010000121.1:0-11036 GCA_043748455.1 Cytophagales bacterium
AAATCCCCAAGAACCTGCACTTTGTCGGCTTGTAAGCTCAATTTTCTTATCTTTTGCACCTTTTTTGAACCGAAAATTCAACATTCCGCCAAATTGTGTGCCGTATTGCAAAGAAGCTGCCCCACGAATTATCTCAATTCTTTCTAAGGCTTCTGTTGGTGGTGTATAATAACTTTCGGGATAACCTAAAGCATCGGCACTAATGTCGTAACCATTTTGTCGAGTGTTGAAATTTGAAGTACGGTTTGGACTTAATCCACGTCCACCGATGCCTAATTGCAAACCTGCCCCATCACTTTCCCAAATATTTAAGCCTGTAACTTTTGCATAAACTTGTCGAGGATTATTGGTCGAAAGATTTGCATTTAAGTCTTTTAATACAATCACCTCGGTTTTTTTGCCTTCATAAATTCCAAAATTTTCTACCGATTTCAGTTGTGTAATTCCAAAAGTTTGTTCTTTTTGTGCATAAACTTCTATTTCATCTAAATTTTTATTCAAAGGTTTGAGAATAATATCGGGAATTGTAATTTTTCCGTTCTTAATTTTTTCCTCATTTACAGTAATTTCTTGTTCTACGGTTTCTGTTCCTAAGGCAAAAGCAAGCAAGGTATAAGTGCCAAAAGGAACATTATTAAGCACATAATTTCCTTTATTGTCTGCCTCAACATAAAATTTTGTATTTTTTAAGGTAATTATCGGATAGCTAAATAATTGATTATCAATATGTTGTAATTTTCCTATGAGTGTTACTTTTTGGGTTATTTTTTGGGAAAATGCGGGAAATGAAAGTAATAAGATAAAAAAAATACTACAAAAGTTTTGAAAACTTTTATAATTAGTTATTTTTTGAGAAAAGACTGATATATTTTTTTGCATAACTTTGTTTTTATAGAAGTCTGCAAAAGTAGTTGTTATATTTATTTAGAACAAATCTAAATAGTGTTTTATTTGAGAAATGATAAAAGTAATTAGGTTTTCCACGCCAAGTTATTTTGGATTATTTTAATTTGAAAAACTTATAAAAAATGCTAAAAACTTGCAAAAGATTATCTAATAGGTATTGTTAAACTGTGTATGATAGTTTTTTTAATAATAACTGTAATTTTTATAACAAATACATATTTTCATAGTATGCTTGTGATTTTCTAATTTGCACGTTGCCGTAATTTGCAAACTTTTGTAATGTATTTTTGTGGTTTTATCGGAGGTACTTTTCTAAGTTTGCTGCATCATTTACCAAAGTTTTTAAAATCTAAGGTTTACTCAGTTGGTGGCAATCATCAAATATTTTCTCTATGTGTGCAATACCACAATTTCGTTAAAGTAACTGCTCAACATTATTTTAACGACATGGTTAGTACCTCGATTTTTATATTCAATTTGAAGTTGTTTGCCACAAGTACGAGTGTACGAATCCTATGTGAATAATTTGCTTGTTATTAGCTTTTTTACTGTCTTTATCTATATGCGATTTGGAATGGGATAGTATATCATTTTTAGGAGGTTTTACAAAGATGACCTAAGTATTTGAAAATCAATGCTTTATAGTATAAAATAACATAAGTTAGGTTGATAATTACTAATATTTCTAAACAAATTACATAAATCTGTTAATGTTAGTATAATCCGTGTTTGGTTAAATTTATAATTATCAATAAATTAGATGGTCATACATTGTTTTACTACAACCCTTTTAATATAGGAGGTTTTTATTTGACTTTTTAAGGAAAATTTTAGATTAGCTCAGCCTTTTACGTTAAATATTTTGATTTGTTTGAAAAAAAATCATTTTTTTTTTTTAATATTAATATAATATGTAGATTTGGAAGTTGTAATATTAACAACACTTAACAATTATTTTATAACCTTTACAAATTTATGATGAAACGACTATTGCTTTACGGTTTTGTCTTACTAAGCATGATGCTGAGTATTTCAGTTTATGCTCAAGATAAAACAGTATCGGGGAAAGTAACCTCGAAAGAAGATGGGACACCATTACCAGGTGTTACAGTAATGGTAAAAGGCACAACAGTTGGTACACAAACCGATGTTGAAGGTATGTACAAATTATCAGTAGGAAAAGATGCCAAATTTTTAGTGTTTTCTTTTATTGGTATGAATACTCAAGAAATTGAAATTGGTACACAATCTACTATTGATTTGCCAATGACTACTGATGTAAGACAAATTAGCGAAGTTGTAGTAACAGCTTTAGGTTTTAAAGAAGACAGAGATAAATCTGCAACTTCTGCAACTAAAATTAAAACGGCAGAAATTGTACGTTCTGGCGAAACAGGCTTAATTAGTGGTATGTCTGGTAAAACGGCTGGTCTTACAATTACTAAAAGTAGTGGTGACCCAGGTGCTGGTGCTTTTATCCAAATTCGTGGTGCAAGTACAATTACAAACAGTACACAACCTTTAATTGTTGTTGATGGTATGCCAATTTCTAACAGTTCTTCGGGTGCAACTAATGGTTTAGGCTCTAATGAAACTGATGGTGTTACACAACAATCTCGTTTGAATGACTTAAATCCAGAAGATATTGAGTCTGTTCAAGTGTTAAAAGGTGCTGCTGCTGCTGCTGTTTGGGGCTCCGCTGCAAACAATGGTGTAATTGTAATTACAACCAAAAAAGGTAAACAAGGCAAATTAACTATTAATTACAAAGCTACTGTTTCTTTTGACGAAGTAAACAAAATGGTGCCTTTGCAATCAAGATTTGGACAAGGTGCTGGTGGACGATATAATCCAACTGCTGCTCGTACTTGGGGTGATGACATTAGTTTACGTGCTGGTGGTGCAGATGTAGTAAATCAAAATGGAGCTTCTTTTTTATCTGAAACAGGAAAAAGATATTACCCTATCACACAAAAAAACTCAAAAGAAACTTTTAATGACAAAAACTTTGACCAGATATTTCGTACTGGTTATTTCGTAGAAAATAACTTAACTGTTGGTGCGGGTGATGCAACTGGTGGTACAGTATTTTTCAGTTTGTCAGATTTACGTCAAAAAGGTATCATGCGTGCTGGTAGTGATTATAACCGTATGACTGCTCGTTTAAATGTAGAAAAACCTCTTAGCAAAGCTGTTAAAGTGAGTGCAAATACTACTTATACAAACATTACAGCAAATCGTGTTCAAAAAGGTTCTAATTTAGCGGGTTTATTTTTAGGTATGTTGCGTACTCCTGCCGATTTTGATAATACAGACTATAAAGGTACTTATTATTCATCACCTACTGATGTAGTTGGTAGAAGTGCACAAAGAAGTTACCGACGTTATTTAGGTCAAACAGTTGATCCTGTTTATAATAATCCAGCTTGGACTATTAATCAACAAGAAAATACTTCTGACGTTCAGCGTTTTATTGGTAATGTAGAGTTAAATGTAAAACCTTTATCATGGTTAGAATTTATTGTTAGACCAGGTATTGATACTTATACAGACCAACAAATGGCATATTCACCAGTTAATTCTGCATCTTATGCAGGTGGTCGTTTAGTACGTCAATCATTATCTGAAACTAAGTTCAATATGGACGCAATGACTAAAATCTCTAAAGATTTTGGAACAGATTTTTCTACAAGTTTGATTTTAGGTTTCAATTATCGTAATACATACCGCAGTGATTTCTACGGTGATATGAATACTTTTATTTTGGCTGATGGTCCTAAAAACTTTGATAATGCTCCTGTAACAAATAAAACTTTACAGAATTTTATCTCAACAGATAGATTAAATGGTGGTTATGCAGTAGGTGGTGTGTCTTATAAAAACATGTTGTTTGTAAATGGTACATTACGTAACGAAGCATCTTCTACTTTTGGACCTAAATCAGATGCAAGTTATTTATTTGGTTCAACAGACATTGCTTGGCAGTTTACACAATTAGAGGCATTAAAAAATAATAAAATCTTATCTTTTGGTAAATTACGTGCATCTTATGGTTCTGTAGGTTTGGCACCACGCCCTTACGCTTGGCAAACTCTTTATACTTCTACTGTTTTACAAGATGGTTGGGGTACTATCTTAGATGCAGGAGTCTATGGATTGGGTGGATATTCTCGTTCTAGTGATGCAGGTAATGATTTTTTAAAACCAGAACGTAAAACAGAAATTGAAGTTGGTGCAGACTTGCGTTTCTTAAATGATTATGTACGTCTTTCTGTTACCTATTATCAAAATAATGTAAAAGATGTGCTAACGTATGCACCTGTTTCTTATGCTACTGGATTCCGTAGGCAATATGGTAACTATGCAGCTATTGAAAATCAAGGTCTTGAATTAGAAGTTGGTGCTGACATCATTAGAAAAGGAGATTTTAAATGGTCTGTAGATGTAAATTGGTCTATGAATCGTAACAAAGTTACTTCATTAGGTACAGGAAATAATGCACCTTTATTATTATCAGGTTTTACTGGATCATCTTCTATGGCTGCTCTTAATAATCCTATGAGTGCTATCTGGGGTGCTACATGGCAACGTGATGAAAAAGGTAAATTTGTTTTAGATGCTGCTGGTTTCCCTCAATTAGGAAATGATGCTGTTATTGGACAGACTCAACCAGATTGGAGAGCAGGTTTATCTAATACATTGTCTTGGAAAAACTTTAGTTTAACTGCATTAATAGAAACAGTACAAGGTTATCAAGTATGGAATGGTACAAAAGGTGCTTTATATGTATTTGGTACACATGGGGACTTAAACCAATCTACTACTACAACTAAAGACTTGGTAAATGCGAATGGTGCTGTGATTAAAGCAGGAACAACATTTAGAGGTGTTGTGAAAAACTTTGGTGGTGGCGATGTCGCTTTAGATGAAACTTGGTATCAAGGTCTTGGTGGTGGTTTTGGCGGACCTGCTGAACAATTTGTAGAAGATGCCTCTTGGATTCGTTTGAGAGAACTTTCTCTTTCTTATACATTAAGAACAGATGGATTTAAAAAACTTACAAAATTGTCTGCTGCTGAATTTATGGTAACAGGTCGTAATTTAGGTTTAATCACAAATTACACAGGTATTGACCCTGAAACAAACTTAACTGGTGCTACAAACGGACAAGGTTTAGATTATTTCAATAGCCCTAATACAAGGTCTTACTTATTCACATTAAGACTTACTTACTAATCAAATAAAGACTTACTGTTGTGAATTTAATCATTGAAGCAACAGTAAGTCCTATTTCAAAGTGGTTTGTTTAAAGTAACTTTTAAAACTATAAATTGACTTATTATGTTAACTAAAAATATAAAAAAAACTCTCATTTTGGCATCTGTGGCAGTAGGATTGTTCTCTTGCCGCAGTATGGTTGAAGGTTATGAAAATAGCCCAAACAGTCCAACTTCTGCACCAGCACCTATTCTTTTGACATCAGCACAATTAGGAACATCTTATTTGTCAGGTGGAGAACCAACACGTTTGGCAGGTATGTGGTCTGGTTATTTTACAGGTTCAGACCGTCAATATTTATCTTACCAGACTTATGATGTTAATGCTGGCATATTTGATGATATGTGGAGCAATATCTATGTAGAAACAGTAGCACAAGCAAGACTTGCCACAGAAAGTGCAGATAAAGCAAAAAACCCAATTGTTGGTGGTATTGCAAGAATCATAGAAGCAAATACTATTGGCAATACCACAGCTTTATTTGGAGATGTTCCATTTTCAGAAACTGTTGATATTAATAATAAACCACAGCCAAAGTTTGATACACAAGCCGAAGTATATGGAGGTGCTCAAAAGTTATTAGACCAAGCTATTGTTAATTTGTCATCAGGTACTGGTTCTGTTCCAAATGATATTTTCTATGGTGGTAATTCTACAAAATGGTTAAAAGTTGCTTATACATTAAAAGCACGTTTTTTCATGCACACACGTAATTATCAAGAAGCATATACTAATGCCCTAAAAGGTATTACTGCAAGTGCTGATGACATGACTGTTAAATATGGTGGTAACCAAGAAAAAGACCAAAATATTTATTATGACTTTGGTCAAAATAATCGTCAAGGTTATTTAACTTCTGATGGTGCTATGGCTGTTAAAATTCTTACAACAGGCAATGCAATGTATAGGGGTAATGCAAAAACAGATGAAACAGCTCGTAAATTATTTTATTATACTTCAGATGGTAGTGATTTGAATTATGAAGATGGTGGTATGTTTAGCTCAACTTCACAAACTCCTGTTGTTACTTATGCTGAAAATATATTAATTCTTGCAGAATCCGCAGCACGTACTAATAATACAACATTAGCACTAGGACATTTGAATATGTATCGAACTTGGTTAGCATCTAAATTTGCATCTAAATATGATGCTTATACACTTGCAGATTTTGCACCAGCTGGAATGGATAACAAAGGTAATTTGACTGCTGAAAAAGCCTTATTGAAAGAAATCTTAGAAGAAAGATATATATCTTTCATTGCACAATTAGAAGGATTTAATGATTTAAGACGTACTTTCAAAGAAACTGATGTGAGAGTAAATGCACCAATAAATAAAGGGACACAGTTTCCTCAAAGATTTTTGTATGCACAAGCTGAATTAAATTCAAATCCTAAAGCACCAAAACAAACTCCAGTAGAGTTGTTCGTTGCTACTCCGATAAACAAATAATTTTTTGTTTATTAATTAAAAATCTACCTCAATACAAAATCTGTATTGGGGTTTTTATTTGCCCACAATTCATAAAATTTCATAAAAATATCTCAAAATAATTTCACACCTCACATAGCTTACGGTCTGGTAGTGTTTCTTTGTATTATAATTAGAAGCAAACACTATTAATCATTAAAAACATGAAAACAAAAGACCTTTCAAATACAACAAAAAACTTGACAGAAGAAGTTAAAAAGCAAATAGCTATTACTGACCTTTCTATATTTTCTGGAAAATTATTATATCAAGATGATAATTCAGCAACCTATTTTGTGTTGGCACAAGTAGAAAAAAGTCAAGCTAAAAAGGCAAAGAAAATAATTCCAAAATCTGTTGGCTTATTTTCATGGGATACTGTATTATTAGTGAGTTTATGGACTGCGTTTTTATGTCTAATTGCCATGTCATAAAAACTGTAGTGTGGACTTTAGTCCACACACTACCTAATGTGTGGACTAAAGTCCACACTACATAAAATACTTTTTTAATGAATTGACAATCAATTTATTAACTTTTTAGAAAATAAATAACTGTTTTATTCAAAAATAAAGCTGATAATATTTGTTTGTGTCATTTTTTATTGATTATTTTGTCCTATCAAATCAATAGAAATATTTATTGACTGCATAACCCAAAATAAAAGTTTTCGGCATTATGCAACAGTTTAGGCACTCACTTTAAAACTTGTAGGCAAAATGAATAACTTTTATTTAAAACTCAAAGAGAACTTTGGTCTAACCCTTATTTTAGCAATAGGTTTAGGCGTAGAATTTAGCAATTTCCAGGCAATGTTTTTCAGATTTATGTCCCAATACCGAGCAGATTGGGGTGCTTTTAACCATATTCCTGCGGTTTGTTTAAGTGCATTTTTATTGTTGTGTATTGTTATTTTTGGAATTCGCAAGCAAAATGCTTTATCATGGTTTTTGGCAATGCTTACTTGTGTAATTTCGTTTTCGGTTTATAGCCGCATGAATTTGTCTTGGGATTGGGCAAATATGAGTGAAGTACATTTTGTTATCCTAATTTTGAGTGGCATGTTACCAATGTTGGTGGCTTATACCACACACCAAATTGCAAAAACAGATAGCGAATTTTATGATGATGAACAAGAAAAATTAGAAGGTTTTATCAGAGAAATTAGGCGGTTACAATACCAAAAACTACAAAATCAGTCAGAAAATCATGTAAATAATCATTCAAAAAGCCATGATACACACAATATACATGGACATGCAAAAAATACATTTGTAGAAGAACCTGTTGTAACATATAAACAAAAAGTAAGTTATGATAAAAGTCCATCTATCAAGGCAGAAAAAGTAAAAGGCGAAGTGCCAGAAACTCCAGAATGTGAAGAATGTGGAACAGAGATGCACGGCAGGCGAAAAGGCACAAAATACTGCTCAAAAAGTTGTAGCCTTACAGCACAAAAACGTAGAAAAAATCAAGAAAATAGTGCAGATTTTGAGCAAGTTTCTATAAGAAAAACAACAAATGGGACAGATCATTTGAAAAGACAACAAAGTTATCAAAATCCAAACTATCAGTATAATAGCCAAGAATTTGATAATTTTAATAGTAAATTACACCATTATACAGCCAATAATTTTGAAAATGATTTTGCTAATAATTCAAGTGGAGATTTTGAAAATGGTTTGAATTTGGGGGAGGTTTATACATTTGAATCCAAACCTGCAAACAGTAAACATACTCTAACAACAACCATAGCAACAAGCAAAGGAAACGTAACCCAAAATGGTTTAAAAGATAACTTAGTTAGAAATTTAGAAAATGAAAATATTGATGATTTGTGGTTTTCGTGTGATAATTGCGGTAAAGAAAGCAAAAAACGCAGCCACCATAGTAAATATTGTTCGGAGGTTTGTCGTATTTCAGCATTAAAAACTAAAAGGAAATCAGATTTCTTTGTTCGCAATGATAGTTTTGATACTAACGGTTCTATTGAATGGGCAAATCCACAACACAAAAATTAGCTTACTGATTTGACAAAACTTAGGCTCACAGATTTTCTGTGAGCCTATTTTATTTCATATATTTTCACTCACATTCAAAGCTTTATTTATCCGCAGCTTTAAATTCCTCAAAACTTCTTAACTTGATTTCTTCCAATTTTGCAGCTACTAATTTTGCATTAATTTCTGCTAATTGTTTGGTTTTCAAGGCTTCTGTTTCAGTTTTTGCAGTAGTAACTTTTGCTTCCAAATCTGCCAATTTTAACATTTGTGCAGGCGAAGGGCTACCATAATAACCCGCAACTTCCGCATACAATTCCGCAACTTTTTCACGTAATTGTGGCTCTGCCGAACCTACATAATTGTCGCCTTTCAAAACAACTAAACTTTCTTTCATTTTATCAATTTTTGCAACCAAAGGTTCAATAGCTTTTTTCAAAGCTGCATTTTTGCTTAGCCTGTCTGTTGCACCATCTTTCATCGCATCAAGTTGGTCAACTGTGTGTGCTAATTGTTCAGACATATTATACAATTTCATTGCTGTTTCAAACTGTACTTTACGGTCTGTGGCATTGTGCATACTGTTTTCGTCTGCTTTTAGTTCAATTTCAGTTTCAAAAACATCTTTGCCTTTTGTCATTCTCACTTTGTAAATTCCTTCCGACAAACGTGGCGTTGTGAAACCTCCAAACGCAAAAGTTTTTGCTTTTGCCATTTTTGGTGCTTTCAAATTATAGTTCCACTCCACAATATTAATGCCTTTTGATTTACCTGGTGCCAAATCTGCAAGCACTTTTCCATCTTTATCCAAAATTTCTAAGGTCATTTTGCCAAAAGTATGACGACCTTTGAGGTAATAAATAATTTTTGCATCTCTATCAGGATTTGCCCCAACATACTCACTCATATCACTGCCTTCTGCGAAAATAGAACCATCACGCAACAAAGTTGGCTTAGTTTTGAAGAAATAAACAGATTTTTCAGTGTTTTCTTTGGTAATTTGTCTTAATGGAGTAATATCGTCAATGATAATTACGCCACGTCCGTGAGTTCCCATAACCAAATCATTTGTTTCTGGGTGAATTGTAATATAATGTACCGCAGTACTTGGCATATTATTAGTAAATTGCGACCAATTTTGCCCGCCATCAACAGTAATATACAAACCTAATTCTGTTCCTAAAAATAACAAATTAGGATTTACCAAATCTTCTTTAATATTGCGTGCAAAACCTTTAATATCTGGAGTAACAATAGATTTCCACGTTTTGCCCATATCCGTAGTTTTGTAGGCGTAAGTATTTTGGTCATTTTGCGTATAACCCGTAAAGACAACATAACAAGTATTTTTGTCAAAATTGCTTGGCTCTACGTGATATGCCCACGTATTTTTAGGTAAATTTGGAACATTTGCAATGGTATTTGTCCACATTTTGCCACCATCTGACGTAACTTGCACATTGCCGTCATGTTCCTACCCAAATTACATTTTCATCTAAGGGAGATTCCGCAACACTAAAAATTGTACAGTGATTTTCTGCACCTGAATTATCCATAGACAAACCACCAGAATTTTCTTGTTGTTGTTTTGTCTTGTCATTTGTTGTTAAATCAGGAGAAATTTTTACCCAACTTTCGCCCATATCTTCCGATTTGTGCAAAAACTGACTTGCTACATATAATCTATTTGGTTGTTTTTTGCTAATTTGAATAGGTGTATTCCAGTTAAAACGCAATTTTACTTCGTCTTTTAATGGATAGGGTTTGATAATTTTTGCTTGTTTTTTGGATTTGCTATAACGCCAAATATTTTCTGCACCTTGCATTTCTGAATACACAATATCGGGATTTGTTGGGTGGCGATACACTCTAAAACCATCACCATAACCCACCGAAGTCCAATCTCTGTTTTCTATTCCACCCACACTTTCAGAAGGCACATACCAAGAACCATTATCTTGCAAACCACCATAAATGTTATAAGGTGTTGCGTTATCTACGCTAACGTGATAATATTGAGAAACCGTAATATTTTTTACCATATCAAACACATTGCCACCGTCCCAAGTTCTATAAAGTCCGCCATCAGTTGCCACAAACATCATATTTGAGTTGTTAATATCAAACCAATAATCGTGAATATCAGAGTGCATGCCTCCATGAGTACGAAAAGTTTTACCACCATCACGACTAATTGAACCACTCAAACCTGCTTTGCAAACAATTTCAGGATTTTTTGGGTCTATCACAATTCTTGCAAAATAGAAAGGACGAACAGCCAATTCGAAATCTCCATTCAAAAATTTCCAATTTTTACCACCATCATCAGACCTATAAAGACCTTTATTTTCAGGTTTTTCAGATTCGATAACCGAATAT
>JAYTNF010000122.1:0-33870 GCA_043748455.1 Cytophagales bacterium
TCATTAAAGCCTTTTTTGAATTGCACAACACCATCAGTTAAAGCAAAAAGTGTATGGTCTTTTCCAATACCTACATTTACGCCTGGGTGATGTTTTGTACCTCTCTGTCTGATGATTATATTACCTGCAATGGCTGCTTGACCACCGTATATTTTAACACCAAGACGTTTGCTATGTGATTCTCTACCGTTTTTCGAGCTACCAGCACCTTTTTTGTGAGCCATAGTAATTTTCTAATTAAATTGTGAGTATTTTGAATTACTTTTTAGTAATGAAATAATGTTTATATTATAAATATTTGATAACCAATAAGTTAATTTAATATTTCATAAATCATATTTCATACTTATTATTTAGAGAGCAATGCTTTCTATGAAGATTTTTGTAAATTGTTGGCGATGTCCATTCAATTTCACATGACCTTTACGTCTTTTTTTCTTGAAGACCAAAACTTTGTCTCCTTTCACGTGGGCAAGCACCTTAGCTGTTACTTTCGCACCCGCTATGGTAGGGATTCCAACGTTTACGGTGCCATTACTTTCGGTGAGCAATACTCTGTCGAAACTCAATACATCACCTTCATTTGCTTCCAAACGGTGTGTGTAAATGTAACGGTCTTTTTCTACCTTGAACTGTTGTCCGGCGATTTCTACAATTGCATACATAATAAACTGTTATTTAATTTAGTAAAAAGTTTGCAAAACTACCATTTTTTTTGGTATTATCAAATATTTTCAAAGGTATTTTCAGTTTAGCACTAATATTTTTTGAGTAATGTTAGTGCCAAGTATTATCTTGCAATTTCTTTTGGCACTTCCATCTCATTTTTACCTTTAAAAATATAAGTAAATTCTTTAATCTTTTCGCCTGTGTCTATTTCCATGAAGTTGTGCATTTTGTAGGTTTTATTAGTTTCTGATGTGTAGGTTTTATCAGCTTTTTTTATGGTAAACTCATTTACTTCATCTACCATAAGTTGAAAACCCTCACCACCCCATTCGTTATTTGCATTATCAACAATATAGAGATAATAATATCGGACTTGTACACTTTCTTTTAAAATTGCTAAATTACCTGGCTCCACAGCAAACCAGCCTTCTGAAACCCATTTTTTGTTACCTTCCTCGTCTTCGCTGAGGTAAGCAATGGCTACTTGAATAGGTCTGTCATGTTCATTGCGAATATTTACTTGTGCAAGTGTAATAATTGTGTTGCAGAGTAAATAAAATAAAGTCAAAATAAAGATAAAATATTTCATGATGTTTTGGTTGTGTTTATTGGTTATTTGTATGGTCTAACTTTTTTTATAAAAATACTAAAAATATTTGTTTAAAATAAATCATATTTGTTTAAAAACTTACAGTGTTATTTTTTGACGCAACTTAGCAATTTTTTGTAATTTAATATTGTATTTTTAATAGCACAATTTGTGATAAAAAAAAGATTTTTTTTTTTTCAAATCTATTGTAGTTTACATTTTAAAAATTCTAAATTGCTACCATAAATAACCTAACAACTTCATCATTCTTAATGGCTACCTTAATTTTATGGCATTAGATAAAAAATATAAATTTAAAGACCTGAAAGTATATGCCTCAACAGAATGGCTGGCTGATGGTAAAAAAAAGTACAGAACTGTTTTTGAAAATGCAGAAACAAGTTATTTGTATGCTGAACTTTCGTTTTATAACAAACTTTTTGACGAAGAAGATTGGGATACAAAAATAAAACTTAAAGCATTTCGAATCAAAGAAAAAAATGCACGTGAAGAATTATGCTCAATAGACCTTGAACACCATGTACCCAAAGAGGACAATGTTGTCCAAATTAGAGAAGGTTGGGGCAATAAAGAGGTCGGAGTATTTTGGACACGAGGAGATTATGTTTGGGAAGCATATATAGGTACTGATTTGGTGGGAACAAAAAATTTCTATATTGAAAATGGAGGTCCTGTTTTGGCAGATGATAATCCTTATTTTGATATTGATAGCATCAAACTTTACGAAGGACCTAACAAAGGTGTACCAAGTGGAGACAGAACTTATCTAACCCATTTCAATGCAAAAGACACACGTTATGTGTGGGCAGAGTTCAATATCAATAATATGCAATCCACTTCTTGGTATTGTGAACTGTTTTTTCATTTTTATAATGATGCAGGGCAACTAAAAGGTCGGACAACAGAAGTTAAGAAAATTAATCCTGACGATGATATTGTTACCATTACCACAGGTTGGGGTTCTGATAGCAAAGGCACTTGGTATGAAGATAAATATACTTTGCAGGTCATTTTTGTTGACCAATTAGTAGCTGTGGTAACTTTTGAGGCAGGAACTGAGATTTTAGAAGGTGTAAATCCTATTTTGACGGGTTCTGCAATTTTGCCACAACAAACACATAAAGTTGATGACAGTGCAGAAACATTGGAAACAGTGATGGAAAAACTAAACAATATGATTGGTTTAGAACCTGTAAAAGCACGTGCAAAAGATTATGTTCATTATCTGAAATTTTTGCAACTTCGCAAAGAACAAGGTTTTGATGAAACACAAAAAATTAGTTTGCACTCTGTTTTTAAAGGAAATCCTGGAACGGGAAAAACAACAGTAGCCAAAATGATAGGCAGAATTTATCATAAAATGGGCTTGTTGAGCAACGGAAAGGTGCATGAAGTAAGCAGAGCAGATTTAGTTGGTCAATATATTGGACAGACAGCACCCAAGGTGAAAGAAGCTATTGAAAAGGCAAGAGGCGGGGTTTTATTCATTGACGAGGCATATTCATTGGTGCGTAGCAAAGAAGATAGCAAAGATTATGGGCAAGAAGTTGTAGAAACTTTGATTAAAGAAATGTCTGATGGACCTGGTGATGTTGCCATTATTGTGGCGGGTTATCCAAAAGAAATGGACGTATTTTTAAACTCAAACCCAGGTTTCAAATCACGATTTAATTTATATTTTGATTTTCCTGATTATTTGCCACAAGAACTCATACAAATTGTTGATGTCTGTGCAAAACAACGCAATGTAGAATTTGCAGTTGATGCACTGATGTATTTAGGTAAAAAAATTACGGAAGCCTATCGAAGTCGTGATAATTCTTTTGGAAATGCACGTTTGGTAAATTCATTGGTTGATGAGGCTAAAATGAATATGGGTTTGCGTGTCATGAAAGATGCAGAAATTAAAAATGCTGAGAAAAATGCAGAAAAAAATACTGATAAAAACGCAGATGCAACAGCAGAAAAAAATACCGATAAAAATCATGAAAAATTGCCCGAAGAAGTTTTGAGGACAATTACACTTGAAGACGTTGAAAAAGTATTTAAAAACCGAGAAAGACGTTTGCCAGATTTGCCAATCGATGATGTCATGTTGCAAGAAGCTATGACAGAACTCAATGGTTTGATTGGTTTGAGAGAAGTGAAAAATCAAATTCATGACCTCATAAAACTTACACAATTTTATAAAGATACAGGAAAAGATGTATTGGGAAGTTTCTCGATGCACACAATTTTTAAGGGAAACCCTGGAACTGGAAAGACCTCTGTTGCACGAATTATTGCATTGATTTACAAGGCTTTGGGAATTTTAGAACGTGGACATATTGTAGAAGTTGATAGACAAGGCTTAGTAGCTGGTTTTATTGGACAAACTGCCATAAAAACGAAGGAAAAAATTGATGAAGCCATTGGTGGCGTTTTATTTATTGACGAGGCTTATGCTTTGGCATCTGATACAGGAAATGATTTTGGAAAAGAAGCCTTAGAGGTAATTTTGAAACAAATGGAAGACCGCAGAGGTGAATTTATTGTTATTGCAGCAGGCTATCCTGATAATATGGATAGATTTATTGAGATGAACCCAGGTATCAAATCACGTTTTGACAAAACCTTAGTTTTTGCAGATTATTCAGCAGATGAATTATATGAAATTGCTTCAACCATGTTTATGGCAGAAAGATTATTGCCCGAAGCAGAGGCAGAGGCACATTTACGTAAATATTTAAAATTGCTTTATGACCGCAGAGATAAATATTTTGGCAATGCAAGGTCAGTTCGCAAAATTATTTCCCAAGCCATAAAAAATCAACATTTGAGAATGTCAATGATAGATAAAAAATTGCGTACTGCCGAAATGTTGGCAACAATTACTGTCGAAGACCTCAAAGATTTTAATTTGGACGAGGAAGCTGGAAGTGGTAAACGAATTGGTTTTATGAGAAGTGCCTAAGTTTTATAGTTAGATACTGACATTTAAAACTTGCTTTGTCATTCTAAATTTGCGAAGAATCTGACGTTATGGTGTCAAAATCAATAATTCAGATTCTTCACAAGTTTAGAATGACAAAACAAAATTAGGTAGTGGTAAAAAGATATAATTATTTAAGTTGTTGATTATCAATAACTTATTAGCACACAGACGACATGGATATTCACTGATTCATGTAATTAATGTAAGTTGTGTAGTATTTGTGTAGCTCCAATTAAGCAACGAAATATCCATTTTAATGTACCCATTCTGTTTAAAAACAAGTATTTTGCTGTCAAAAGTGTGCGTATCTGGAGCTACGCACACTTACACTAATTACCAATTTAAAATCTTAATAAAGGCTACAAGAAAAGGTGCGGAAAGCAATAAACTATCAAATCTATCTAAAAAACCGCCATGACCTGGGATACTTTTGCCCGAATCTTTGATATTAATACTGCGTTTGAATAAAGATTCAACCAAATCTCCGTAAGTTCCTGCTACTACAATGAGTATTGAAATGCAAATCCATTTCCACAGTGGTAAATCTGTGAAGATAAACGAAAATGAAATGCCAACAGTAAGTGCCAAAACTGCACCGCCGATGCTTCCTTCCCATGTTTTCTTGGGCGAAATTCTCTGAAAAAGTTTACGCCTGCCAAAGGCTTTTCCCGAAAAATATGCACCTGTATCGCAAGCCCACAAGATTAACATGGTTCCCATAATGACATGATAACTATAAGCTCCTTTGAAAAAAACTGCAATATTGAGCAACGAGAAGGGTAAAGAAACATAAATAATGCCCATAAAAGTAAAGGCAATATTGGCAAAAGGTTTCAAATCTTTTTTGACATAAAGTTTTATAAAATAAATTCCCGTCAAAGAAACCGCAAAAATATAGTAGTATTTTGAATCCCAATCAAACTTTTCTATCAAAAAACTAAGCGTAAATAGTAGTAATCCATTTATTGTTCCAAAAGTCCGCAGTGGTAAATTACCATCAAGTCCTAAGAGGTTATAAAATTCGAGTTGTGTTAAGGCACAGATTCCGAAAAAAATCGCAAAATATGTCCAATCACTTGCATAAATACAAGTTACAATAAGAATAGCACCCAAAGAGGCAGCCACAAATCGTTTTTGTAATTCACTAAACTTTGCAAAATATTCATTCATGTTGTTTTAATGTCGTTTATAGGCTGTAATTTAATAAATATGAGATATGAAATATAAAATTAAATATGATGATATTTTCAATATGATAACTATTTGATAATCATACTATGTGTCCCAGTAAGTTAATTTCATATTTCATAAATCATATTTTATATTTATTTTACGTTTTTTCTGTTGCAATTTTTTTGAAAAGATACACAAAACTTATTACTAATAACAAAGAAATTACAGTAATTTCTATTGAAGGTGTAGATTCTATGTTTACACCTACATAAATTAAGGTTAAAGTAAAGGCATTGTTAATAAAATGTGCAAGAATTGGAATGGTCAAATTGCCCGACCATACATATAGATAGCCAAATAACGCACCTAAAAGTAGGCGAGGAATAAAGCCATAAAACTGAAAATGAATAGCACTAAAAATAAATGCACTTGCCCAGATGGCAATGTGATAGTTTTTGGCTAATAACTCAATTTTATTTTGCAAAACTCCACGAAACAATAATTCTTCGCCAATAGCAGGCACAATAGCCATGACGACTATAGCCGCCAAAAATTCTACAACATTATCAAAAGTTGTAAGATATTTTGTTAATTCTTGCATGTGTATTTCAGTTGCTTTTGCCCAAAGTTCTATATTTTTGAAACTTTCTGGCAACACCATGTTTTGATTAAAGTCCACAATCCATGAATCAACAGGCATAAAAGTGATGACAATAAAAGGCGTAAGTACCCACAAAACAGGTTTGAGGTCTATGTTTTCTATACGATAAACAGGTACTGTAATAGCTTGATTATCAACATATTTTAGATAAATCATTGGTGCAGCAATAAAAGTTATTACAGAAATAATACCTTGCATTTGCAACATTGCCATTTTATATTGCGGGTAAAGAATTGGGTTTTTCAGAAACTCTAACATAACAGCTTCATTAAAATCAAACATGGGTAATACCACAATTAAGGCTACAAAGTTTGAAAGAAATAGGGCTCCCATAACTGTAAAAACAAGATTATTAATAGACCACCAAATTTCCGAATTTTTGGCAGGAAGTTGATTGGGATTTGACATAAAAATAAATAAGAAATAGTATGTATAAAATATGAAATTACCATGAATAAACACAAATTTCCAAAAGTAAAAGAACTTTTGGAAAGTCAGTCAATTAGGCTTCACCAATAGTACCCGAAAAATTTGTTGGGTATCTTTGTGATTCTTCTGGAATTTTAATTTTGCCAAAATGAGCCTCATATTTTTCTATGTTATCTTTCAAGGCTGCTAACATTCTTTTGGCGTGTTCTGGCGTAAGCACAACACGAGATTTAACTTTTGCTTTGGGTACACCAGGCATTAAACGAATAAAATCTATGACAAATTCGCTATTTGAATGTGCAAACATTACCAAATTTGAATAAACACCTTCTGCCATCTCATCTGACAATTCAATATTGATTTGGTTTGGATTAAATTCTTCTTCCTCTTCTTGATTATTTTTCATGATAATATTTTAAATGATAGAAACTAAAATAATTAAGTTGTAAATTTTGAGTTGTAAATACTAAACTGTAAATGCTAGGCAAAAATAGTTTGAAAAGCCAAAATAATAAGCATTTTTTGTTGAAACTGTAAAATTGCTTAAATATATTTTAAATATATATATACTTTTGGAATAAAAGTATATTGTTTTTTGCAAAAAGCTATAATTTTACCATTAACTTAGATAAAAACGTCAAAATGAAAAAATTAAGCTGCATTTTATTTATCCTTTACCTATTTATTAGGACAACAGTTGTTGCACAAACACAGCTTATCGAAGCACGGAAAATGAGCCGACAAGGTGCTGTGGCTTTGGATAGCAGTGATTTTGCAACAGCTTTGAGATACTTTAAAGCTGCACAGCAATTAGATTCTGCAAATATTACTTATCGTTATCAAATTGCAACCGTACACTTTCTCAAAAATGACTTTAAACAATCTCTAAAAGTAGTATTGCCTTTGCTTACACATAGAGATGTTTCTCCAAGTGTGATAAGGCTTATTGCAAATAATTATGACAACCTAAAACAACAAGACAAAGCTATTGATATTTATAAGAAAGGTATAGAATTAGCTCCCAATGATGGCAAATTTTATCACGATTTAGGCACTATTTATCTTATGAGAAAACAGCCAGACCTTGCAGCAGAGTTTTTTGAAAAAGGTATTGAAATGGATAATAAATTCTCGTCAAACTATTATTGGGCTTGCAAAAGTTTATTGGCAACAAATAATTATTGGTGGGGAGTTCTCTATGGAGAATTATTTTTGAATATGGAACGAAATACAACAAGAACATACGAAATTAGTAAATTATTGTATGATAATTATAATAAAGTTAGTAAAATAAGTTCAGATAGTTTATTAAAATGGCAAGTTAATTCTCAAAAATGGGAAACAAAATTTGAAGTGCTAAGCCAAGAAATATGGTCTAAAACATCTATAAAACCACAAAAAACGAATATTTCTTCATTGTCGGTATTAAGACATAGTTTTTTGCAAAATTATTTAGCAAATGTTACAAGCAAAACGCAAAATGTTTTATTATTAGATTTTTGGAAAGAAATAGATGATAATGATTATTGGGAGGCTTATAATTTTTGGTTGTTTAATCAAGGTAATGAACCAGAATTTGAAGAATGGCTTGATAAACATGCACCTGCATTTGGTCGTTTTATTACTTGGTTTGTGCAACACCCAATAGAAGTGGGAAATAGGAAAGTAACAAGAAAATAAATGTTTCTTTGTCATTCTAAACTTATGAAGAATAACAAAGAAACACTTTGATGCGAAAAACTTGTATTGCAAAAGATTTTATTACTCTATCAACTTTCTTTCATTAATCTTCCGTTCTAATTTGTCAGAAACTTCACCACCAATTTGTTTAGCTTTTTTCCACTGTTCCATTGCCAAATCAATTTGCCCAATTTTAAATAACACATCTCCATAATGTTCTAGAATTGTAGCATTTTTGGTGCTTTTTGCAGCTTTTTCTAACTGAATTTTAGAATTTTCGTACTCTCCTGACACAAACAACACCCAACCATAAGTATCTAAATAACTTTCTGCTAAGGCAATATTTGGCGTAATTTCCACCAAACGTGCTGCCATTTTCTTTGCCAAATCTAATTTTTCTTTACGTAAAGAAAGATAATAACTATAATTGTTTAGCACCTCGATATTATCTGGACGAAGTTCAAGGGCTTTGTTATAGGCATTATCCGATTTAGGAAAATCTTTTGTTGCATTGTAGGCATCTCCCAGACGTGAATAAATTTCTATTTGCAAGTCTGCATTATTTGATGAAAACATGCGTGCTTGCTCCAATGAAATAATAGCATCTTCATATTTTTGCTTAATTAATTTAGCCGAACCATTGTAAAACCACATCACAGCTTGATTAGGAAATAACTCTACAACTTGTTCTGAATGTTGTAACATGGCATCATAATCTTGCAATTCGAAGTCAAATAAAATAATTCTTTCCCAAATTTTATAATTGTCTTTGCCATATTTTAAGGAACTTACGTATGCATCTCTTGCTTCACGTTTACGATTATTTGCAACCAAAAAATCTCCATAAACTTGATTTGCTTTGGCATTTTCTGGGTGGTTTTTCATGACTAACTCCGCCAATTCCAAACCTGTTTGTCTAATTTCTTGGGTTTGTAAATTTTTGTAATAGCTATTCAAAACTGTTATCTTTCTATCAACCGTCAAAGATGAATTGCCAAATGCTTTTAACAAATATTCTTTTTGCTTGATTTTATCACCTTTTCCAATAAAAACCTCTGATAATAATAAATAGACATGACCATCTTCTGGGAATGAAGTCAGAAAACTTGTAAGTATTTTTTCTGCATCATCATATTTTTGGTTATCAATTAGTAATTCTGCTTGTGCCAACCAATAATCTTCTTCTTCTGGAAAAGCCTTAATCAGTTTTTTACCTTCATTAATTGCATTATCAACATCATTGAGAGCCAAATAAATTTTCTGTTTTTGTGCTACTGTTGTTTCGTTGATACCAAATTTCTTTTCGGCATCATCATAACTTTTTATAGCTTGTTCATATTTATTTTGTAACAAATAGCAATTTGCCATTTCAAAATAAAAATTTTCCTCTATTGGCACTACTTCAATAAGTTTTTCGTAAGTTTTTACAGCTCCTTTATAATCGTCTTTTGCTTTATAGGTTTCTGCTAATAACCAATAATAATATTGATTTTTGGGATACAAGTTTATGGCTTTTTCGGCAGGCGAAATAGCCTTGTCAAATTTTCCAAGTCTAACATAACACTCTGCAATTTTGAAATAAATAGTTGCCTTATCTTTGTCATCAGAATCTTTATTATCCGATTTGCATTTTTCAAAAATATCTAAGGCTTTTTGAAATTCTCCTAATATATAAAACTTCACACCTTCGGTAAATGCAGCCTCATTTTCTGATGCTTTGATACCTTTTTGTTTGTCATTTTCATCTAAAATGTTGTGATTTTCATCAAAAATTACATCATTTTTAGGTTTGTCTTTCTCCTGTGCATAAGTTGGTATCATACCAAAACTACTTATAACTAACAATAATATCATTGTTTTTCTAAGTTTGGGAGAAATATGTATCAATTTGTTAGCAATTTTCATAGAGTTTGCTTTTTATGTCGCAAAGATAAAATAAAAATATTAAAAAAATTTGAATTATCATTTCTATTTTATAAGATTACGATATGAAAGAACTGTTAAAAAAGTACAAAGACTATATTAGTGTAGATTTAATCATGTATGCAGTAATGATAATTATTATCATTATTTCGGTTACTGTTATCTCTATATGGTTTTAAAATTGGCATAAATTTTTCATTATCAATATTTATTAGTTCGTCTCAATTTATGGTGTTAAATATAAAATTTATGATTCGTATTTCCTCATTTTTACAGATTTTGATTATTTTCTTGGGGATATTATACTCTCAAATAAGTTTTGCACAACAAGATTTGGTCGCACAGTTAAATCTTGCTAAAAATGATAATGAAAAAATTTCTATTCTCAATCAGTTAGCCACAAGAGAAACAGAGCAAAAAAACTACGAAAAAGCTGTTATTTATGGTAAGCAAAGTTTAGAGTTAGCCAATAAAATTTCAGATGCCAATTTAAAAGGACAAACTTATCGAGTGATTGGTAGGGCTTATCAAGGTCAAAATGATTTTTCTTCTGCCTTAGATAATTATCTGCAATCTGTTATTTTATTTGAATCAACCAATGATAACAAACAACTTGCTGATGACCATTATGATATTGCCATGCTTTATGCACAACGCAGTGCTTATCAAAAAAGTATAGATAACTTGCAAAAATCCTTACTATATTATCAAAAAGCAATAAATATAGTTGGAGAGGAAAAAGTATTAAATAAATTAGGTGATTCTTATTTAGCAATCAAAGACTATCCTAATGCCACAAAATTTTATAGCAAAGCCATTGAGTCTTATCGCAAAAACAATAATATAAAAGGTATAGCCAATGCTCTAAGCAAATTAGCTGCATTGCATAAAATTAATAATAATTATGAGGAATGTTTAAAATATTCTGAAGAAAAATTTACACTTCACAAAACAAATAACGAGAAATTAGAAACTGCCTTTGCTGCCAATAACATTGGTTTTATTTATCGTCAAAAAGGAGATAATAATAAATCCGTTGAGTATTTTAATCAAGCCTTAGATTTTTTTAAACAAGCAAGTGCTGAAAGCAAACAAAAAAGCCCGACAATTTATAATAATATTGGAGTAACTTATACTAATTTAGGAGATTATCGCAAGGCTGCAACCTATTATAATGAGGTATTAAAAATGCATGAAGATAGCAAAAACTATGCAGATTTGGCGGGTTCTTATAACTATTTAGCTGCAAATGACTATATTAGTGCAAATAACGACCAAGCTTTATATCATGTGCAAAAAGCCATAGAAATTGGTGAAGCAAATAAAGCATTAGAACAATTAGTTGAAAGTTATCAAATTTTATCAGAAATCTATGCAAAAGATAATGATTTTAAAAGGTCTCAAGAGGCTTTTAAAAAACATCAAGAACTGAAAGATGTACTTGCCAAAGAGCAACGTAAACAAGAAGAAGATGCTCAAAAAACACAAATAGATGCTGAGAAAAAAGAAAGTGAATTTAAGTTGTTGATTGCAGATAAACAGAAACAAGAACTGACGGTTAATCAATTAAAATTAGAAGCTGAAAAATCTCAAAAAGATGTTGAACTAAAAGTAAAAGAAGTTAAAGTATTGCAACAAGAAAAAGAATTACAAACATCTGCTATTGAACGTCAAAAATTAGAAAGAGAAAAAGTACAAAAAGACAAAGAACTTGCTGAAAAACGACTTGCTTTGGCTCAAACACAACTTGATGATGAAAAGCAAAAACAACAAATTGCCAACTTAGAAAGTGAAAAGCAAATTGAGGCTTTGGCAAAAAAAGAGGAAATAAAAGCAAGAGAGTTGGTGGAGGCACAAAGTAAATTGCAAAAACAACAGATGGAAGAAGAAGCTGCTATTAATGCTATTGTTCGCAAAGCCACAATAGGTATTATTGTGTTATTCTTAGCAATTATTGCAGTTATTGCTTATGCGTTTTATCAAAAACAAAAAGCAGCCAAAGTATTATCAAAACAAAAAACTCTTATTGAACAAAAGAATTCAGATTTGGAGAAAAGTGAGTTAGAGATTAAGAAAAACTTAGCTGAATTACAAGGGGCTTATGGCATTATTAAGGAGAGTGAGATAAAAATTCGCCAAAAGAATGAAGAATTGCAGTCAAGTGAAGAAGAGTTGAGACAAAATATGGAGGAGTTGCAAGCTACTTATGAGGTAATAGAAACACAGCGTGCTGATTTAGAAGTACAAAATACAAGAATGACTCAAAGTATTCGTTATGCAGAGAGAATTCAGTCGGCTATTTTACCAACTATAGCTACTCGAAAAGCTATTTTTCCTGAAAGTTTTTTAATTTATAAACCAAAAGATATTGTTTCTGGTGATTTTTATTGGATAAGTGAGGAGCAGAAAGGAACAAAAATTGTTTCTGTGATTGATTGTACAGGTCATGGAGTGCCAGGGGCTTTTATGTCTATGATTGGTTATACTGTTTTGAATGATTCTATTAATACAAACCAAATTAAGGAGCCTGCACTGATATTGCAAAATTTGAATAAAGAGATAAAAAAACGTCTTAAACAAAGTGAAGGGGCAAATAATGATGGTATGGATTTAGGAATTTGCGTCTTAGAACCAGCAGAAAATGGTACAAAATTGACATACGCAGGTGCTAAACATAAGTTATATGTTTGGACAAATAATGAGTTAATAGAATTGAAAAGTGATAGAAAAATGATTGGCGGGGTTAATGTTGATGAAAATCAAGAATTTTCACAAATAACCATGAATTTATCTAAGGGAGACATTCTCTATTTGACAACAGATGGCTACATTGACCAAGCAGACAATGATAGACATAGTTTTGGACCTGTTCGTTTCAAAAATCTTATTCAAAGTTTGGTTGTGTTGCCAATGGTTGAGCAAGGAAAAGCCTTTGAGAAAGCACTTATAGAACACCAAAAAGATACAGAACAACGTGATGATATTACTTTATTAGGAGTTCAAATTACTTAAATATTTTATTTTACAACAAAATATGCACTTTTTAAATTATAAATCGAAGATGGATTTTAATTTGTTAGACTATCAAACCCGCATGGAAGAGGGTTATAAAATATTGCTGTACTATAAAGGTCCTTTTGACGAGTTAATACTGACCAAAATAGGCAATTACCTCCGTAATAAGTTTTCGCAGACACCCAAGGCTGGTAGCAAAATATTTGCGATTTTTATAGAAATGGCACAAAATATTGGCTATTACTCTGCTGAAACTGACCTTTTTGACGATTCTGTCAAGACATACGGAATTGGAACTGTGGTAGTTACTGAACAAAAAGAAGCCTATAAACTTATTTCGGGTAACATGGTTACTCACGATATTGCTGCTGAGTTGATAGATAAATGCAGACGCATTAATCAATTAGATGTTGAAGGATTAAGAAACATGAAGAAAGAAGTAAGAAGTGCACCAAGACGAGAAAATCATAAAGGTGGTAATATTGGTTTAATTCAAATGGCAATTAAATCTGAAAATCCTTTGGAAGTGGAATCAAAATCATTTGATGAAATGCACGCATTTGTAACAATATCAACAACAATTAGTAAAAAAGATTTAGAAATTCACTAACTTATATAATAAGATTTATAGGTCAGTTCTTTATACTTAACAGTTTTTTTAATTTTAGACTCAGATTACCTAAATATACAATGGAAAATTTAACAATTAGAGGCAGTCATGGTACTTTTTTTACGCCAACTATTAATTTCGCTACCTCTGGTATTTGTGAAATTTCAGGCGAATCGTATCTAGAAGAATCTTTTGAATTCTACGATACACTCATAAAATGGATAGACAAATATTTTGACGAAGGTGCAAAATCTATCCAATTATCTTTTAAATTAACTTACTTTAATACCTCTTCTTCAAGGGCTATTCTTGACCTTTTAACTTCCTTGAAAAAGCTTCAAGATGCAGGCAAAGATGTTACAGTTAATTGGTATTATCCAGACCCTGATAATGATGAGATGCGTATGGAGGCAGAAGATTATATTGATGAAACAGGATTAGAAATTAATTTAATTAGTTATCCTGCTTAAATATTTACAAAGTTAGAATTTTGTAAATATTTAATGCTACTTAAAATAAAATTTGTTACAAAAAACCTCTCAAATTGAAAAGTTTGAGAGGTTTTTTTGTGGGGAAAAATTATTTTAGCTTATTGCTGCTCAATATAATGTACTTTGAAAAATACACTATCGAGGTGCATAAAATCTTTATCTGTTGTAATTAAATCAGCTTGTAAAGTATGGGCAGTTGATGCAATCCATAAATCATTTTTGCCCATATTTTTAGCACTTTCGCCTTTGGGTAGTTTATATTCTTTATGTTTGCCTTGACTGTAAGCACTTATTTCGGTATAACTATTTATCAAATTTTCCACATCATAAAAAATATTAAGTTGCGTTAATAATGTTTTCAAAATAGTTTGCTTATTTTCGCCCCAACCTAATTGTAAAGCAATGTCTAAAACCTCTGCCACACTTGCAAAAGAAATAAAAGCATCATTTTCTAAGGGTTCAAAAGTGAGTTGAATATATTGCCACGTCTTTGAGTTGCGAATGATATGAATGATAATGTTGGTATCTAAAACGTAACGATTCATTTATGCAACAGAATAAAGGTAATTATCTATAATTTGTAAATCTGCCTCACTGCAACTTTCTGCAAACATTTTTTGAATTTGTGCCACTTGTAATTTTTTATCTGCAAATTGAGAACTTTTATAAGATATTTTTGGCGTATTGATACATAGCAATAACAGACCAATTAATTGCCTTTGTTGGTCGGCAGATAATTGTAAAGCTAAATTTAATAGCTGTTCATAATTTAATTGAATATTAAAATTATAGTTCATTGCTGTATGTATTATCTTATAAACAAATATAGCAATAATTTTGCTATCTTACAAATACTTTTGCAAAACTGTTTCTTTCATTGCCTTTACTGTGTCTAAAAACTTAGCTATTTCGATTAATTCTGTTTCTAAAATTGCTATTTTAGCTAAAATAAATACTTATTTTTCCACAAATTCTATATTTCCAAACATACCAAATTCTTTTTCCAAACGATGCACCATCAACGGTTTATAACCTAAATTGAGTTCATAACCATAACAATTTCTTTGTGATTTTATGGCTGCTATCATTGAAGTTCCCGAACCAAGAAAAGGGTCTAACACAGTTTCATTAGGCAAACTTGCAATGGCAATAGCACGTTGAGCCAATTCATCAGGAAACATTGCGGGATGTTCAAATTGCTTACCAATGCTACCAGCTTTTTTAACAATTCGCCACGAATCATAAATAGCTAAGGGCAGTTTGTTTTTGTAATCATTAAACGAGGTTTCTGGATTAATAAAAAATTGTGGGTTCTTGGAAAAATGCAAAATATATTCATACCTGTCTGCCAAACGCAAACCTGCGGTAGGTATGCCACTGGGTTTATGCCATAAAATTTTGTGTTGAAAAATAAATCCTAATTTAACAAGTTGCCGAATAAAATCATCTTGAATACGCAATAACTGATTTTCATTTCTCCGATAATTAATATTGACAAACAAACTGCCTGCCGATTTCAAAACTCTATGACATTCTGCCCAAACTTTATTCATTCTTTCCAAATATAATTCATAACTTTCATTAAAACCTATTTGATTTATGTTATTATCATAATTTTTCAAATCCCAATAAGGTGGCGAAGTTACAACAACCTGCACTGTTTCAGAAGGAATGTGGTATTGATTTTCACTACTTGCAAAAATAATTTTATGAAAAGTCATTGATTAATTGTTAATATTTTTATTTGTTATTATCACTTCAAACCCTGTTTTTTCTAAAACTAAGGCAGTTATTTCTGAAATTTCTATATTTTTATGGCTATAAATCACAAAATTTTCGTGATTTGTTGTAACCTGACTATAAATTAAAGTTGCCAAAACTTGCGAAAAAGGAATAAATAGCTGTTCGGTAATTGTGCCTTTATTCGACTTTTCTATAATCCAAATATTGCCAGGGTCTTTGCCCAATGGGTGATAATTTTTCTCTCTTTTGCCCCATTCTACATCTTTCCAAATATGCTCGACACGCAAAAAATCCTTATTAAATACATAATCTTTATTTTTTCCTATCCATAAAATACTCTTAAAAATTTGAAAATATGGTTTTGTTGCCTCTTGATTTGTGAGCCAAATCCACTCGTCAATAATAAATAAATTGTTCTTTTCAACCTCATCTGCCACGTGCATAGCTAATGGAAATTGCTTAAAAACAATGTTATCTAAAATTATAAATAGGTGATTATCAAATAAATAGCTTACTTCTGCAAGTAAGCTACAAAGATTTTCGAAGTCTAAATCTGTAAAATTATTTCTGTAACTATAATCAAGAATTATAGCTTTGTGCGGTTTCGTCACCTTCAAAAAGTGTTAAAGTTTGTATTTGTTCTTCTAAATTGAGGAAATAAATTTTGTTATTTTTTACAACTTTTTGCAAATTATTTTCTATTCGCAATTTGGCAACTTTACAATATTTTTCCTCTTTGTCTATTCCTATCCAATTTCTTTCCAAATCATTGGCAACTTTACAAGTTGTGCCACTGCCATTAAAAATATCTAAAACTACATCTCCTTTGTTGGTTGCCGATTTTATTACTCTTTCGACCAACTTTTCGGGAAATTGGCAAGGGTGATTTGTTTTCTCTTTTTTGTTATTATTTGATATTCTATGAATTTCATAAATCGAATTTTCGCTGTCTAAAAAAGCTAATTCCTTTTCAGTTTCGTTCTCAAAAACCCAAAAATCAGTAGGATTTTTGCCCAACGGATTACATCTTTTATCTCCCAATAATTGCCATTTTGAAGGAATACGAATTTCGTCTAAATTGAAAGTATAATTTTCTTTGTTTTTCACAAACCACAATAAATTTTCATACCTGCCTGAAAGCCGATTTTTGCAATTAATTCCGCCTTCAAAATGCCAAATAATCCAATTTTTCATATAAAAATTACCAACTTTTGCCACATTTTTAAAAATTGTATAAAACATTGCCCCCAAAGGCAAAATTTCATTATCATTTACCGTTTGTGCCACATTCCAATAAATACTGCCTGTTGGTTTCAAAACTCGGTTACATTCTTTAATAATTTCCGTTTGTTTTGCCAAATAGCCTTGAAAAGTTTTGTCATCTTCATATTCTTTATCCAAAAAATAAGGCGGACTTGTCAGCACTAAATCAATACTATTTGAGGGCATTTTTTGTAAAGTTGCTAATGTTTCGTTACAAATAATGCTTTGATAATAATAAGATAAGGAATTAGCAGCCTCAAAATTTTTGTGAATGATAATTTCTTTATGGTTTTCGTCTTTATCCTGTAATTTATTTTGCGTTTTATTTAGCATAGTCGTTGTTCATAAAGTTGTTGTATTCTGTTTGTGTTATCATTCCTTCTTTTTTCAGAAACTCAATATTTATAGGTTCCAATGCTTTTTGTGCAAGCATTTTTTTCATTCTATCCAATAATGAAATACTTAATTGATTATTGGTAGAAATATTTGCATATAAATTTTGTTTTTCTGCATTGCGAGCAAAATGTAATTTTCTATGACAATTTGCACAAATTCCTATCAAATTCAAATAATGGTCGGGACCCAAATCTGTCGAAAATGGAATAAGGTGATGAAATTCTATGTAAGAAAACTCTTTTTCGGTTAAAAAAGTTTCTTCTTTACAACAATCACACTTTAACAATTTTGTCTGACTATCTCTATAATTTTGGTGATAATAATTTCGCAAAGCATCAATTAATTCTCCTTTTCGTTTTCTTTCTATGGTGAAATTTTTGTCTGTAATACCTTTTTTAGAAATTTCTTCTAATTTTTCTACATTAATTTCTATTTGTGATAATTTGAGTTGTTTGTAAGAAAAATAGGCGTCTTGTTTAGATTTTATTGCAAGGTAAGTATTATTATTGATATTTTCCTGAATTTCTAACAAAGTATCTAATAAATCTGCTTTGCTTACACCCAAACTTTTTGCAAAATCTACATAATTATCAAGTTTTAATTTGATAGATTTTTCATTCAAATCAAAATTATAATTGCCAAATTCCAAAGCTATTAGCACATAAATCAAGTGTAAAATTACAGTTTTGTCAAAATTGATAATATATTGATACCAATTATACCTGTCCGTATCCAAAGTTTCAAACTTTTCATTATCAAGAGTTTTCAAATATTTTGTTTTCAAAGAAATTTCAAATTGCAAATAATCATCACTAAAATTATCGTCTAAATATTCTTTTATTATCGTGTAATTTTTAAGAATAAAAGTCAATTTTTTGGCATCTTTAACTTCTAATTTGTTATTTTCAAGCCAACTTATACAAGACATTGGATTTTTATTATAATCTTTTGGCATTTCACAAACTCCCAAAATAAGTTTTTTGAGTTCTTTTGTAAAATCCTCACTATTTACCTCACTTTGGCGACCAAAACTAACTATTTTGGCTTTACATTTTTGTATTTCAGCGTCATTCGCTAAAATTTCCGTACAAAGTTTGCTTAAATCTGTTGTGTTATTTGTTTTAGCTATCACATATTGATATTGTTCTAAGGTTATATTTTCTCTCGTTTGCAACACTTCCAATAAAGCTAAATATGGGTGTGAATGAATTGCAAAATTTTGATAATCAAGTGTATAACTGTTTTTATTTGGCAATTTCTGAATATCAGCTAAGGGACTTTGCGACACCATTTTAATTTTTTGGTGTTCCCAAATCAATAACAAAGTGTAAAAATTGCTTTGAATAATAGCTTTTCCTATGTGTGTGAGGTTATAAAAACCCGATAAATCCGCAGTTTCCCTGCCTTGAAAAAAGCCATAATAGAAAAATATTTGCCTTTCGTTACGTATAGCTGCGTGAAAATCACTAATTTGTCCTTGCAATTTACTATCATTCCCTTCTTGGTTAATAATTTCTTGCTTTGTTTTCTCAATAACATCTTGATAGGTAAAGCCTTGTTCAATAAATTCCTTCATCATTTTTTTATAACCACTTTGTCCTCCTAAGTTCATCAAATACATAAAATAGAATTTTTTAGCATTGTTTCCATAATATTTTTTATCTGTTTCACTTTCAAAAGTTCCCTTAAAAGCCATAAAATTAGCTAATTTCGTAATATTTGCAGTTCGAATATCTATTTCAAAAAAGTAATTTTCTGCTTCTTGTTGTGTTTCTTTTGGCAAAGTTTGGATAAAGTTTTCAAAAATATCCGACATTGCTTTATAATCTTTCTCGAAAAGTTCGTCTTTCAAAAACACAAAATAATAGCAAGTAAACCACTTTTTCAAATACCACAACGTACCACAAGAATTACGTTTTGTAAATTCCATCGACTTCGAAAGCCAATAATTTGCGGGTAATATCGTTTCTGAAAAGGTTTGCATAAGTTAAATTGTTATTATTTAATGCAAATGTAGTATTTATTTATTAATATATATTTATCAATATGAATAAATTACTAATTTTTTTGGGTTAATAAAAACTACCAATTTTTACCCTAATTTCCTTTTAATATTTTGCAAAACAGTATTCAAAACCCCATATAAATCTGTTAAATCTGTGATTTGAAACTTGTTAAGATAGGTAGTAAAAACATCTTTTTGTAGGCTTGCAAATTCCCAAACATCACCATTTGACACAATACCATAGATTTCTTGTGCAGAATTTTGATTAAGTTGTTGTAAAGTTATCATTTCTAAGGCACATTGCGACCAGCCTTCTGTAAAATTATCTTTTTTGGCTTCTACTACTGCTACAAACGGACTTTCAAAAAATATTTGCCCTTTTTCTGACCTTTTAGAGAAAACATAATCAGGTATTCCAAGCAATTCATCATTAACTTTTAGGCTATAATGACTCCACAAAGAAAATTCGTTGGTATAATTTCGCCAAACACTTTTTAAAATTGGATAGATTAAATTTTCACAAATAGCAGCTTCCGATACATTATAAGCCACTTCATATAGCGTAAAACTAATGTCTTCCTGCAAAATATCGGGCACTGTTAAAGGATATGTAATAGCGAATACAGATTTTTGATAACTCACTTTGCTTGCCAAAAGTACCTCCGCCAAATTACTATATTGTTTAAATGCCATGTCAAATTCTATTTTAAGTTTACCTAATTTTCTTCCGTAAATATCAATGTAAATTACACAAATTTTAAGGTCAAGCATCCTGATTTTTATAAAAATTTACAATATTTTGTAACACGCCTAAAACCAATGGAATATTATCAAAATAATAGGTATTGGTGTCTATTGTCAAAATATTATTTTCTAATTTCAAAAATTTCCAAACATCAGCAAAAGTTACGCAACCATAAATTCGGGACAAAGGGACATTCTTTTTTTGATTAAATAGTTCTGCACCAACCATTTGGGCAGCACATTGTGGAATTGCTTCTTCAATAGTCTGTTGTCTTTTGGCTTCCACCAACGTAAATACAGGTGGACTCATTGCCAAAATATTTGAGCCTTTGCTAATAATAAAATCACATTCACCATTTAAGCCTTTTTTTATATCTGCATTGAGTGTTTCGCCTGAATATAAGGTGCAATAATCTGCGTTATTATTGGCAATATCCCATAAAATAGGAAAAATAACTGCCTCTGATTTTGCTTTTTCACTCATTTTAGGCATTTTTTGCGTAATTTTCAAGGTCATTTCTAACCATTTTGAAGGTTGTATCAGTGTAACCTCACTAAATAGTTCTTCATTTTTTAATGCTAAGCCTAATTTTTTTGTTAAATCATCAGCTTTAAAAGTTCTAAATGCCATATTAAATTACGTTTAAAGTTTCCCGAAATTCATTTCCATAAATTTGATAATTACATTTTAAATTTGTCATTTTGAGCTTGTAAAGAATTTGGCGTATTACATCAAATTCTTTGTTTTGCTCAGAATGACAAAATAATAATTTAATTATATTTAATAATTATACATCAAACTTAATACCTTGTGCTAATGGCAAACTTGTTCCAAAATTAATGGTGTTTGTTTGTCTACGCATATAAACTTTCCAAGCATCAGAACCTGATTCACGACCTCCACCAGTTTCTTTTTCGCCACCAAAAGCACCACCAATTTCTGCACCTGAAGTACCAATATTTACATTAGCAATGCCGCAATCTGAACCCCAATGAGCTAAAAATGCTTCTGTTTCAAGCATATTGTGTGAGAAAATAGACGAAGATAAGCCTTGTTTCACATCATTTTGCATAGCAATAGCATTTTCTACACTTCCAGAATATTTTAGCAAATATAAAATTGGTGCAAAAGTTTCTTCCTGAACCATCTCATAATGACTTTGTGCTTCAACAATGGCAGGCATCACATAAGTACCAGAAGCATATTTTTCGCCTGACAAAACTTGACCACCAAAAACTAATTTTCCGCCTTCTTTTTGCACATTTTCCAAAGCATGAGTAAATGCTTTTACTGCATCTTTGTCAATTAACGGACCTACTAAAGTTCCTTCTTGCAATGGATTTCCAATAGGTAATTTTTTATAGGTTTCGATTAATCTATCTTTTACAGTATTATACAAACTTTCATGTACGATTAATCGGCGTGTTGTTGTGCAACGCTGCCCTGCTGTGCCAACTGCACCAAAAATTGTAGCACGAATTGCCATTTCTAGTGGTGCATGTTCAGTGATAATAATTGCGTTGTTTCCACCTAATTCTAATAATGATTTTCCTAACCTTGCACCAACAGTTGCACCAACTTTTTTGCCCATGCGTGTTGAGCCTGTTGCAGAAATTAATGGAATACGTACATCACTTGCCATTGCTTCACCAATCATAGCATCACCCAAAATTAAATTGAAAATTCCTTCAGGTAAATTGTTGGCTTTTAATACTTTCTTAATAATATGTTGTACTGCAACTGCCGTTAAAGGAGTTTTTTCTGATGGTTTCCAAATACAAACATCTCCACAAACGGCTGCTAACATCGCATTCCAAGCCCAAACAGCAACAGGAAAATTGAAAGCTGAAATGACACCAATAATTCCTAATGGGTGATATTGTTCATACATTCTGTGATTTGGTCTTTCGGAGTGCATTGTCAAGCCATGTAATTGACGAGATAAACCCACTGCAAAATCGCAAATATCAATCATTTCTTGTACTTCGCCCAAACCTTCTTGAAGGATTTTGCCCATTTCATAACTCACCAATTTGCCTAATGGTTCTTTAAATTTGCGAAGTTCATCACCTATTTGTCTAACAATTTCGCCACGTGCAGGTGCAGGTGTATGTTGCCAAACTTTGAAGGCATCTTGTGCAGTTTTTACAACAAGTTCATACTGGCGACGGTCTGCCAAACGAATAGATGCAATGCGTTGTCCGTCTGCGGGAGAAAATATTTCTTTAAGCAAACCTTCACCTTCGCTACCCCACAAAATTCCTGTGCTATAAGCTGCGTTTACTGATTTTACGCCAAGAGTTTCTAATAATTGTTTTGTTTCTGATGCTTGTGCTGTCATAAAAGTAGTATTGGAAATAATAATGATGTGTGTTTATGATATTTGGGTGCAAAAATACAATTTTTAATGGAATTTAGCAAAAACATAGGAAAATCTTAGAGAGTTATTCCCTCAAATAAGCAGCATACAAATTTATTTGTATGGTAAAACTAATTGTAGCATAGACTTTAGTCTGTGCTTTTATAAAAGATTGATTATCAATAATTTATAAAGCACAGACTAAAGTCTATGCTACAATTAATTTTATATTGGTACTTATCCTATTTTTTCTGCAATCAAATAATCATTTCTTTTGGGTGCATTTAGCGAAACCATTTCGGCTAAAAATCCCGCCAAAAATAATTGCGTACCAATAATTAAGGCAACCAATGCCAGAAAAAATAAAGGTTGAGCAACAACATCACGCACAGGTAACTGATGGGCAGCTTTATACATTTTTTCGGCACTAAGCCAAAAAGTAATAACAAAACCTATTAAAAATGACAAAAAACCCATAGAACCAAAAAAGTGCATCGGTTTTTTCTTAAATCTTGTAACAAAAGTAATAGAAAGTAAATCTAAAAAACCATTGATAAATCTTTCCAAACCAAATTTTGTTGTGCCATATTTTCTTGCTTGATGTGCAACAACTTTTTCTCCAATTTTTGTAAAACCACTCCATTTTGCAATCACAGGAATATAACGGTGCATTTCGCCATAAACTTCTATATTTTTGACAACTTTGTATTTATAGGCTTTCAATCCACAATTAAAATCATGAAGATAAATGCCTGAAAATAACCTTGTCATGTAATTAAAAAGTTTTGTAGGTAATGTTTTGCTAAAAGGGTCATAGCGTTTTTTCTTCCAACCAGACACCAAATCATAGCCTTGATTGCTAATCATATCATATAGTTCGGGAATTTCTTCGGGACTATCTTGTAAATCTGCGTCCATTGTTATCACAACCTTACCATTTGCGGCTTGAAAACCTGTGTGCAAAGCAGCTGATTTTCCATAATTTCGCATAAAACTAATACCTTTGACATTGGGATTTTGGGCTGCAAGTTTTGTAATTACATTCCAAGAATTATCACGACTTCCATCATCAACCATAATAATTTCATAACTTAATTGCTGTTCTCTAACAACTTTAACTATCCAATCATGCAATTCGGGCAATGATTCTTCTTCATTTAACAATGGAATTATAACAGAAATATCGAGAGTTGCTTGCATGAAAATGATAATCAAAAATTAACTTTAAGTTTGTTTTGTGTAATTTATGCTAAAATTAATGTGAAAAATTGAAAAAGCAAAATAAGCATCTCGTAATTTAGGTTTTCCGAATCAAATTATTTTATCATCTCAGTTGTTCCGAAAACTTAATCAAACAATTTTGTATTTTTAAGGTTATTAATTGATAATATTTTATGATATTTGTAAATTATTTTAAGAACTAAGCTATTTTATGTTACAAATTAAAGATTTACACGCACAGATAGGAGATAAAAAAATACTAAACGGTATTGATTTAACAGTAAAAGCAGGTGAAGTACACGCAATTATGGGACCTAACGGTTCAGGAAAAAGTACCTTAGCATCAGTATTAGCGGGCAGAGCAGACTATGAAATTACAGGTGGAAGTGTTAATTTTATGGGCAAAAATCTCTTAGAACTTGCACCCGAAGAAAGAGCAGGCGAAGGTTTATTTTTAGCTTTCCAATATCCAATAGAAATTCCAGGCGTAAGCAACACAAACTTTTTGAGAACAGCTTACAATGCCATTCGCAAATATAAAGGAGAAGAAAATTTAGATGCTGCAAAGTTTTTGAAACTCATGCGTGAAAAAATGTCCTTAGTAAAAATAGACCAAGCACTTCTTAGTCGTTCTCTCAACGAAGGATTTTCAGGTGGCGAGAAAAAACGCAACGAAATTTTCCAAATGGCAATGTTAGAACCCAAATTAGCCATTTTAGATGAAACCGATTCTGGCTTAGATATTGATGCTTTGCGAATTGTGGCAAATGGCGTAACTTCGTTAAAAACTAAAGAAAATGCTTGTATTGTCATCACCCATTACCAAAGATTACTTGACTATATTGTCCCAGATTTTGTTCATGTCTTATATAAAGGTAGAATTGTGAAATCGGGAACAAAGGAACTTGCCTTAGAATTAGAAGAAAAAGGCTATGACTGGATTATTGACGAGGTAAATCAACAAGCAAATCAAGCATTAAACAAACAAGTAATTTTAAACTAAAAGCTATTCAAAATAGTATTTATACAACGATGCAAAATATTACGCAAGATATTGCTCAACAATTTGCAACTTTTGAGGCAAGTTTAAATGGACAATCAAAAACTGCAATACACGAAACTCGAAAAAAAGCCTTAGCAACGGTTGAAAATTTGGGCTTTCCAACCATAAAACATGAGGAATGGAAATATACAAATTTGAAAACTTTGCTTGCAAAAGAGTATCAAGTTGTAGATAGTTATGTACCAAGTGCAAATTTTTCGACAAAGGTTTTACAATTAGAAAATCTGAATAAGAATGTATTAGTTTTTGTTAATGGTTGTTTTGTCAGAGAACTTTCTCGATTAGCTATTGACGAAACTAAAATTGTAGTTGAAAATTTGGCTGATGCTTTTTATAAATATCCAAGTCTTATCGAAAAGCATTTTGCACAATATGCTGATAATCAAAAAGATAGCCTTACAGCTTATAATACAGCTTTTGCAAAACAAGGCGTATTTATTTATGTCAAAGCCAATACAGTTTTAGAAGAACCAATTTTTATACAGTCTATCACAGATACAAGTGCAACAAATATTCTATCGCAACCTCGTAATTTGATTATTACAGAGAAAAATTCTAAACTTACGGTTATTGAAAAACACAGAAGTTTTGGAGAAAATTCGGGTTTTGTAAACATGGTAACAGAGATTTTTGTGGCACAAAATAGTGAAATTGACCATTACAAAATGCAAAATGATGTAACAGCAGTTTCAAATATTAATACCACACAAGTTTTTCAAGAAAAAGATAGTCGTTATACAAATACAACAATTACATTAAATGGTGAGTTAATTCGCAATAATTTGAATGTTGTGATTGGTGGTGAAAATTGTGAAACTACCATGAATGGCTTATTTGCACCAACAGGCAAAACTCATATTGACAACCACACATTAGCAGACCATCAAAAACCTCACTCGGTTAGTCACGAATTATATAAAGGTTTGCTTGATGGCAATGCTTCGGGAGTTTTTAATGGTAAAATTTTTGTGCGTCAAGATGCACAAAAAACAAATGCTTTTCAGTCGAATAAAAATATTTTGCTTTCACCACATGCAAGTGTGAATACAAAACCACAATTAGAAATTTGGGCTGATGATGTAAAATGTTCGCATGGCTGCACAACAGGTGCATTAGATGAAGAACCCATGTTTTATTTGCGTGCAAGAGGTATTCCAGAAACTGAAGCAAGGGCTTTGCTTATGTTTGCCTTCGCAGAAGATGTTTTGGTGCGGATAAAAGTGCCTTCATTGCGAACATAAATAGAAAAAGTGATTGCAGAAAGATTAAAAGTAGAGATTTTGTAAGTTAAACTTTGTCATTCTGAGCAAAGCGAAGAATCTGGCGTACAGGATAAGATTCTTCGCTTTGCTCAGAATGACAAAATACTTGCTTAGAATGACAAAACATAAACTAAATCATTTCATATTGTTTCCTAAAAAAATCGCAAATTACAGAAATCTCATTTTTTAATTTTTTTATTAATCTATTTGTTTCCTCATTATCTTGATTATCAAAAATCTGTTTTAAAATCTCGTCCATAACCTCTAATTTATAAGATTCTAAATGTGGTTTGATTTTATGGAGCAGCAGTTTAGCCTCATGTACTTGTTGAGTTGTCCATGCTTTTACAAATAACTTTTCAAATTGCTCAAATTCGGTAATGGTCATTTTAAACATAGACTTAATAAACGTATGATTATCATTTGCCGCATCTTGCAAGAATGTTAAATCAGGTGTTTTTAACTCTTTTGGGGCATAAAGTTGTAGCAATTTTTGCAATTTAGCTTGTTGTATTGGCTTGACAATCAGGTCATTCATGCCTGCATGCTTAATATTTTGTGCTATTTCATCACCATTATCTGCGGTCATGGCAATAATTGGGTTTGTAAAATTTAATTCCTGTCTTGCTTTTGTTGCTACCATAAACCCATCAATATCAGGGAGTTGTAAGTCTAATAAAACTAAATCAAAATCTTGTTCTTTTAATTTGGTTAAGGCTTCTTGACCTGTTGAGGCTACTGTGGTTTGTATAGCTAAGTTTTTCAAAAAACGACTAATAATAATTTGATAAGAGGGTATATCTTCCACCAAAAGTACTTTTAAAGACATTTTACTGCCTGCAAAATCTTGTTGAATAACTTTATTATGTGTTATTATTTGTGAGCTATTTTGAGAAATATCTATATTTTGTATATAATTTAACTGTATAGCTGCTAAATTTGTTACCAAAACGAAAATCGTTTTAAGTTCATCAGTTACAATATTTTCCTTTGAATAAGTAAAAATCATCATCCCAGCCACTTGTTTATTGACCAAAAGTGGTACAAAAATTAGCTCTGAAAAATTAGCTTTTAAAAAAACTGTTTCTGTTTTCTTAAAAACTTTACACTCTGTGAGGTAGGGCATAATTTCATCTGTAAATTCTTGATTTACAGGCTCTTGCTCTGTATTCCATTCACATTGCCAAGTATTAGTATTTGCTGTCCAATAACTTAATTTTATTGTTTCGTTTTGAACTTGAATAAAATCATTGACAAATTGCATTACTTCTGCTAATAAAGTAGCTTTTGCTAAGTTTAGCGTAAAATTCATAGTGAGTTGTAGCATAGGGAAATGATATATTGTGATTAAATAAATTAGCAAAGATGTAATCTTTTAAAAAGATTACATCTTTGCTAATTTATTTAATATTTTTATTTATTGGTCTAATTTTAACACTGCCATAAATGCTTCTTGTGGAATTTCTACTGTTCCAACTTGACGCATACGTTTTTTACCTTTTTTCTGTTTCTCCAATAATTTACGTTTACGACTAATATCACCACCATAACATTTTGCAGTAACATCTTTGCGTAAAGCCCTTACATTTTCTCGTGATACAATTTTTGCACCAATGGCAGCCTGAATTGCAATCTCAAATTGTTGTGGAGGAATTAAATCTTTGAGTTTTTCGCACAATTTACGCCCCCAAGTTTGTGATTTATTTCTATGAACAATGGCAGAAAGTGCATCAACTTTTTCACCATTTAACATAATATCTAATTTTACCATGTCTGATTCTTGAAAACCAATCAATTCATAATCTAAAGAAGCATAACCTCTTGAAATGGTTTTCAGTTTATCAAAAAAGTCAAATACAACCTCTGATAATGGCATTTCAAAGATTAGTTCTACTCTGTCGGTTGTCAAATAAGATTGGTTTTTAATTACACCACGTTTATCAATACACAAGGACATAATTCCACCAACATAATCGGCTTTTGTAATAATTTGTGCCTTAATAAATGGTTCTTCTATATAATCTAAAAAACTTGGGTCGGGCATTTCAGAAGGTGCAGCCACACTTAATTTTTCGCCTTTTGTGGTATAAGCATAAAATTGCACCGAAGGTACTGTTGTGATAACAGTCATATTAAACTCACGTTCAAGCCTTTCTTGCACAATTTCCATGTGCAACATGCCTAAGAATCCGCAACGGAAACCAAAACCCAAAGCCGCCGAAGTTTCAGGCTCCCAAACCAAAGAAGCATCATTTAGTTGTAATTTTTCTAAGGAAGCCCGTAATTCTTCAAATTCAACAGTATCAACAGGATAAATACCCGCAAAAACCATTGGTTTTACGTCTGCAAAGCCTTGAATAGCGGTTTTGCAAGGATTATGTACGTGTGTGATGGTGTCGCCAACTTTAACCTCTTTTGCATTTTTGATGCCCGAAATCAAATAACCAACATCACCTGCCGAAATTTCTTGTTTTTCTTCTTGATTTAATTTTAATGTTCCAATTTCGTCAGCATTGTATTCAATGCCTGTTGCCATGAATTTTACCTTGTCTCTTTTCTTAATTGTGCCATTCATTACTCGGAAATATACCTCAATACCACGATAAGAATTGAACACAGAATCAAAAATCAAGGCTTCCAAAGGTGCATCAACGCTGCCTTTTGGTGCGGGGATTCTTTCTATAACTGCATTCAATATTTCCTCAATACCAATACCTGTTTTGCCACTTGCATGAATAATATCCTCTCTTTCACAAATAATTAAATCTTGCATTTGGTCTTTTACGTCATCTATCATTGCCCCAGGCAAATCTACTTTATTAAGCACAGGAATAATGGTCAGATTATTTCCTAATGCCAAATATAAATTTGAAATTGTCTGAGCCTCAATACCTTGTGCAGCATCAACTAATAACAAGGCACCTTCGCAAGCTGCAATAGAACGAGAAACTTCATAAGAAAAATCTACGTGTCCAGGGGTATCTATCAAATTGAAAACATAGTTTTCGCCTTTATAAATATAGTCCATCTGAATGGCATGACTTTTAATGGTAATACCTCTTTCACGTTCTAAATCCATGTTATCAAGCAATTGGGCTTGCATTTCACGTTTTGTAACTGTATTTGTAAATTCGAGCAGACGGTCAGCCAATGTGCTTTTTCCGTGGTCAATATGTGCTATAATGCAAAAGTTTCTTATATTTTTCATGTATTATTTGTTGCCTTGATAATTTTTTGCTATAATTTTGTTTCAAATAACTAATATATTCACATTATTAAACATATTTTGCAAAGATATGTTTAAAAGTTGCAATTTCGCAATATTATAGCAATAACAAAGAACTTTTGGAAATCGGAGTGCCAACCAGTAAAAAACTTTCCAAAAGTAACAACACTTTCCAAAGACTTTTTTGCTTTAAAAAGTGTATTGCCATTCTTCTAATTTTTCTTAGTTATTTTGCCGTCTGATAATACATCATAGCTAATAAATTTATTGCGACCAACTAATTTTTCTTGGCACAAAATCATTTGACTATCCGAAATCACACTTTCACGTGAAACTGTATTTATTGCATCACCATCTTTTAAATAATAACGACATTGCATAACAATACCCGAAATATATTTACCATCTCTGGTATAATTTAGTAAATAGGTATTGGTTGCGTCTTTTTCGAGGTCAGAAACAATGACAGACACAAAATTATTACCTAATGGAATTTTAGAAATATAGTAATAAGATTTTTTTGCATCTAATTCCATTTCTTTGGCATCAGAACCACCAATCATAAGTTCATGATTGATAATTAGGTTGTTATGCAAAAAATTTATACAACTTAGTGAGTCTATTTTGACAGGTGAAATTTGTTTGTCTAACCAATCTTCGCCAAAAGTAGCAGGCAGAGTTTTTGATTCTTGTTGAAATTTGTCTGCAAAAGCTGTAAATTGCGTTGCTAAGGCTTGGGAATCAGTTTTGTTTTCATTACTTGTGTCATTTGTTTTGCATGACAAAATGGCAAAACCACAGACAGAGAACAACAATAAAAATAATGGAATTGAATATCTTTTTTTCATTTGATTTTATGTTTTGCGTGTTTTAGATAATTGGGTAATTTAAAATTAATTTTGTACCACATACTTTAGTCTGTGGTACAAACATCACTTTAAGTGATATTTATTTCTTACTTTTCAAATTTATACAAAAAATATTTATTTTGACTTCATTACAAAGATTTTCAGAAAAATTATTTGAAAGACAACAAAACCTGACTTTAAGGACGTTGCAAATCAGCAAAAATGGTATAGATTTTTATTCTAACGATTATCTTGGTTTGGCTCGTAACCGAAAACTTGCAGAAAGTATCAAAGAAAATTATGAAAAGCACGCCTTTTTCAATAATTTTTTGGGCAATGGGGCAACAGGTTCACGATTATTATCAGGAAATAATGTGATGGTTGCAACCTTAGAAAAAAAATTAGCCAAATTATTTTTGGGAGAATCTGCATTGCTATTCAACTCTGGTTATGCGGCTAATTCTGCTTTACTCTCAACGGTTACACAAAAAGGTGACACCATTATTTATGATTCTTTAATTCATGCGAGTTTGCATGAAGGTTGTCATTTGAGTTTTGCCAATACGTGGGCTTTTCGTCATAATGACCTTGTAGAATTGGAAAAAAAGTTGCAATTAGCCAAAGGAGATAAATTTGTGGTCATAGAATCTGTTTATTCAATGGACGGAGATGTGGCTTTATTGCCTGAAATTGTGGCTTTGTGCAAATATTACAAAGCCTATCTTATTGTAGATGAGGCACATAGCACAGGAATTTATGGCGAAAATGGAAATGGTTTATGTTGTGAATTGGGTATTGAGAATGACATTTTTGCAAGAGTTTATACCTTTGGAAAAGCTGTTGGAGTTCATGGTGCTTGTGTGGTTGGTTCGCAAATTTTGGTAGATTATTTGGTAAATTTTGCAAAAGGGTTTATTTATACAACCGCATTGCCGCCACATAACTTGGTGAGTATCAGCACAGCTTTTGATTTTATTGCAGAAAATCCACAATTTAAAATGGCTTTGTTCAGTAATATTCAGTATTTTAATTCATTGCAAGAAGAAAATCACAAAGAAAACTTTAATACAAGTATTAAAGCTGTAAAAATTGTTGGCAATGAGGCTTGTAAAAAAGTAGCAATCCATTTAATTAATTTAGGTTTTGAATTGCGACCCATTGTAGCACCAACTGTTGCAGTAGGTGAAGAAAGGATAAGAATTTGTTTACATGCCTATAATACACATGAGGAAATTGCAAATTTGATAGCAGAAATATAGAAATTGAGAGTATTTTGTGCGAATACTGCCGAAATCACAGACTTCGCCCAAGCTTTGCCACACATCTGCTTGAAAATGGTACAGATATAAAATTTATTCAAGAATTGCTTGGACATAATGACATCAAAACCATGCTACGTTATACTCACATTAGCAAAAAAAGTTTGGCAAATATCAAGAGTCCATTAGATAATTTGTAGCATAGACTTCAGTCTGTGCCTTGTTTATTAGTTGCGTATTTTGTATTGTTTGGCTTGTGATTTTGTTAAAATACACCTGAAATGATTTGTTTTGAAATTTTGTTGTTTTTGTCTAATTTAGTTTTATATTTAAAAAATGTACGCAAGGTGCGTATATTTAAGAGTTAGTGGTAATGGTAGGAAACCACTTACACTTCACATTTTTTTATGACAGGATTGTGGTTTTTGCCCCATTCTGCCATTGAAGTAAGAATAGGCAATAATGTTTTACCACTTTCCGACAAATAATACTCAACATGAGGTGGAATTATTTCTTTAGCATCTCTAATCACTAAACCATCAAATTCTAATTGTTTTAATTGTTGTGCTAACATTTTTTCAGTTATTAATGGTAAGGATTTCCTCAATTGCCCAAATCTTAGTGGCTCATTTCTAAGCTGATATAGAATTATAGTTTTCCACCTACCGCCAATCATTTCTATGGTATAAGAAACAGGACACTCATTGAGTGTTCTACCGTTAATACTGTTGGTTGAGTTTTCTTTTTTTGCCATTATCTATACTTACTTTTTAGTATGTACTTGTTAATTTGATATTGCAAATATACCTTTGTATTTTCAAATAAAAAAATAATTTAGGTATGAACAGTAAATCAAATTTATTAAGCCCCTTATCAAAAGGTGGAATTAATTTAAAAAACAAAGTAGCCATGGCTCCTATGACCAGATGCAGAGCCATAGGCAATATGCCAAATGACCTCATAGCAACGTATTATGCTCAACGAAATAATGCTGGTTTAGTGATTACAGAAGGTAATTCGCCAAGTCTTAATGGAATAGGTTATGCTCGTACACCTGGTATTTATTCAGAAGAGCAGGTAAAAGCGTGGAAAAATGTAACAAAAGAAACAAAGCACAACACAACCATTTTTTTTACCCAACTCATGCACGTTGGTCGTATTGGACATAGTGCAAATATGGTTTCAGGTGCTACGTTGTTAGCCCCGTCTGCCATAAATGCAAATGCAGATATGTGGACAGATACACAAGCTATGCAGAAAACAGAATTACCAAAAGAGATGACAAACGACGAAATTGAACAGACAATTAATGAGTTTGTAACAGCTTCTCAAAATGCAATAAAAGCAGGTTTTGATGGAGTTGAAATACACGGTGCAAATGGTTATTTAATAGAACAGTTTTTAAATAGTGAAACAAATATCCGAAAAGATAGCTATGGTGGAACTATTGAAAACAGAGCTAAATTTCTTTTAGAGTTGGTTGAAAAAGTTGGCAATGCTATCGGTTTTGAAAAAGTTGGTGTAAGATTATCACCCTACAATCAATTTAACAGTATGCCTATTTATAGTGATGTTGCCGATATGTATCGTTATTTGTCCGTAGAATTGAATAAATTAAATATTGCATACTTACACTTAATAGATTATGCAGCATTAGCTTCTGATGAAGGGAAAGCATTGCTTAAACATATTAGAGCAAATTTTTCTAACATTTTAATACGCAATGGTGGTTACAACAAACAAAGAGCTGAACAACTTATTGAGAATAATGAAGCTGATATGGTTTCATTTGGTTCGGCATACATTGCTAATCCAGACTTAGTAAATCGTATTGAAAATAATTATGAATGGGCTAGACCTGATAATAATTCTTTCTATACTGCTGATGCAATTGGATTTACGGATTATCCTACTGCCATTGTATAGAAATAATAGAATAACCACTACTGCTAACAGGGATTTGCCAAAAGTGGGGCAATGGTGCTCAATTCAATATTTGTGCTTATATTAGGCATTAGTGGAGAATTGGGCTTTTGTGCTAAGATTTCCCCGCCTTCGCCAAGCCCTATTCGTTGCCTGCCATTTTAAAAAAATGTGCTTAACGGGCAAAACACGGAAGTCCCTAAACTCAGGTGACAGATACCGAAAAGCCAACAGAGTAAGTTATCAAATTAGTTTTTTATATTTATGGCAAAGTTAAGTTTAAATGCCTTCAATAGTTTATGGGCTAAATTTAAAAGCTTAC
>JAYTNF010000123.1:0-9088 GCA_043748455.1 Cytophagales bacterium
CTTCAACTGCAAGGTTGTTGCAAAATGGCAATAAAATTGATAAATAAATTTCAACTGCAATGTTTTTAATAAATTTGCAAAGCAAATTTATTAAAAACATTGCAGTTGAAGGCAACCCCCGCCAAGGGTGCAGTACATTCTACGCAACTTACATTAAGTAAATAGTCATAAATATTTGACAATCAATGAATTAAATTAATATTTCATAAGTAACTATTATAACGAATATTTTATATTTATTACATACATGACTAAAATTATATCTTTTGCAACTCAAAAAGGTGGTGCAGGCAAAACTACTTTATTAATGCTAACCGCAGCAGCCATTCACAAAAGAACCAACAAGAAAATATTGGTTGTAGATTCTGACCCACAACAATCTGTTAAGACTATTTATAAAAAAGAACAAGAAAAAGGTTTGAATTCTTATGATGTTTTTGCTTTTAATTGGAATCAGCCCACACCCGAAATAAACTTTGAGAAAACACTTACTTTGGCAAAAAAGAAATACGATATTATTTTGATGGACGTACCTGGAAACCTAAAAAGTGTAGAACTCTATCACAGTCTTGTCAATTCAGATATTGTTATTGTGCCCATTGTGGCAAGTATTTTAGATATCAATGCAACCATCACTTTTCTTAGTTATCTTGAAGATATTGCAAAAGAATATAACAAAACTTGGGAAATTTACGGTGTAATTAACAAAAGAGATAAAAGTGTAGAACATTCTTTGTTACACAAACTTGCAGGGAAAGCAACCATGCAATTATTTTATTCCTCAATTTCTAATTTAGTTAGATATCGCCGTTTGGTTTCAACCGCCAACGATATTGTAGAGGAAAAGGTAAAAGATGATGAATTTAACCAATATTTTGATGAGTTTAGAAAAAACTGCTTTATCTAAATAAAATAATATTCTCAATAAAAAAGTTTCTTATAGATGTCATCTTTTTGAAAAGATGACATCTATTCATTTATTTTAACATTTAAAAACACATAAGTTTAAAAAACTATGCTATTTTTGCATGAAACCAAACAGCCCATTTTAAATTTATAACTCGGCTTAACAACATGACAAATATTTTTCATATCTTTTCTCGCACCATTATCTTATGCCTTTTTTTAGGCTTTTCACTAAATATATCTGCCCAATCTTTGTTAAATCAAATTAGTTATGGCAAAAACCGTATTCAATATAAGAAATTTGAGTGGAGTACAATGACAAGCCAGAATTTTGAGCTTTATTTTTATGAAGGTGGTGAAGCTATTGCAAAAATGGCAGCAGGTTATTCCGAAGCAGATTTTACACGCATGACAGATTTAGTTGGTTACTCACCATATAATAAAATTAAAATTTTTGTTTATAACTCTGTGGCAGATTTGCAACAAAGCAATATTGGAATTGATGCACAAGGTTATTCTATTGGTGGACAAACTAAATTTTTTAGGCAAGAAATAGAATTGGCTTTTACAGGAGATAAAGCAAGTTTTCAAAAAGAACTTAACCGAAGTATTGCAAGTGCCTTGGTGTTTGAAATGATGTATGGAGGCAATCTTAAAGAAGTTTTAAAATCTACTTACCTTTTAACTCTACCTGATTGGTTTATCTCAGGGGTTACAAAATACCTTTCTGAGGGTTGGACTGTAGAATTAGATGATTATATGCGTGATATGTTGAAATATCGCAAAATTAAAAATGTAGATAACTACGAAGGACGTGATGCCGAACTTGTTGGACATTCTATTTGGAATTATATTGCAGAGGAGTATGGCAAACAAAGTATTGCCAATATTTTAAATCTTACCCGAATTGTTCGTAACTCCGAAAGTGGTATTCAAAATACGATTGGGGTTTCATACAACCGTTTTATTACTGATTGGAAAAAGTTTTATATAGAACAAGCCACAATAGTTTCTACAGAATATACGCCAATTCCTACACAATATTTATTAAGAGAAAATAAAAGAAATTTTGCTCTTAATAATTTGAAAATCAATAACTTACAAAATTTATTAGCATTTTCAGAAAATAATAAAGGTGCCTATAAAATTAAAATTAAAGATTTAAAAACTAATAAAGAAACCACAATTTTCAAAGAAGGTTATCGTACAACTGCTCAAGCAACTGACGCAAATACGCCTTTAATTACATGGCGAAATGAAACGCAATTAGCCATCATTGGTTATGAAAAAGGGCAGTTAAAACTGTGGATTTATGATACAAAAACTAAGAGAATTACAACAAATAAACTTCCTTTTGCACATATTCAGTCTTTTGCAAGTTCTGATGATGGAAATACATTTGTTTTTAGTGCCGAAAAAGAAGGTCAAAATGATATTTATACCTATAATATTGAAAATCAGACAGTTAAGCAATTAACAAATGATATTTTTGATGACATTACTCCAACATTTCTTAAAAAAACAAATCAAATTGTATTTGCTTCAAATAGATTAAATGATACGATTGCTATTGCTAAAAAAGGCACTTTATCAGACATTTCAGACCGTTTTAATATCTTTATTTATAATCCAAGTAATAAAAACACCTTACAACGCATTACAAACACATTGAGTACAGACACACATCCATTGGCAGCAAATGAAAACTTAATTCTATTTTTAAGTAATCAACGAGGAATTATTCAGCTTTTTGCACATGAATTATTGACTGGTGTTAGCAAACAGCTTACAAATTTTGAGCATAGTATAGACCATTATGATTTTCATGATAACCGTCTGGTATTCAACACTTTATATAAAGGAAAAGAAGAATTATTTTTGATGAATAAATTTGATGTGGCATCTATTGCTGTTTTTACCAATAAAACACTAAGACAACAACGTATAGATTTAAAACAATTAGCAATTCTTCGTCAAAAAAAATTAGATAACGAAAGAAATCCCAACCAAAATCCTAAACAAAACAATATACAAGAGGAAAAACAAGATACACTAAACCGCACTAATCCATACAATATTGATACTGATAACTATGTTTTTGACATTCAAAGTCCTCAAAAAACTAAGAAAAAGAAACTGTTAGAAGGCTATAAACCAACAGAAGTAGAAGGTTTTAAACGTAAACCAGAAAGCATTGAATTATCTAAAACTGTAAAATATGTAAGTCGGTTTTTGTCAGAAAATGTAAATGTAAATCTTGTTATTGACCCTCGTTATGCAATAATACCTGATAAAATAGGATTTTTAAGAGGTGCAACTTTACAAGTGGAAACAGGAATTGTTGAGTTATTTGAAAATCACCGTTTTAATTTAGGCTTAGGAGTTTTAACGAATTTATCAAATCCTAATACAAATTATTTCTTGGATTATCAATATCTTCGCAAACGTCTTGATTATAAACTGCGTTTTGACCGTCAAACTTATTCAGTTAGTGGCGACCAACAAAGTTTCTTACAACGCTATGCCTTAAATAAAGCACAAGCCTCAGTTTCTTATGCCATAGACACACGCCAACGGGTTACAGGAACTTTATTTGCTTTAAATACTACTTTTGCAACTACAAGTAGTGTTGTAAGTAGTACTTTTTTGAGAGCAGCACAAGAAGATGTTTATTATAGTGGTTTTGGAGTGAGTTATACATTTGATAACGTAATTAAACTTGCACCTAATATTACTGATGGTTTGAAAGTAAAAATCAGCTATGAAAATTATATGGGCATAAATATTAAAAATAAAAGTTTTGGAAATATTTATGGCGAAACACGTTATTATAAACAACTTGCTAAAAAAATATTATTTGCGGGTCGGGCTATGTATGGACAATTTTTGGGCGTAGCACGCAAAACATATAGAGTTGGTGGTGTAGAAAACTGGATTTTAAATAAATCTGATGCTTTTAGTTCTACAAGTCCCTTATATTATGATGAATCTCCAACGGAAGCTGCGGCAACTCGTAATTATTCAGATTTGTTATTAACTCCTTATATGATGCCATTGCGAGGTTTTAATTATAACCGTTTGTCGGGTGATGGTGCATTTTTGATGAATTTAGAATTGAGAATTCCAGTGCTTAATTATTTTTCACGTGGCAACATTACTTCCAATTTTGTGAGAAATTTGCAATTTGTTGGTTTCTTTGATATTGGTACAGCTTGGAATGGTTATAATCCATTTAGTAGAGATAATGCACTAAATTTTACGGAATTTTCTGTGCCTGGCAATACTTTTTATGCCAAAGTTTATAATTTTAAAAACCCATTTTTGATGGGTTATGGTGGTGGAATTAGAAGTATGGTTTTAGGATTTCTCTTAAAGGGAGATTTGGCTTGGGGTGTGGAAGACAATATTTCGGCAGCAAAACCAATATTTTATTTGAGTTTTGGACATGATTTTTAGAGTTTTTAATTAGACTTAGATAATATAATATAAAACTTGTCATTCTTTACTTTTCAGAGAATGACAAGTTTTACAAATCATTGCAAATAACTTTGTAATGATTTATTTATCTTAACCTATTACTTGACCTTACTAATTTTTCATCTTTCCAAATAAAACGGTTTGCTATCATATTGAAAATCAAGGCAACCGCAGGCATAAAAACCCCAAAGCCCATATTTCCTTTTGCTCCTGAAATCATAACTTCACCTTTTGTAGCAATTAGATAAGCACAACAGCCCATTGCCGAAATAATGACTAAGCTATTTGCCATGTTCAATTTTATTTGCAACATACGATTTTTAAAACTAAACAAAGATGTATAAGCAACCATCATGGAAATTACACACAAAATACCAATGTAAAAAGTGGGTATCGAGTTAAGTTGTGTTTGTTTTTGGTAAGTCAAATTCATGGCTGTAAGTTTTGCAACCTCACCTTCAATTCCCGTTTTTGACCAAATTGGTAAGAATAGCATTGAAATCATGCAAACTCCAATAAGCATAAGAAAAATAGATTGAACTCGTTGTATCATAATTTTATTCTGTTTTTTAGTATTAAAGATGTAATACGCCTTTTTAGGGTGTAGGTTTTTGAAAACTATCTATTTGTTATATAAATGTGTAACATTAATGCTAACATTGGTTGGTGTAATTTTCATACTTTCTGAACAAAATGAAAGGTCATAAGTTCGTATCACATCACCATTTGAGTTTTTATAAGTCATTGTGAGTTGTCCTGTACCTGTTATAGCTTCAATACTATAATCATAACTACTTATTACTGAGCCATTTACAAGTTCATCAACAGAATTTTCTTTAAAGATTATTCCTTGTGTTTTTCCTTCAGTAGTTGGTGTTGATATGCTAGAACCACCACGACTTGAAGTTTCTGTTTGTATCCACTTCCAAGTTCCTATAATTTTAGTACGTGCATTTTTTGCATCTAAAATTGGTTTTTCGCATTTAGGGTCTGTAACTGTTGGTGTAACGTCAGATGAAGTACCGCCACTACAACTAACTAAGAAAGAGCAAGTAAAAAATGAAATAGTCAAAATTTTACTTAGATTCAATACATTTAGCTTTAACATATTTATTTGTGTTCTCATAAATTTTTAGAGTTTCTACAAAGTTTCTTTTTCGCAAATATAGATAAATTTATTTTTATATTTTAATCCATTAAAAAAATATGTAATTAAAATTTTTGATAACAATAAGTTTGTAGATTGTTCTATTGCTTGTGGTGCAGATTAAGGATTTGTGTTAAATCATGTAAGTTGTGTGGTAACTTGTTATGCAACTTGTAATGCAATTTGTAATTATCTGGTTCAAAAAGTGAAATATTTTTCATTTTTTTTGCAATTTTCATTTGCGTTTTATAACTTGTTTTTCACAGTTATATTTAATGGCAAATAGCATCATGACAACTATAAATCCACAACATAAACAATATATAGAAACATTAACGCCAAGTGAGCTAAATGAAAAAAGGGAAATTCTGAAAAGATACCGACATTTATTGGCATCGGCAGCACCAAGATTAAAAGATGGAGACATAAAACTAATAAAAAAGGCTTTTCTCATTGCTCAAGAAGCACATAAAGATGTAAGAAGAAAATCGGGTGAACCCTATATTTATCACCCTTTGGAAGTGGCTCAAATTTGTGTAGATGAAATTGGTTTGGGAACTACGTCTATTATTTGTGCTTTATTGCATGATGTTGTAGAAGATACAGAAACAAAATTAGAAGATATTGCAGGGCAATTTGGAGAAAAAGTGGCACAAATTATTGACGGTTTGACAAAAATCAAGTCTGTCATGGGCAAAGGTGCTTCTGAACAAGCCGAAAATTTTAAGAAGTTGCTTTTGACAATTAGTGAAGATATGCGGGTGGTTTTGGTAAAAATTGCTGACCGTCTGCACAATATGAGGACTTTGGAAAGTATGACCAAAGAAAAACAACTCAAAATTAAATCAGAAACTCAATCTATTTATGCACCTCTTGCACATCGTTTAGGTTTATACACTATAAAATCAGAATTAGAAGATTTATGTTTGAAATTTTCTGACCAAAAAGCATACGATAATATTGTCTATAATATTGCACAAACACAAGAAAGTAGAGATAAATTTATTGAGGAGTTTGTAAAGCCAATAAAAGATTCCTTAGACAAACAAGATTTTAAATATACGATTAAAAGCCGCACAAAATCCATTTATTCCATTTGGAGTAAAATGAAAAAACAAGGTATTCCTTTTGATGAAGTCTATGATTTATTTGCTATTCGTGTTATTGCAGATGTGCCAGAAGAAGAAGAAAAACCTGTTTGTTGGCGTGTTTACTCAACAATTACTGATTTTTATAAGCCAAGCATAGAAAGATTACGAGATTGGATAAGTGTACCAAAATCAAATGGCTATGAGTCTTTGCACACAACTGTTATGAGTAGTACAGGACAATGGGTTGAAGTGCAAGTTCGCAGTTCACGCATGGACGATATTGCAGAAAAGGGTTTGGCTGCACATTGGAAGTATAAGGGCGGAAAATCTGGGGCAAATATTGAGCAAGGAATAGAAATGTGGATTGCAAGAGTTAGAGAAACTTTGGAAACCGCCGATAGCAATGCGTTGGAATTTGTAGATGAGTTTCGCAGCAATTTGTTTAAAGAAGAAGTCTATGTTTTTACGCCAAAAGGTGAATTAAAAGTATTGCCATACGGGGCAACAGTGCTTGACTTTGCCTTTGATATTCACACAGAAGTTGGGGCAAAATGTTTGGGTGCAAAGGTAAATCATGTGCTTGTTCCACTAAATCACAAAGTAAAAAATGGCGACCAAGTAGAGATTTTAACCTCAACAAAAATAAAAGCTAATGAAGGTTGGCTTAAATATTTAACAACTTCAAAAGCTAAAAATAAAATCAAAGCATATCTCAAAGAAGACCAAAAACAGCAAACAAATGATGGCAAAGAGATTGTGATGCGAAAACTCAAACAACTCAAAATTGATTATACCAACGAAATATTAACACAACTTGCTGAGTTTTTTGGTTATAAATCTGAAACAGATTTTTTAGTAAAATTAGGCAAAGGGCAAATAGACCATACAGAAATTAAAAAATATTTTGATTACAAAGAAACACAAGAAGAACAAGACCGTACAAAAGTTCGGGCTGGTGATGCCAAACAATTTAAAGAACAATTTACTCAACTAAAAGAAAAAAAGTCTGACGAGCTGGTGATTGGCGAAGACAGCGACAAAGTTGAATACAGTTTAGCACCTTGTTGCAATCCAATTCCAGGTGATGAAATTTTTGGTTTTACAACTGTAAGCAGAGGTATTAAGGTTCATAGAACAAGTTGTCCTAATGCTGTAGACATTATGGCTTCTTTTGGTAATCGTATTATTAAGGCACGTTGGGCATCTGATAAAATAGAGGCTTTTGAAATTAATCTAAAAGTTATTGGAACAGATAGAAAAGGTATTGTTAATGATGTAACAAGATTGTTATCAAACATGTTGCAAATCAATATTACTGCCATTTCTTTTGAAGGTCATAATGGAGTTTTTGAAGGCAATATTTCCTTAGGGGTGCGTGATACCAAACAAGTTGATGATATTATTGGAGAATTACATGACATAGATGGAGTTGTGAATGTGGTGAGGTATGATTATTAAGATATTTTGCTTTTAGGCGAATGAATCACAGTAATAATTCATTCGCCTAAAAGCAAATATACTTTATTTACTTACCTTCGCCTTTGTAGCCACAAAATCTTGATTTTCAGGCATAAGTTGCAATGCTTTTTCTATTTCTGCTAATGCTTCAGTTTTTTTGCCCATTTTGAATAAAATAAGTGCTAAATTATTATAAGCATAAGCATTTTTTGCATCTAAACGAATGGCAGTATTACAATCTTTTAGGGCATCAGGCAATTTATTAAGTGTAAGTTTTGCCAATGCCCTATTATTGTATGCGTAGGCAAAAGTAGAATCCAAATCAATAGCCTTATCTAAATCTTTTAAAGCCTCCGCAGATTTATTAATTTGATTTTTCAAATACCCACGATTGTTATAATAATCAGACAAACGTGCAGTTAATTCAACGCTAACCACACTCTTTGAAGTTTTTGATAAAACAGGTGCAACAACAGGCGTTGTAACTTTTTCTGTTGGATTTTTATCTGTTCCATTTTTTGTTTTTGCTGTTTTGTCTGTTAGCTTATTTTTTGCAACCGCAGGTTTTATTTCATTATTCAATGCAGTTTCTGTTAAAGCAATGGCTTTGTCATAATCTTTTAGGGATTCTACAAATTTATTAAGATTTTTATAGGTTAAAGCCCTATTATAGTACGTTTGGTGGTTGGTTGCATCTAATTTTATGGCTTGATTAAAATCTAATAAGGCTTGGTCAGCAACACCAAAAAGACGTTTTAGACCACCTCTTTCTGTCCAATAATTCACATTATTAGGGTTTTGTAATATCAAAACATCATAATCCTTAATGGCTAAATCATATTTTTTGAGTTTTTTAAAGCAATTTGCTCGATTTGCCAACGCAAAAGTATTTTTGGCATCAGCCGCAATAAGTTTGCTAAGGTCGGGAATTGCACCTTCATATTTCTCCTGCATCAACCGAATAGCAGCCCGATTTGCTATTGCCTCTGTTAGTTTTGGGCTAATATTA
>JAYTNF010000124.1:0-3632 GCA_043748455.1 Cytophagales bacterium
TTAAATAATACCTGCCTTCGGGAATATTATTTATGCGTTGAGTAGAACCACTATTAATGAACACATAACGAACACATCTATCTGTATCAATATTCATTATTTTTATAGCAACATCAGTTCCACTACCTACATATACTTCCAAATAATTATCCGTTTTCCCTTTTTTAGGGCTAAAATTATAACAAGAAGCAAACTGCCCATTTTGGATATATTCTTCTGTCCAACCCTCTGAAAGTAGTTTATTTTTTTCTTGTTGTAATTTTTGTTCGGGTGTAATTTCAGGCTCTTTAATAGTTTCTTCTTTGACAAAAGTATTATCCAAATCTCCATTATTTGGAGTAATTGCAACCTCTCTACGAGATGAATTATTGCCACAACTACTTAAAATTAATGATAAGATTAGAAATGCAAAATGTGTTATTTTCATAAGTGAAATAGTTAAAAGAATTTATTTAGAAAGTCATTAAAGCCACTATTTGTATTCGTTTTTATTTCTGGCAAAATCCCTTTTTTACGTGCTTCTTTTAACCAAGAAGGATATTCGTTTAGCAAACGGTTGTAGAGTTCACTATCTGAAATTTTATTAAGGTCATCGAGGGCGAAAAAATTTGCATTATCAATAAATCTACCTGTCATTGTGTCTAATGCCTGCAAAAACGAAAAACTTTGATTACCAATACCTATAAATTGAAAGAAAATAGAATGTTTTGAAAGTGTGCGTATAATTTCATTTGCTTCATTTCTATCTCCATTTTCGCCATCTGTAATAAAAATAACATAAGACGAATAATTTATGGGTTCTTCTTTTACATATCTAAGCAAAATATCATTTAAAGCTGGTGCATAAGATGTTCCGCCACTATCAACTTTTTGAATTAAAGCCTTATCACTGACAATTTTTCGATTAACATAATCCAAATAATTTTGTTCGGTTACATTATCTATTCTGCTATAATTTTTTCCAAAAACCCACATATCTAATTCTGCATTGTCATCAAATTTTACAGCAATTGGTAAAATTCTGTCCACAACACTTTGAACTGTGCCATTATTGTATAAATCAGACATTGACCCCGATAAATCTAAAACTAATGCAATTCTTGCTTTTTCATTTTCTAAGTCCTTAGACTTTGCAACATTTTCTACTTCTGTTTTGCGTAAATTATATTGTTGCTTGCGAATGTCGTAACTCATATTCTTGAAAATTCGCTAATAAGTTGCCCCAAATCAAAACCATTAGCTTTACCAATAGCTTCAAAAGTCCACCCATTATCTTTTCGAAACAACCGACCAAAAACTAAGCAAGTTTCAGCCGTAAATTTTTGATTAATTTCATAACGTGCCAAATCAGGATAATTTTCGTCTTGTGCTATACGTATAAAAGCATTTTGCAACTGCCCAAATGACTGTTTTCGCAAATTTGCATCATACAAAGTAACTGCTATAATAATTTGTGTAACATTTGTAGGTAATTTAGAAAAATCTATCTGCAAATATTCATCATCACCATCTCCATCACCAGTTCTATTATCTGCACTCAACCAAATTGGTTGATTTTTAATAATACTTTCATTTCTTGCACCATTATTTTGCCAATTACAAGATGGGAAAGTAGGATTATTGTAATAAACTACGCCATTCGGTTCTGGCAATAATCTGTTACTTTGGTCGGTAAGAAGTGCAATAACATCTAAATCAAAAGGATATGGACTTGCACCATTATTTACGTCCCAACCTAAACCAAGATAACACTTAGTCATAGATTTTGCGATGGCATACGTACTGCCTTTACTTAATTGGTAACTCATAGTTATTTATTTTTTTTGATAAATTTGGATAATTTCTTTTGCAATTTTCAAAATAACCCTAACTTTACAAAACAATTACACTAAAACATAGCGTAATTTTATACTAAAACATACGTAAAAAAATACTTATATGATGGATATTGGAACAAAAATTAAGAAAATTCGCACTAAAAAAGGATATTCACAACTTTATATGGCTAATAAGTTAGGTATAACAACAAAAACTTATAGCAGTTTAGAAACACAAAAAAATAAAATAGATGCCGAAAAAATACAACAAATTGCCAAAGTCTTAGAAATAGATTGGTTAGAATTATTAAAAGATGACGATAAAATAACACAAATAAATGGAGATAATAGTAACAATAACCACTTAAATATTTACACTTCCGACAAAGACCTCGCCCACGCCTTAGAAAAATCACAACAAGAAGTAAGTTTTTTGAAAGAAAAAATCACTTCTTTACAAACTGAAATAGAAAACCTAAAAGAAATTAACGGTTTTTTGAGAGAGAAAACGAAATAAAGAGAAATAAAATCGTAAATTTGTGAAAACTACATAAGCAAATGGCAAAAGATATTTTTCACGAAACAGTCAAAACAGCTTTGATTAAAGAGGCGTGGCAAATTACACACGACCCTTTGACTATTAAATTGACAAAACGCAAAATTTTTATAGACTTAGGTGCAGAAAAACTCCTTGTGGCAGAAAAAGACCACAAAAAAATAGCCGTAGAAGTTAAAAGTTTTGTGGGCTTGTCTGTATTAACAGATTTTTATAAGGCTTTGGGACAATACCAACTGTATTTTTTAGCCTTAAAACACAAATATCCCGATTGGACTTTGTATTTAGCCTTGCCTAATGAAACCTATCAAATCTTACAAAGTGATGATTTATTAGCCGAATTTTTGGAGGAATTGCAATTAAAATTACTTATCTTTGATACAGAAACCCAAACGATATTGCAATGGATAAATTAACAAACTATCAAAAAATTATTGAGCAAATACTGATAGAAATTCGCAATTTAGTAGCACAAGATACAGAATGTGAGGCTTTGCTTTGCATAGATACTTTGCGTGGGCAATATATTTTAATGTCTGATGGCTGGGTAAATGGGCAACGATATTATCATACGATTATTCATATAGAATTGAAACCAAACAATGAAGTATGGTTGCGGTGTGATAATACAGATTTGGAAATAGGGCAACAACTTATAGACAAAGGCATAACTAAAACAGACATTTTACCTGCATTTTATTCGCCTAAAATGCGTGTTTTTGCAAAAGTAGCCTAAAATACTCCTCTTAGAAACCACCATTACAGATTTACGAAATACGTTGGCAGTGTTGCAAAAGAGAAATAATTTTGTAACTTTGTGTAAACAGAAAATACAATGGACTATCAATTAAATATTCAATTAAGTTATGAACAGCTATTAAATTTAGCGTTGCCTGTTGCCGAGCAACAAAAATTGATACATACGATTAAAGAAAAGTAGAAAATCAAGCATTAAACTCATCATTGTCTGCACCTAAAATTACAAATTGGGTTACTAATTTTAAACCTAAGACCGTAAAAGAAATTTTAGCAACTAATTATGTTTACAAACCTGTCAATAAAAACCTTTTAGTGGGTTGTTGGGAAGGCACAGAAAGTGTAGAAATTTTGTTAGCCCTTCGCAAAAAATGAATAAATTATCAACTTTGTTTAGTGATATTGAAATTGTTACAGTTTCTAATGAAGCAGATGATATGTTGATACAAAGTTATGTAGAAATAGATGCACATAGTCAAGGTAAAAACCCACAAATTCCCTTA
>JAYTNF010000125.1:0-10106 GCA_043748455.1 Cytophagales bacterium
GCTGCTTTTCTGTTTAGTGTTGTTGATAATTGTATGCCCATATTGGTAAAAGCACCAAGTCCTTGCCCTTTTTCCCAAGCATAATGACGAGAACGGTAGATAATGGTAGGGTTTTTAACCATTTCACTCTCTAAATTTACAGGAATTTGGTCGCCACTTTTCGTTACTCTTGGTTTTTCGTAGGGTATGTAGGCGTAAGGGTCTAGGTTTGCCGTAAAATTTAGTGTAATTTGTTTTAGCAAACTTGTTCTTGCTCCAAAACTAAAATTACCTAATTTCATAGAATCAGCTGCAAAATTATACCCATTTGCTATATTAAGGTCATCAAAAATTGCGATTTTTTTAGATGTTTTTATGGTATCACTATTAGGTTTTACTTTAATTTCTAATAAATTACTTAAACTAAAACCAATAGAGTTATTCAAACCTTGACGTGGAGCACCTGCATAACTTGGAAATATAGACTTGTTTTGATACTTTGTTCCTGCTGAATCTAAGGGCATTTGTTGGAAAAAACCATACTCACGAGCCGAAAAATCAGGAGTATAACTATATGTAATGCTTGGTGCCATGGTGTGTCGCATGGCTTCAATCTTACCTTTAAAAAAATAGGTTGTGTATAAACGAGTTTGCAAACCTGCACTTAAATTATAATCATAAAAACGTGAAAGCCCTGAAATGGTATCAATTTTAAGTCCACCACGATTATTTCTATAATTATTTAAGTTGCCATCGTTGGAAATTGCAGGAGCATTATTGCTTGCATAATACCTTTCAAAAGCCCATGATTCGCTATAAGTTCCACCTAAATTGATATTAAAATATTTGGCAACTGTTGTCGAGGTGCTTAATGGCACACTATGTTTTACAGAAGTTTGGGCTTGTTTGAGAAATGATGCAAAATTTTCGGGTGCAAAACTCAACGTATCTGCCTTACTATTAGCAACGTACGGGTTTGCATTTCGCAAATTTGTTAGCACTGCTTGACCTGTGGCTGTGTAACCAATATTAATTTGTCTAATTAATGATTTGCTACTTGGATTATTTTTGCTTTTGAATGGATAAATTCTATTCATCGACAAGTTTACATTTGGCGTTATATTGATAATTTTGCTAATTAAATTTTGGTCATGTGCAATGGCAGCACCAAAGGAAAATGGTGTATTTGTAAAAGTTTTGGAATAGGTAACACTTGACCGTAAGGAAGAACTCAAAAAAGAGTTAGGATTAGTACCAGGTAACATCATACGGCGTGTGGCGTTGTTTGTACCAAAATTTGCATTGGCACTAAAACGGCTTGTACCTTTACTTTGGGGAGTATGCGACCATGTGAGGTTAAAATTGTTTTCCGTATTTTTTAGTGTAGAACCTTCTATTTCGGTCAAAGACTGCAAAAAAGTGATGTTCAAACGTCCATCATAACTATACCGTTTTTTATAGGAACTTCCCAATGTCAAACCCCAACGACCTTTGCTATGGATTTCTGTTTGCAATGCCAAATCAACATAATTGCTTAGTGCCAAATATAAACCGCCACCTTGCAAGAAAAAACCATTGGTTTGTGTTTCTCCATATTGCGGAAAAATCAAGCCTGACCGTCTTCGATTTGGCTGTGGAAACATACCAAACAAAAAGCCAAGTGGTGTAGGAACTCCTGCAATTTCGAGATTAAAAAGCCCAGAAACTGTAACTTTATTAGGAATTACTTTCATTTTTCGAGACCGAATCCCAAAATGTGGCTCAGGATTATCGCAAGTTGTATAAAGTCCATTTTCTATAAACATGGCATCATCTGGCGTTTTCTTTACCCGATTTCCTACTACATAACCTTCGTCTTGCTTGGTGCGAATACCTGTAATAATTCCTTTGCGAGTTTTAAAATTATAAGTCATGGCGTCAATAGCATATTTTGTGCCTTGGTCTGTAAAAACAGGTTTGCCAATAACTTTGCGAGCTGTGCTATCATAACGACTACGTGCAGTAATTAAATTAGTTTGCCAATTCATGTCTATTTGCTCTGCCTCTAAATTTATTTTGCCATAGCCAACTTTTGAATTGCCATACATATAAATCATTTTACTCTCAACATTAAATCGTATAGAATCTACAGCCTGATAATTTACTGTTGTTTCAATATCTTTTTGTTTGGCAAGTGCAATTTTTTTCAAACTATCTTTGGCTGCTTTGCTGCTATCTTTCGAAGCCATAAATTTCTCGTTACTAACAGATTTATTTGTAGGATTTTGAGCAAATCCGCTAAGAATTCCACTAAAAAAACTTAACAAAAAATAGCTTATAAAAAGTAGATATTGTGTAATTGTTTGCATAATTTTATACCTTAGACTATGTATTTGCGTTTAGGCAAATGAAATATTTTTATCTTTTTATTTTTCGTTGCAAGTTATTGTTAATGAATTCAATAACAAAATGAACTAACACCTATTAACAATTTTTGAGATAATTTGGCTAAAAGTATACTTTGTTATGGTATTTGTCAAACATATAATAGAAACAACTATACTAGCACGTCTAAAATAGCTTCCTACGTATATTTTACGTGCTGGTGGTGTGTACATAAACAACGGCAGAAACAAGAGTTTGAGAAGAAAAATTTTATACAATATTATGATTTTACTTGTTTTGTCAAATTTTTACCTATCGGGTGGCTCAAAGCCACCCGATAGGTAAAAAACATTAATTTTTAGGAAACCTCTCTATTAACTCTTGCAATTTGCTTTCTAAATCATTGAGTTTTCCTCGTAAGTCTTCGTTTTCTTTCGTCAGAGCAGAGTTTACAGCATCATCACCTAAATAAAAGTGTTGTGTACCAAAATTTGTACCTCCAACTTGTCCAGAATTTTGATTATTGTGAGTGTATGATGTTTTTGCTTGGTGAAACTCTTGAATATCTACATTTAATTTTTTGGCAAATTCCATTAGCTTTTTGTAATCTACTCTACTTATATTGTTTTCATAATTTTGATAAGTAGTTGTAGGAATGTTTAATAAATGTGCCATTTCTGGCTGTGTAAAATCTTTTGCCTTTCTAATTTCTAATAATTTATTTCCTACAAAGTCCATAATTTCCCAAAGTTTAAATGTTGTTTTCTCAAAGGTAAAAACTTATTTGAGAGTTTTCAAGTTTCTACGTAAAAATAAACGTAAAAAACCCATTTTTTGGGTGTAAAAATTTGTAAAATAGGTTTTTGAATGTGGAAAAAAATAAATAGATTGGGCTTTTACTCTCACATAGAAATTTATAGAATATGAATAAACAAGAAATTATCAAGCAAATAGCTGATAAAACCAAGCTATCACAAAAAGAAGTTGCAAAGATTTTAGATAAATTATTGCAAACTATTCAAGAAAATACAGAAAAAGGACAAACTACAACTTTTAATAATTTTGGTAGCTTTTTTGTGAAACCTCGCAAAGCAAGAACTATTAAAGTTTTTGGTAAAGAATTGCTTACTATTGCTGCCACAAAAACAGTAGGTTTTCGTTTTGCAAAAAAGTTTAAAAAGACTATTGCAGAAATAATCATAAAACCTGAACAAATAGAACCCGAAAATAAAGTAATTGCAAAACCCGAAAAGGAAAATAAAGAAGTTACAAAATCTATAAATAAAGATAGTAAAAAGTCTGATGATGAAATAGAAACAAAAACCTATACATCTGAAAGTGGCAAGTTTGGTGAACTAATCACAGGAAAACGTAGGAATACGCCAAAAGAGGAAATTGAGTTTGAACTCAATTATCGAGGTAAAATAGGTTATGAAATTGTAACAGATTTTGTGCACTGGACGGATAAGCCAAGTTTTCCAATTATTTCAATGCCATTAAAAGATGCGTTGGTATTAGAAGCCTACAAACCGAAAAATAATAGCACAAAAGGAGTTTGTGAAAATTTGTTTTATGAAAATCTTACAAGCCATTTTACAGACATTCGCAATAGTTTAGTATTGCCAATAGCTAAGAAAAAGTATGGCTATCAACCTGATTTAGTGTATGTTGATGAAAGTTTTAACTTGTTTATTGACATAGAAATTGACGAGCCTTATGACGGAATTACACGAAAACCTACACACTATTACAATTCTTATGACAGAGCAAGAGATTATTATTTTAACGAAAAAGGTTGGTTAGTTATTCGTTTTACAGAAAAACAGGTTTTTTGTCAAACAAAATCTTGTTGCAAAAAAATTGCAGAAGTTGTCGATAAACTTATCAATACGACTTTGCTTACTAACTTTGAAGATATTTTTGATTTAACAACCGAAGAACAATGGACTTTTGAAGAAGCTGAAAAAATGGCTTTGGAAAATTATCGTGAACAATATTTAGGTATTGAGTTTTCGGGAGAACACACAGAAAGTGAGGAATTGATTATAGAAAGTTACGGAAATTCCAACCAAACACAAACATTGCCCCAAAATGCAAAAATCAATGTTTTAGCTATTGAATTTACGCCTGAACTTTTGCAGAAAAAGCAAAAATTAGAAAGTTTAATTGGCAAACATATTCGTTTTGAATATGGCAAAAATGATGTTACAGACCTTGTAAAAATTAGCGAAGTAACACAAAATAGAAATCAATTATTTATGCTTGGGTATTCTTTGATAGATAATCAAATGAATAAATATGAATTGCGTTTGATAGATGGTTTTGAGGTAATTGAAAGTCCTATTTTAATGCAAGGAAAGACTATAAGTGAAATTGCGGCTTGTGTAGATTTTGCAATGGAAAATTTTAAATCTATATGCATATCATACCATTCTAGTTCAAAAAATGAATTTACAAATAGAACTGTAAGTAAACTATCGTTTATCGTAGTTGTAGATGATGAGCCAATTAGAAATCCAAGCAAAAACTATATTAATTATTTATCCGCCCTCAGAGCAGAAATTTTTTATAGTATAAAAAAAGATGTTATAGGCTATTGTCATAAGGCAAAAGAAGATAGATGGTTTGTTAATGATGGCAGAATAAAATCAATAATGGTTTTAGATACTCAATACACAGATACTAAAATTCTATTAGAAATAAGTTATTTTTAATCGTAACAAAGCCATTGCAATTTACACAAAGGCAAAAACCTAAGTGAAAAAACAAGTTGGGAAAGTATGGTAAAAGCAGATTTTTCAGAGTTTCAGAAAGTAGGTATTGTATGTAATGATTTTGAAAAAGTGCTGGCTTTGTTGGAAAATTAGTATTTTTAAATCTAACAGTTCTTTAAGAACTGTTAGATTTTTTTTTCGTATCTTTGCTACATAAACACAAAAATTATGGGATATAGCAAATTTACGAAAATCGAAACCGTTATTAAAAAATTTGGTCTTTCGGCAAAAAGAGAAATGTTATTTACAAACATTATTCCTTTTGCACCAAGTGAGTGGCTGAAAACAACACTTGCAAAAGCTAAATATATACCTTTGAGTACAGAAAAAGCAAAATCAGAAAGAATAGTTTCGCCCATTTTAGTAGAAATAGCAGAGTTACACCAAAATTTGGTTACACTATTTTCTGGTGAGGAGTTAGAAATCAATGCAGATGAAGACTTATCTGGTGCTTGTGATTTCTTATTTGTCCTTTCTCCTCAAAAGCCTTATTTAGAAAACCCTATTATTGCAATTTCTGCACAAAAGTTTATGAGTGAAAGCACTGCCCAATGTGCAGCCCAACTTTACGGTGCAAAACTGTTTAATGAAATGGAAGGCAAAAATATTCCTGTTCTTTATGGTTGTGCAACTGATGGCGTAGAGTGGATTTTTATTCGTTTTGAAAATAATATGTTTCATATTGACAACAAAATTTATACTGACCTTAAAGAAATATTAGGCGTATGGCATCATATTATTAGTTTGTATATTGAACCGAAAAATTAGTTTTTGTAAACAATAAATCTAACAGTTCTTAAAGAACTGTTAGATTTAGTAATTTTATAATCCTGCCAACGCCTCCTCCAACGCCTTAATCTTACTTTCTATGTCAGTTTTTTCTGCAATTCACTATTACGAACTTCGGGTTTACTTCACTATTTCAAATGTTCTTTCATAACAACTATATTCTGACAAATAAAAGTCATCTTGATTAGTTATTTTTCTTTTTTTGCCATCATATCCTAATCTTAAAATAAATGGAATTGAAAAAATAATCACATCTTTTGGCTTCATTTTGTCAATAAATTCCTCTAAATCAAAATAAACTTCATCATTTTTATAACTTTTTTGATATTTAACTTTTCTATGTTTGTCATATAAAGTAATTATACAAGTATCTACTTTAAAACGCATATCGTTTATAAATTTCTCCCTTAAATCAGGCTTTCTATAAACTATAAGTTTTAGAGGAAGTTTTACCTTTGTATCAGTTTTCTTTTGTTTTTTATACTCTTTTAATAAATTTTTCCACAGTTTGCAACTAATATTATTGTCTGAAAAAAAGTAGTTACTAAATTCACAAGAATTGTCATTTGGAGAACTAATTTTACTTTGCAAGATACTAATTGAAACATCTCCACAAGTAACAGGTTTAGTATTAAATATAATATTTTCTTCTATTAGTTTATCTTTACAATAAGCATTTATAAGTATGTTCTCTGCATTTTTGTCAGGAACAATAGCCCAACTTCCATCCTCGTCTTTCCATATTTTAGCATTACTCGAACAAGATAATTGTAAACTATCACATTCAAAAATTCCCGAAACCCAAAAACTATTTTTACATTCCTCATATAACGTAATATCCTGCGTTATTCTAGGTGTAAATGTTAATTTTGTGTTCCTTTGTGCTATACTGTGATTTGCAAGTGCAAAAAACAAAAGAAATAGAGAGTATTTTGTTGAAATTTTCATTGCTAATTCTAAAATTTTGGATATCTACTTTTTCTTTTGCTATCACAAATATTTATCAAACTATATTTTTTGTTGAGTATCAAAAGTATGAGTAATAAAATTAGGTATTAAGTAAGCATTATCTCCCCAACTTGTGAAAACAAAATTTTCTAATTCTATAATTTCTGTTGCATCACATACAAAACCAACACTTTCCCAAAAACAACGCATAGCGGCATAACCTGCAATCGTTGCATTTGTATCAACATCAGTACCTAAAAAATCGCAAATTTGTATGGAATATTTATCTTGTACTTTGTTCAGAGCATATTTTAAGCCATTTTCTATGCCTTGATGCCAATCTGAATACCTCTTTGGCAGATTAGAAGATGGAAGAAATATGATTTCATTTTCGGGTAATTCATCTTTTTTTGTTACTAATAAAATTATATTAGCAAGATAAGGCAAACCGTTTTTTTGTCTAGCCCAACGGTATGAAATTGGTTTATTTTCCATTTTAAATATTAGTTACAAAATTACTAATTTTTCTATTATGGTTTCTTTTTTCGTTTTTTCCATTTCTTTTCAGTATGAATAATGCTATCCATTTGAAAATTTCCATTTTTTAATAACCTACCTTTTTGAGTATTTACCCACAATAAATATGAGTTAGATTTTTTTTTACCTGTTGTATCAGATTGGTAATCAACAAGCATTGTATCTGCACAAAATATGGTTAAATCTTTATAAATTATTCCTGTTTCCGTGCTATAATCTAAACCAGCCCCCACCCCCTCTGCCATTAAAGTGTTTTGGGCTATTTTTTCCCCACTTTTGGTATAAGTAACAACAACAGGAAAATAATCATCTCCACCATATCTAAAAATTAATCCATGAAAATCATTCGTTTCAAATCTTTTATAGTAATCTATGCTATGTAAACCCTCATTAGATGGGGCAAATTTTTTATATTTTATGGTATCAAATGCTTTTTGTTGCTTTCTATCCATTGGATTTCTACAATCTAAACATCTGTTACATCTAAATTTATATGGCAACTTTATTAGCTCAAATTCGTTTAGAAACTCCTTAAAAAGTTTTTGGTCTTCTGTTTGTGCTTTCTCAGATGGGACAAATGCCATCAGAAATATACAGCTTACTAAAAGTAATTTTTTCATAGTTTTATAGATTAAAATTTCCACAAGGGTTTTTATGACCTTGTGGAAAAAATAGTTTTACAAACTCCCCAACGCCTCCTCCAACGCCTTAATCTTACTCTCCGCATCAGCTTTTTTCTTCAATTCGCTATCACGAACTTCGGGTTTTGCATTTGCCATAAACTTTTCGTTGCCCACTTTTTTCATCACACTTTCCAAAAAGCCACGTTGATAAGCCAAATCAGTTTCTAAACGCAATTTTTCGGCTGCAATGTCTAATTTTTGAGGCAAAATTACATAACATTCATACAAATCAACCATAAAAGAATTAGCACCTGCTACTTGTTCCTTTGTCAATTTAAGGTCGACATTTGCCAATTTTTTGATAATTCCACCCCAATACGTTACTAAATCGTGGTTTGTAGTACGAATAGACAAAGGCAAGGTTTCTTTTGGTGACAAGCCTTTGCCATTTCTCAAACTACGAACTTGTGTAATAATTTCAAACGCAGGATTTGCCAAAGCATAATATAAAGCAACACCCTTTTTCGGGTTGAATTTCGGATATTCGGCAAGACAAATACTGCTATTTGCTTTGCGAGTTGCCAAATTTTGCCAAATTTCTTCGGTAATAAATGGCATAAATGGGTGCATCAATTTCAACAAAGTTTCAAAAAATTCAACAGTCCGTTTATACGTCAATTTGTCAATAGGTTTTTCATATTCGGGCTTGATACATTCCAAATACCACGAACAGAAATCTCCCCAAACCAATTTATAAACGGCTTGCAATACATCAGAAATACGATATTGTGCATATAAATTTTCAATTTCCTCAATTTTATCATCAAGTAACATCGCAAACCAATGAATAGCAACTTCATTTTCAAAAGGTTGGTCAAGTTCCCCTGCCCCCTGCAAGGGGGAGTTATCACCCCCTGTGGGGGGCTGGGGGGCTAAACCTTTGATTAGACGAAAGGCATTCCAAACTTTATTGCTAAAATTACGTCCTTGCTCACAAAGTTTTTCGTCAAAAGGCAAATCATTGCCCGCAGGAGAACTAAATAACATACCTGTACGCACACCATCAGCACCATATTGTTGCATCAACTCAATAGGGTCTGGCGAATTACCCAATGATTTCGACATTTTACGACCTAATTTATCTCGTACAATACCTGTAAGATATACGTTTTTGAAAGGTTGTTTGCCTCTGTATTCGTAGCCCATCAAAATCATACGTGCCACCCAGAAAAATAAAATTTCAGGTGCAGTAATCAAATCATTTGTTGGATAATAATAGTTAATCTCCTCATTATCAGGGTCTAACAAACCATCAAAAACTGAAATAGGCCACAAAGCAGAACTAAACCACGTATCTAAAACATCTTCATCTTGGCGTAATTCTTCTATTTTTATCCCCGAAATTTTAGTTTTTGCAATTTCAAAAGCAGCTTCTTTATTTTCTGCCACTACATATTCCCCATTTGGTAAATAATACGCAGGAATTTGTTGTCCCCACCATAATTGCCGAGAGATACACCAATCACGCACATTTTCCATCCAACTGCGGTACATATTCTTAAACTTCGGAGGCAATAATTGAATGTTGTCATTCATTACATTCTCTAATGCAGGTTCACACAATTTTTTCATTTCCACAAACCATTGCATCGACAATTTTGGCTCAACCACCGCATCAGTCCTTTCCGAATAACCAACATTATTTTTTACATCTTCTGTTTTTACCAATAAACCTAATTCATCGAGCAACTTTGCAACTTTTTTACGAGCCACAAACCTGTCTTCACCTACAAAAATTTGTGCAGCTGCCGACATTGTTCCGTCATCATTGATGGTATCAATAACTTGCAAATTGTGTTTTACACCCAAATTATAGTCATTAATATCGTGTGCAGGCGTAACTTTTAAGCAACCTGTACCAAAATCTTTATCGATATATTCATCAGCAATGATTGGAATTTCACGATTTATCATTGGCACAATACACTTTTTGCCAACCAAATGCTTGTATCTTTCGTCATCAGGATGCACACAAACCGCAGTATCTCCCATAATGGTTTCAGGTCTTACGGTGGCAATGGTGATAAATTCG
>JAYTNF010000126.1:0-9457 GCA_043748455.1 Cytophagales bacterium
AGCCAGCCATGCAGCCCACCAACCAAAACTGCTATTAGGAATTATAAAATGTTTACAACTTGTCATCAGTTTCAAATAATCTCTAAACTTTGTACCAGCATACTCATGAGCAATAAAAGTTGTAGGATAATCAAGTGTAATATGTTTTTCACACCAATCTATTTCGTCTGAAAATACAAAAAAATTAGGAATCTTTCCATTTTTCGTAATTTGTTGTGCAATATATTCGGCTCCTTTATACAAATATTCCAAACCTACAAAACCCGAATGTTGATTTGTTTTGGGAATATTTACAAAATCTCCACGCCTGACATTTATACAAACACTTTCTAAGTTTTCTAAATTTTCACAACCTTGAATTTGCTTTTGTATTGCCACACAATTTTTTGACAAAGGTTCCTTAAAACTAAAATCTTTGCGTATTATATCAATAATATCTGCAAAATATTTTTCACTCTGCCAATAACCTTGTAAATATAAAGGTGTTTTTTTGTGATAAAAATTTTCATCAAACTCAAAATGTGGTTCTCTATAAAATTGGCTTTTATAATCTGTGGCTGTATGTTTTATTCGCCAATATATTTTTTCTAAAAAACCAAGTGGTTTTTTAGTGTATTTTGTAATTTCGCCTGTAATTTCTAAAATCTCCTCCTGTGTCGCAAAATCTGCGTCAATATTCCAAATATCTAAATCATAGTTTCTAAACACAAAATCAGGTCTTGGGTTAGTACGGTCTAATAAATATTTTGTATCTAACTTTAAGGGAACTTGATATTTTGTAGCCAAACTTTTAGCGGCTGCATACTGAAACATTTGGTTGCCCAAACCTCCCATAAGCTCAACAATTATCATAAATTTATATTTTATATAAACAGAATTTTAAGTCATTAAGAACTGATTTTCATTAAGAAAACTACTTATTTGATGGCTATATAAAATGTGGTCTATTGGCGAAATATTAAGTGCTGCTTGTGTCATTGCAGGAATAAAACAGTCTTTTGGGTCTTGCACAACAGTCAAGCCGCCGTTGTCTTTAATGGTTTTTATTCCGTATGCACCATCTCTATTTGCACCTGTAAGCAAAATTCCTAATGCTCGGTTTTGATAAATATCTGCCACCGACAAAAATAATACATCAATAGAAGGTCTTGAATAGTGAATTAAAGGACTTGAAGACAACTCAAATTCATAATTTTCATTCACAACCAAGTGCATGTTTGCAGGTGCTAAATAAATAATTCCACCTTTTATTTTTTCTCCATGTGTAGGTTCTGTAACTTGTAAATCTGTTGCATACTGAATTACTTCACATAGACCAGATGTACTATCAGTTTGTAGCCTATGTAATCCAATAATAATTGGTACAGAAGGTTTAAAAGATAAGTTTTTTAGAATCTCCTTCACAACTTTAATACTTCCTGCCGAACCACCAATAACAATGGCTTTTATTTTACTGTTATTTACCATGAAAACTATTTTATATTAGTAATTTTGGCTAATATAATATTTTTTTGATAGTATCACAAAATTATCAAATTTATTCTATAAATATTCAATATATTGCAAAAACCTTGTGTAAAGATGTAATCTTTTTTGAAAGATTACATCTTTACACAAGGTTTTTGCAATAAACAAATTACAAATTACCTCGTAATTCTTGTTCTCTTTCAATAGATTCAAATAAGGCTTTAAAATTACCCTTTCCAAAAGAAGTGGCTCCTTTTCGTTGAATAATCTCAAAGAATAAAGTTGGTCTATCTACCAATGGTTTTGTGAAAATTTGCAATAAATAACCTTCTTCATCTCTATCTACCAAGATATTTAAGTCTTTTAAGGGTTGCAAATCTTCATCAATTTTCCCAACTCTATCCAATAAATCATCATAATAAACATTAGGAACATTTAAAAATTCTATGCCATTTTTGCGAAGTTCAGTAACTGTATGCACAATATTATCTGTTGCAATGGCAATATGTTGCACGCCTGCACCACGATAAAACTCAATATACTCTTCTATTTGCGATTTTTTACGCCCATTTGCAGGTTCATTAATCGGAAATTTTACATAACCATTGCCATTTGATACTACTTTTGACATTAAAGAGGTATATTCTGTTGAAATATCACTGTCATCAAAAGTAATTAGCAACTTAAAACCCATAGCATTTTCATAAAATTCTACCCATTTGTTCATATCTCCCAAAGCAACATTGCCTACACAATGGTCAATATATTTCAAACCAATTGGATTTTTTGCACTAACTTTGTGAGCCACATAACCAGGCATAAAAGCACCTTTATAATTTGTTCTTTCCACAAAAGTATGTAAAGTTTCTCCGTATGTATAAATGGACGAAATGACTACCTCGCCATCGGCATCTTTCAAGGTTTGGGGTTGTGCCGCAGCTTTTGCACCTCTGCTTACAGTTTCATAAAAAGATTTTTCGGCATCATCTACCCACAAAGCCAATACTTTTACACCATCGCCATGCAACCTTATATGCTCTGCAATAGGTGATTCTGGAGACATGGCACCCGTAATAACAAAACGAATTTTACCTTGTTGCAATACATAAGAAACTCTATCTCTGATACCTGTTTCTGGTCCTGCGTATGCGACCATATCAAAACCAAAGGCATTCATATAGAAAAATGCGGTTTGTTTGGCATTCCCTACATACATTTCTACATAATCTGTGCCTTTTAGTGGCAAAAAATCTTCTATGATGTTGTTAGTCATGGTTATAAAATTTAGTGTAATTTTTTTACAAATTTCTCATTATTTCATGGTTTAACAAATAAAAGACAAAGTTTTATACAAATAATTTATCTATTTGTTTTGTAAAGTCTAAAATTAGTGAAACCTTGTGAAAAATTATTATAATTTGTGCTGAAAGTTTTGGGAATAAATAGTAAAATTAGGTTTTTTTTGCCTAACTTATTGATAATCAACACGCTAATTTCATAAATCATATCTACTACTTACTATCTATGGATTATCAAGCTATTATACAAGAGGAGCTGAATGCCATTGCAAGTTATTACAACAGCAATGAAGTAGCTTATTTGGCTTTAACCGCAAAAGTAGAAGCAACTTTGCGTAATAAATTGGCTTATAGGTTACAACAGCGTATGATGGACGAGCAAACGACCTTGCAAGTAGCAAGAGATTGGCAAGATACCGACATTGCCATCATTACAAGTAGTGGACAGCCTGAAGCCTTAATTTACCTAAAATCAGGTTATATTCCTGATGAAACAGATGCAAATAGCAGCATGATAGGCTTTTATCCTAAAAAAGTGTTAGATGCTTCTCAAAAATCTAACCAAATTGGACTTGACCACACCCAAACTTTTGCTATTTTATTTTACACACATCAAAATAAACCCGTTGAGGAAGTGTATAGAAAATCTGTAAAACATGATAATGCCTTTTTGCGTGCTTTTAAACAACATAATGCCAAAGAAATGTTAGAGTCTGCAAAAAATAATATCACTAATTTTTTTAATGCCAAAAACTTGCCCATAACTCATATTTTGATTGACGCAGGAACATGTTGGGACGTAAAAGTGGACATACATACTTGGCTTGTGGAATTATCTTAGAGATGTGAAATATGATATAAGTACAAGTAACTAATTAATTGACAATATTGTATCACAGACTTTAGTCTGTAATGCTTTGATTATCAAGAGATTACAGACTAAATTCTGTGGTACATTTATTTTTTCCAATTATTTATCAAATTACATTTCACATTTCATATTTATTTCTCATGTATAAATCAGAAATTCAAAACTTACCAAAGTTTTTTGACCGTTACATTAATCAAGTTGATGCACAATTTACTCTGTTAGAGAGTTTTCAACATAGCTTGGAAATTTTAGAAAGTGCTGAATTTGCAGCATTGGAAAAAATACAACTTTATGCATACTCCGCAGGAAAGTGGACAATTAACCAAATATTGCAGCATTTAATTGATGTAGAACGAATATTTGGATATAGAGCCTTGCGTTTTGCAAGAAATGACAAAACCGAGTTACAAGGCTTTGATGAAAACTTTTTTGCAGATGAAGCAAATACGAATGATAGAAATTTCCAAAGTTTAAAAGCTGAGTTAATTTTACTAAGACAAAGCACTATTTTATTGTTTGAGTCTTTCAATGATGCAATGTTGGCAAATATAGGAACTGCAAATAAAGTAGAAATTTCTGTTTTGGCTCTTGGTTTTGCAATTATTGGACACCAAAATCACCATTTAACAGTAATTAAAGAGAGATATTTGTAGGTAAATACTGATTTGAATTTGTCATTCTGAGTTGGTGGCAGCCTAGCTCAGAATGACAAAGAACAAGACTACTATAAATCTTTTATCAAATTCTTAATATTGTTCAAATTATAGCAATCGGGAATATCAAGAGTTTCAAAAATCATAAAATATTTGTAATCTCTACCTGCCAAACTTGCCCATTTTCTGCCCATTTTGTTTTTGGTAACATTTTCTTTGTTGTGCCAAACATCACCTTTTGTTTCGGCTAAAATGTATTTATTATTTTTTGTAACAATCAAAAAATCGGGATAATGATTTGTAAAACAAGCATTGATACAAAAACCTTCCTTGCCTCTGTTCGTAAATTTGTGCCAAAAAACAACATTTTCCAAACTTGCAATGTCTGAAATAAATTGAGATTCTAAGGTCGTCATTGTAGGTGCTTTTTCAAACAAACATTTTTTGATAGCTGTATTTTCCTTATTTGTCGTGTGCGTAGGCAAAGCAAAATTAGGTTTCAAATAAATTTTGTCTTTGTCTATCAATTCATAAAATTTCTTTTCGGCATATTCAATAGCCAAAATCTGAATATGTTTTTTGATTTTTTGGGCATATTCATCTTGCTTGCTATTGATATTTTCCAATTCCTCAATATTGCGAGATTCTACAATTCGGCGTACGTAATTCTTCAAATCTACATCTTCAAATGGTGGCACATTGCCCATATATTTTATCAAATTTGCGGTTAAAGTTTTCACTTTTCCCTCATTTGTTTGCTGCGAAAAGGCTTTGAGATATAACTCTTGCATATATTCGGTAGCTTTTGACCTCACAAAACGACTTTGATTTTTTTCGCTAATTTCACTTTGCTCAATATCAACTTCATACAAATCAATAGCAATACTATCAAAATAAATGGCAATACTTTGATTTTTGAGGTCAAAATTTGTCAATAAATTTTCATAATCAAGTTTTACCTCTTTTTCTACATCAAAAACACCAAGTTTAGGCGTTGTAATAAAAAATTGCGGCAATAAGATTTTTTCGGCAATGGCTTTGAATTGTGCTTTCATTTCGTTGAGTTTTACAGTATTTTTCAATTCGGCAGGAATTGGCACTACATTTTGTGAAATTTGAGTTTGCATAAAACCTTTGTCTTTTTCATAAATTTCCTCCGCAGAAAAGATTACATCTTTTTTTTCAAAGATGTAATCTTTATCTTCTAAGATGACATCTTTCGTTGTTTCAGAATTCTCAAAGATTACATCTTTCGAAAAAAAGATGTAATCTTTATCTTCTAAGATGTCATCTTTCTTTTCCAATTTCTCAATATCCGTTTTTGCAAAACCTTGATGATTTAAAGCCTTGACAATATTGTCTAAAACATCTTGAAATTTTGGCGAACTTGTTAGCACATAACTCATATTGAGCATACGCAAAGCCTTGCCTTCTTGATTTTTGGTATAAGGTTTTCGCAAAACTCTACCTACAATTTGTTCTATCTGAATTTCTGAACTTTTGTTGGCAACCGTTGCCAAAATGTAAGCAAAAGGACAATCCCAGCCTTCTTTTAAGGCATCAACCGTAATAATGTAACGAATTTCGCACTTTTTATCCAACAAATTTATGTTTTTGATTTCGTCTATATTGGCAGTTTTTATCGCAATTTGCTTGGCAGGAATACCTTTTTCTATCAAATTCTCTTTCAATTTGCTATATGTTTCGGTTTCTTTTTCCTTACTCACTGCTTGGGCTTGCACCAACACAATAGGACGAATATAATCAGAACTTTGCTTTGCCTTCTCCTCCAATTCAAATTGTAGCATCATTGCCCTTTCTAAAACTTCGTGTTTATCTTTGAGATTATTGACAAGCAAAGGCAATTTTACCATATTTTCTTTTTTCAACGAAAACGAATCTATGTAACTCAAAATATTACTCAAATTTGCTTCGGGATTTTTCTTATTTGCCTTGTCTTTGCGTGGCGTGGCTGTGAGTTCCAAAACAAAACAAGGATTAATATTTTTCAACATCTCCACACTCAAATCAGAAGTGGCATTATGTGCCTCATCTATCACGCAAACAGGATTATATTTGCGAATGACATTGATTAAACTCTTAGCTTCTACTTCGGAATCTGTGTCTGAATTACTCGAATTTGCCGAATTTGAAAGCACTAATTGATAACTTTTATCAGTTTCATTTTCAAAAAAATTCATCAAACAACCATTATTTTTATAAATTCTGCGGTTGTCTTTCGTTTGTTTATCGGCACGAATAGACTGATAACTCAACACCAAAATATTTACATTTTCACGCACCGAAACAGGACTAAAACCTCTGCCTTCGAGCAAATCATCTATTTGATAAACCTCAATAGATTTGCCAAATTGCTGCCTTAACCGTTGGTGATAAAAGTGTTTTGGGTTGCTAAGATTGTTATAAGTTTGTTCTAAAATGGCTGTTGATGGCACAAACCAAACGACTAATCTATTTTCATAAATTCGTAAACCTTCAAATAAAGGTTGTAAAGCATTGCAAGCCAAATAAGTTTTTCCGCCTGCGGTTGGCACTTTTAGGCACAAATGCGGAATACCTTCCAGCGTATCACGATAGGTTTCTGTACGTGAAAAATAAGGGTGCGTAGCCCAAAAATGCGTAAATGCTTGTGCATAAAAGCCTTTGTGCTGCTGCAAAATAGCTAAATAACGAACCAAGTCGTTGATTATACTTTGTTGATAGTCTTTGAGTTCCATAGTAAAAGTTGTATGAACAATACGTTGGCAATGGTCGAAGACCTTGACAATCGTATAGTTATTGTAATTATTATACGATTGTCAAGGTGCAAAAGCACCATTGCCAACGTATAATAATTACAATAACCTTGTATTTAAAATTTCTTTAAATTTGCGAAGTATCGCAATAATCTGCATTAAATCATTTTTTTTGGTACAATCATAACTTTCTGAAATACAATAAACTCGGTTTTCCATTGTCATAAATTCCCAAAATTTGCCAATCACAGTGCAACCGTACATAGGTTTTCCGTTCTTGTTTTTTTCTTGGGCAATCAAAAAGGCTTCCAAAACTTGTGCGGTAACATCTCCTTTTGGGTCTTTTGTTTTTTTGTACTCTTGAAAGTAAAAGTAGGGAGTTTCGGCTCTTTCCAAAATCCCTTTTGCAATAACCATATCAGCCTTAACTTTCAAAAAATTGTTATCAACAGTTGCCTCTATCGTATTTTCATAATAGGTTTTGTAATTATTTGTTTCAACCAAATGCCCCAAATTAATTACAAAAGCAATAAAATTCATTTTTAACATTTCTTCATTCCAACCCGCAATTTTCTTTGCTAAGTTTTCGGTAATGTTATCAAATAAATATTGTTCTCCTGCGTTGAGTGTGGTACTCACATTTGTCCATTCCTGCATAAGCGGATGAGCATCGTTGTTTACCAAACGAGTTAAACCAAACATTTTTATCAGTTCGGCTTCATCATAAGCCTTAATTTTCTTTGCCATAAGTGTAAATGTTTTTTTGAACAACTATACGTTGGCAACGGTGCTTTTCGCACCTTGACAATCGTATAGTTGTTCGTTAATTATTATACGATTGTCAAGGTCTTCGACCATTGCCAACGTATAATAATTTTTTTAAATCCTTGTTATATCTCTTGGTATTTTTTTGAAACGGATATGATTTGCCTCCAAAAATTCCTTAGACAAATAACAAACATCTGCATAAATCAAATAATGTTCGGCTTTTTGGGTAATTGTTGCCAGAAAATCATAATCTAAATACGTAGCTTTGTCTTTTTCGTAATAAAAATAAATATCTGTTTCGTTAAAACTACCTAAGAAATATTGCCCCCTAACCCCCGAAGGGGGAATTAGTACGTCAAAAACTCCCCCTTCGGGGTGGTGCGACATTTCGCTTGGGGGGCTTTCCGTATACCAAATATACTTCCTAATGTCTTCCAACTCACAAGCATTATTCAGTTGCTCGTCTATCAGCAAAGGCTCGCCAAGTTTGTAGAAACTAAAACCAATATTTTCTGTTTTAGCAAAATCAATAGTAGCTTTTTCCGTTGATTTTTCACTTCCTAAAACCCGTCTTATTCTCTCCGCCGTTATGGTTTCGGCATAGTCTTGACATTCTATCAAAATAAATTTCCGTTCTCCACCATCGGCTTTGTTCAAATTCAAAACCGCATGGGCAGTAGTGCCTGAACCAGCAAAACTATCAAGAATGATGTCGTTATTTTTTGTAGAAATTTGCAATAAATAACTTATAAGTTGAGAAGGTTTCGGAAAATCAAAAATTTTCTCTGAAAAGATAGCCTTTAATTCATTTGTTCCAAGTGTGTTTAAAAACTCATCACTCAAAGATGTAGGGTATAGTTCTTTAAATGAAGTTTCTCTTTCTTTCATATAAACACGACTATCGTCAAAGTAAACCATATTTTGTGTAATCTTTTCCTGAAACGTATCTGCACCCCAACGCCATATTCCTAAATTTTCACCCCTTTTTCTTGGACGATAACATTTATAACCATTATTTAGTAGTTCTGTATTAGGTTCGTCATATACAGGTTGATTATTCAGTTTATAGTCAAATAAAATTTTTATATCATTAGTTTGTTTATTAAAATAGACAGAATATCCCATTTTACTCCTAAGAGGCAGAGTATCATCTCCACCTTGCATTTCTAATGCACGAATACTAAAATTTCCTTCAACATCTGTATAGTTATATGCTTTTGAATTATTTGTTTTGATAGAATTAAAAGTAAAATCTTTTTTTGCATATACAAGAATATAATCTGTTATATTTACTATTCTATCATTGCCTGTATCATTTTTAGCTCCACTACTTTGCTTTCTTGTAATCATTCCCCTATAACCATTTTTTCCAAAAATCTCATCACACAATAATTTCAAATTAGCTTGTTCGTTATCGTCTATGGATATAAAAATTACGCCATCATTTTTGAGTAATTTTCGCAATAATGTTAATCGTGGATACATCATACAAAGCCATTTGTCGTGTCGGCTCAGGTCTTCTGCTTCTTTTCCTACTGTTTTGCCCAGCCATGCTTGGAGTTCAGGGCTATTTACATTGTCGTTATATACCCAGTTTTCGTTGCCTGTGTTATAAGGTGGGTCAATATAAATACATTTTATTTG
>JAYTNF010000127.1:0-1895 GCA_043748455.1 Cytophagales bacterium
TACTTGATTATCAATTAATTATATTTTTTTAGTTCCGTTAGGAACGACATATTTATAGCAAAAGTAAGCACCGACTCCCCCAAAGTGCCATAGGCACGAAATATGTCGTGCCTACGGCACTTTGGGAGGAAGAATATACGTTTGCTATAAATATGTCGTGCCTAAGGGCACTAAAAAAGACTTTCTTAGCTTAATAGCATTGGACTTTAGTCTGTGCATTTAACAGAGGAATAAAGTCTATGCTACAATAATAACTTTTCTGCTTCCGTTTCCCCTTCTTCTATTGCCAATTCTACCGCCTTTTTTGCCAAAGCCAACAGCCTTTCACTTTCGGCACGCAAAACAAAACTTTCTTGAACTTGTAAGGAAATTTTGTTTTGAAGGTCAAGGTCAATATGCGGAATATACATATTGCGAATAGTTGGTAAGTCTGTATTTTGTCTTACACTTGCTTGGGCTATATTTCTCAATAAGTAATATTCTTTTGCTACTTTTTGAATATATAAACCAACAAAATGAGGTTTAAATTTGCTAAAATCTTTTAAACGAATACGAATAGTGAAAGAGGCAAAAAGCCAATTTTCCTGTTCTTTACTAACCACACCTACATCACCCACTGTTCCCATTTGAGAAATAATAATATCACCTTCCTTTGTGTAAAATCTTTTGTTTAGTTCCGATGTATTCGTGATTTTATCTAATTCACCAACTATTGAACATTGTTTTAAATTCATTCCTTTGATATAGGGAATACCTAAACCATCCTCCGAATATAAACTTGTTGGTACTGTGCCATAATTAACTTCTGAACAAATATCTTCAACCAAACTATAACCTTGCGATTTTACTAAATTTTCTACAATTTCATATTTGGGCTGCCAATATTCTGCATCAAGTCTGCCCGAAGTAAGAAAACTATCTTTGAAAGATTTGATGTTGTAATTTGTTTCAATTTTTTTACTTTCAAAATTATTCAAACCCAAAGCCGATAACAATAGATTTTCGGCGGAGGTGTAAAGGTTTTGGGACTGTTTTTGAAATAGAAATATTTTATTATACAGGTTTTCTATTTGGTTTTGAAAATTAACACTAAAAACAGGCACAGGAATTTTATACAAATCATCTTTGCTAAGAAAAGAAATTAGCAAATTTGTTTTATATCTTTCTTTAAACACATTTCCGTATTTGCAAATTAAATAAGTAAGTAAATAATGTTTGTTAATTTTGTTATTAACAGTCATTTTATAAAGACTTCCTGTAACTAAAACTTTTTCGGGAAAATCATCAGGCACAATAGCCACTTTTTCTACTTTCCCTTTTACTTCAATTAAGATTTCCCCTTTTGTAATTCTACCTTTTGGATATCTAAGCCAGTCTTTTTCGTGAACATAATAAAGTCTATCTGTTTTTATAAATGGTGTTTGCAAATCTGTTGCCTGCAAAAAAATAGGATAATCTTTTTCATTGCCCTCTTCTGAATTTATAATTTCTGTTGTTTCATAAACCACTCTATAACCTTCTGCCACAAAATTCCCTAATGGTTGTAAATTAGGTACATCTTTAAAAAAGTGTAGGTAAACTTTTTTAAAATACTCTGCATCAAATCTTAAATTTTGGTTATCTTTCAATACATCACTCAACAAAATTTCGCTAATTTCGAGGTTTGGAAACTTTGCTTGTATTTCTTGGTTTAGTGTCATTGTTAGCTTGTTAGTGAATTTTGGATATACTCTTTTACTTTTCTTAATATCGCAATTACTGTATAAATATCAGGTTGCGAAGCATCATAAGCCCTACTTACTGCATAATCTTTGCCATTCAGTATAACAAAAAACCAACTTCTTCCCAGCACATAGCAGCCATAAACAGGCATTTTGCCTTCATTTCGGACTTGT
>JAYTNF010000128.1:0-4396 GCA_043748455.1 Cytophagales bacterium
CTTTGAGCTGCTCCATTTTTGTTAATGGAATTTCGTCATCTGCTATTTCATCACGCAATTCTTCATTCTTAAATAAATCTATCTTGTTGAAAACCAATATTATCGTTTTATCACTTGCACCAATTTCTGCCAAAGTTTTATTTACAACTTCTATTTGCTCCTCAAAAGATTCATGAGAAACATCAATGATATGTAACAAAATATCAGATTCCACAATTTCAGATAATGTAGATTTAAAACATTCAATAAGTGTGGTTGGTAGTTTGCGAATAAATCCAACGGTATCAGTGAGCAAAAATGGTAATTGTTCCAAAACCACTTTGCGAACCGTAGAATCTACAGTCGCAAATAATTTATTTTCAGCAAATACTTCTGATTTTGAAATCAAGTTCATTAATGTAGATTTGCCCACATTTGTATAACCAACTAAGGCAACTCTGACCATAGAATCTCTCGACTTTCGTTGTGTAAGTCCTTGTTTTTCAATGGTTTCTAACTTTTCTTTAAGCAAACTTATTTTATCTCTTACAATACGTCTGTCTGTTTCAAGTTCAGTTTCTCCAGGTCCACCACGAAGACCAATACCACCTTTTTGGCGAGAGTGATGCGACCACATTCGGGTAAGTCTTGGCAAAATATATTGATAATTGGCTAATTCTACTTGTATTTTTGATTGGGCAGTTTTTGCACGCAACATAAAAATTTGCAAAATCAACATACTACGGTCAAGAATTTTACACTCCAACAATTCCGAAAGATTACGAAGTTGAGAAGCATTAAGTTCATCGTCAAAAATAACCATGCTCACGTCATTATGCTTAATAAAAGCAATAATTTGTTCTAACTTTCCTTTACCCACAAAAGTCCGACTATCGGGTCTTTCCATCTTTTGGGTAAACATTTTTAAGGTTTTTACACCACCGGTTTCTGCCAAAAACGCCAATTCATCAAGATATTCTTGGGCTTTTTCAACACTTTGTTTCTGACTCACAACAGCCACTAAAATTGCTGTTTCTATTTTTTTATTGGTACTTGTAGGTGCTACCATGTAAGGTTTTCTAAGATTTGTTGGTTTTATTCAGTAATTCCTAAACTTTCTGCCTTAAAATGCAAAGGAAGCAAAGAAGCTATTGAATCTATAATATAAATTTTGTTGTTTTCTCCTTCCAAAATCACACGAATAGGTTGTGTTTGCTTATTTTCATATTCCAACATGGCTTGACGACAAGCTCCACAAGGATTAGCAGGCACATATTTGCTAAACAAAGGTTGAAAAGCCGCAACAGCTATTGTTTTAATGATTTTATTAGAATAATTAGCTCCTGTATAATAAATTGCAGTTCTTTCAGCACATAAACCCGAAGGATATGCTAAGTTTTCTTGATTATTTCCTTTCACAATAGTTCCATCTTCTAATAAAATGGCTGCCCCAACATAAAAATTTGAATAAGGTGCGTGGGCTTGATGACAAATTTCTTTGGCATATTGCAATAATTCTTGGTCTTCTTTCGAGAGTTCATCATCATGGTCATATACCTTGATAATAGTCTGCAAAGTGAGTGTACTTATCATGCACGTGTGTTAAAATATAAAAATGAATGTAATATGATACCTTTTTTTGAAAAAAGCAAAAAATGACGTAGTTTTTCATGCAAAATAGACTTTAATTGCGAAGTTGTTTAGGATTTGTTTTTTTTGGTAATTCTGCGGATTAAAAATGACCATAAAAGAATATGTTTTCTGCATCAAAATTATTTTAAAAATATTAATCATCAGTGCTTACAACCCGTTATTTTTTAGTTCATAAAAGCTACTTTAAAATGTTAAATATTCTGTAAAGATAATATTATGACACCAAAATAATAAAATGAGGAAGTAAGATTTTTATAGAAATTGCAATTATTTAAAGATGTTAGCATCATTATTTTCTACTTTTAAAAAGTTTTTGCCCTCCAAAAGTTTTTTATTCATTTTATTTTGTTAATTCACAAAATAATTCGTAAAATCTATTTCAACAAACATACTTTTTGACAAATAAATATGGACAATCAAAATGGGCATAGTAAACTAACTATTGGTGGATTACTAATAACATTAGGTATAATTTATGGCGATATTGGTACATCACCACTTTATGTACTCAAAGCTATTATTAAAGAAGCCACTCTCGCAGGTGAGCCTGTAATTAATGCAAATGTTGTTTTGGGTGGTGTTTCCTGTATTTTCTGGACACTGATGCTGCAAACAACCATAAAATATGTGTGGCTGACTCTTAACGCCGACAATAACGGAGAAGGTGGCATTTTTTCCTTATATGCTCTTGTGCGCAGGCGTGCAAAATGGTTAGTAGTTCCTGCTATTTTGGGAGGTAGTGCCTTGCTTGCAGATGGTGTGATAACGCCACCACTCTCGGTTGCGTCTGCCATAGAAGGATTACTCATTTTAGACCCAACAATAGACACAATTCCAATCATTTTAGCAATTATTTCTGCCATTTTTATCTTCCAAAGTCTTGGAACTTCGGTGGTCGGTAAGGCTTTTGGGCCCTTAATGTTGATTTGGTTTGGTATGCTGGCAGTTTTAGGTATTATTTCTTTGCAAAATGCCCCACAAATTTTAAATGCACTCAATCCTTATTATGCTTACAATTTGTTGGTTAATTTCCCTCATGGTTTTTGGTTTTTGGGTGCAGTTTTCTTGTGTACTACTGGTGCAGAAGCATTATACTCCGATTTAGGACATTGTGGCAAAGAAAATATTAGATATAGCTGGATTTTTGTAAAAACAACGCTGATACTGAACTACTTAGGTCAGGGTGCATGGTTATTGCAACACGTTGGTGAACCTTTGGGAGAAACAAACCCATTTTATGCACTGATGCCCGAATGGTTTTTATATACAGGTATTACCATTGCAACTGTTGCCGCAATTATTGCAAGTCAAGCCTTAATTTCTGGGGCATTTACCTTGATTAGTGAAGCTGTACGTCTAAATTTGTGGCCAAAAGTGAAATTGGTATTCCCAAGCAACATGAAAGGACAGTTATATGTGCCAAGTATTAACCGTTTATTGTGGGCAGGTTGTATTGGAGTTTTGTTATATTTCAAAGAGTCATCAAAAATGGAAGCCGCATACGGTTTGGCAATTACATTGACCATGTTAATGACTACAATTTTATTAGCTTATTACTTATTATATCGTAAAGGAGTAGCTATGTGGATTGTCATTGTATTTTTGGTTGTGTATATTATTATAGAAGGTGCATTTTTTGTTGCTAATTTAAGTAAGTTTATGCACGGAGGTTTTGTGTCATTAATTTTGGTGGCTTCCTTAGCTTTTGTAATGTATATTTGGTTAATGGCAAGCAAAATCAAGAAAAATATTACGGAATTTGTTAAACTTGACCGTTATGTTGAGCCTTTAAAAGTGTTAAGTGGTGATTTAACAGTTGCGAAATATGCAACACACTTAGTTTACATGACAGGTGCAGATAGAATGGACGAAATAGAATCAAAGGTAATGTTCTCTATTTTTGAGCAAAACCCAAAAAGAGCTGATATTTATTGGTTTGTCCACGTGGATACTACTGATGAGCCTTATACAATGGAATATAAAGTAGAAACCTTAGCCCTAAATGATGTATATCGCATTACATTTAAGTTAGGATTTAGGGTTGATTTGCGTATTAATTTATTCTTTAAGAAAATCATTGATGAAATGGCAAAAAATAAAGAGGTTGATATTACAAGTCGTTATGCGTCTTTGAGAGAGCAAAATATTAGTGGAGATTTTAAATTTGTGGTGTTGGAAAAATTCCTTTCTTATGAAAATGAGTTTCCACCAAATGACCAATTTATTATGGAAACATACTTTTTAATTAAAGGCTATACCTCAACAGAGTCGCAATGGTTTGGTTTAGATAGTAGTTCAGTCGTTGTGGAGAAAATTCCTATGGTTCTAGACCCAGTAGAAAATGTGAAGTTGAATAGAATGAAATCTTAAATTTATATATAAACTGCATTTTGTAGTGTATAAATTTTGCTATGTACCGCAAAATGCAGTTTACTATTTTACACAAAAATCTACTTTTATTATTTTATGGAACGTCGTCAATTTCTCAAAAATACATTTTTATCTGGCACTGCATTAGGTTTAGGCATAGCTACATTACCAGATTTATTAGCTTCACCAGATTTTAGTGATTTTAAACTTACAATTTTGCACACCAACGACATGCACTCACGCATAGAGCCTTTTGGTGATAATAATGCAAGTTTTAAAGGCTTAGGTGGCATGGCACGCCGAGCAGCATTAATAGAAAAAATACGCAAAACAGAAAAACATGTCTTGTTGCTTGATGCAGGAGATATTTTTCAAGGCACACCCTATTTTAATT
>JAYTNF010000129.1:0-4590 GCA_043748455.1 Cytophagales bacterium
TATAGCCAACCAAAATAAATTATTCCTTTATGAAAACTCAAATCGAAACCACAAATAAAAAATACACCGAAGAACAGTTTTTGAGGTTTATAGACCTGATGACAGACCAAAAATTTGAGTTTGCAGACGGAGAAATTATACCTGTGCAAGAATCGGAAGCATTAGATTCGTCTTTTGTAGATTATGTTTTGGGTAATAATTTTGATGAAACACAAATAACTAAATTATTTATTATGGCTACCGCTAAACACGACACAATTATTTCAAATTTACATACCATTTTAGGTATCTATGCTCGAACAGCAAAAAAATATGCAATTTATTCACAAGGTACGCATGTGCGTATAGACATTACAGGTCGTACTCGGATGCCCGATATTTTGGTGGTGGAGAAAAAAGATGCAAAACGCAACGAGCAGCACCAGCTTTTAAATCCTAAATTGGTAATGGAAGTTTTGTCAAAATCAACGCAGTCGAAAGATAAAAACGAAAAATTAGACGAATATCAAAGTATAGAAAGTTTAGAGGAATATGTGCTAATTTCACAAGACCAGCACCAAGTTATAAGGTTTAGCAAAATTGACGAATTTCATTGGAATCAAGAAATATTACGAGGTTTAGACAAAACTCTGAGTTTGGATAGTATTGATTTTGTGATAACTTTGGCAGATATTTATGCAGATGCGGAGTAGGAATATGAAATATAATGTATGAAATATGAAATTAACTAATTGATTATCAAGTATTTAACCTAAATTATAATGAAAGATACACAACAAATCATACAATACCTTGCAGAAGATAGTGAACTTCGTACATTATTGCTTGACATAGCAAAATGTTATGAAACGAATGATGCTAAATTAATTAAAAGTATGGAGGCATTAGAGGCTTTGCAAGAAAATGATTGTGAAAAGATACTCTACATTGATTTTAGTCGTATAAAACCAGAACAAACTTCGATAAATATTGCAAAGTGTATAAATTTATTAGCATTAGATGTATCAGGTTTTGAATTTGAGGATTTTTCATTCTTAGGTAATTTTAAAAACCTAAAAATTTTATTTTTGGATAATTGTCGTACGGAGATAATACCAACAGAAATATTTAGTTTGAATGAATTAAAATTACTATCTCTTAGTGGGAATACCATTTCGTATATCAGTCAAAATATTCACTTCAATAGTTTAATTTACTTAGACCTATCTTTTAATGAACTTACAGATTTTCCTAATATAAATAATGTGAATAGCCTACAATATCTTAATATTGAAAGTAACCAAATATCCGAAAAACCATTTTTTTTACAAGATTTACAAAAGTTTTTAACAAATAGCCAATACGAATATTTTTATTTTTTTGATAATCCTTTTATAGATGAGAACTTACAAAAGGTTATTGACTCCATTAGCTATCATAGTGCTATCCCATTGTCTTACTATACTCTACTTAAATTATTTCAGTCACCTATTCCCAAAAAACAATCTACAAAACCCAATGAAAATTATTTTACTTTAACTTTGCACAAAAGTTTTCAAACTGCGTTAATTCAATATTTGTATTCGTTTAAGGAATATGTCGAAATTGCAAAAGATAAACAATTTGATTTTCATATAAAACAGCAGCAAACTGAATTAATTTTGATAACAAATGGAAAGAATGAAGTGAAACCCGAAGAATTGGAAGCATATTTTAAAGAATATGTTGCTTTTGCATTGCAAAAATCTGAAGAAAGGACTATTAATGACGAAACAAAACATAAATTATCTAAAATAGAAGGTGATATTTTATTTTTGAAAATAGATAATAGTGTTGATACTTTGCGAAATTCTCTAAAAATTGTAAATTTAGAATTAACATATTTAAAACAAGATAATCAAAAGAAGGATAATGAAATTGAATTTTTGAGAACTTTGAGTTTAAAACAAGCTGATGCCAAAGAAACACAAATCAAAATAGCTAATCCACAGCAAATACTTACAGATTTAGACCAATTATTAGTTGATTTGATAGATAAATTGATAAGTATGGCAGAACGGAAACATACAAAACTTATTGAGGATTTGCACAATGATAATCTCACAGATTTTTTGCGTGATAAAGGTTATAATCCTTCTGACCAAAGTAGAAGTGGCAAAGCAAAAATGACAGCAGGTGAAATTGATATTATGATTCGCAAGGCAAATGGCACACCGATTTCTGTTATTGAGGCATTTCGGTTATCATCAGCAGGTAGCAAAAACACAGTAATTAGCTCGCATATTAGCAAATTATTGAATGATTACGATACCATAGGACACGAAAGAAATTTTATTATTGTCTATGCAGAGGCAAAGGATTTTGAAACTTTGTGCGAAAATTACGAAACTTATATGAGTGAAATTAATGGAAAAGACGGATTTCAAGCTACTTACCCGCAAATTAGTTTCAAAAATACACATATCAGTAAAAAAACGGACTTAAAAGTTTATTTAGCAAAACACCGTAGAAATGGTAGTTTTATAGAAGTACATCATCTTGTTGTGAATTTGGCGGTTTGATAAATCTATTAATGTTAAAAATATTGCTAATCTTGTTTAATTACTAAAATATAAATTTTATTAGTATTGCTAATGCCGAAAAATTATTGTATATCACTTTCCACAGAAATAAAAAATATCGTTTTGAAAGAATAATAGATTTTATGTCCCAAAAGCATGTTTTCTTTGTAAATAATATGGTAAGATTAGTAATAAGTTTACATTACCTTATATAATTAATTTGGTTTTATTATTGTTTTAGAGTTATGAATAGATATAATTTTCCGAAAAATTATATTTATAGATAACTTTCAAACAATTATTTTCATAATTTTAAAAAAAACATAGTACTATTTTGTAAATTGGTTTGAAATATGCTAATTATGCTTAATGTATTTGTTTTTAGGCAAATTAATAAATTTAAACCTGTATTTACACCTCATTAATCTACAACGATTATGAAAACAACAATGATTAAAATAATTATGAAAACAACTTTTTTGTCAATAGGACTTTTACTTTTTTGTTTTTTACTTTCAGTTCCAAGCTATGCACAAAAAGATGATGCAAAAACAAAGGAATTGAAAAAAAAGTGGAAAGATAAAAAAAATGATATGAGTATTCCTGATTTTAAAAAAATGCTTGCAGAACGGGAACAACTTCAAGGCGAGGTCGAAGGACTAAAACGCAACTTGGTAAACATGAAAGGCTATATTAGCGAAAAAGATGCAGAAATTCAACGTCTTAAAAGTGAAATTGATTCGCTGTTGTCGGGCATGAAACAGGTTGGAATTGCACCAGAAAAAAATGAAGTAGATGCTTCTCCAAAACCATTACATACAAAAGGTATGTTTTATGGTGTTCAGGTTGGGGCTTATTCAAAAACCGATTTTTCGCAATATGATGGAAATAATAAAAACTTTAAGGCAGACAAAGATGGCGATGTAATTCGCTATATTTTAGGCTTTTTCAAAAACTTAGAGGAAGCAAAAAACTTTAAATCATATTTACAAGGCATTGGTGTAAAAGATGCATGGGTAGTAGGTTATAAAGATGACACAAGATTAGCAACAGAAGAACAAGCAAAAATTAACAATTAAATCCAATGAAATTTACAAAAAAACATACTTTGCTAACAGTTTGCTTAGTTATAACAACTTTGTTAGCTATAAACTTTTCGGCAAATGCCCAAAAGAAAGAAGATGAACCAGAAATTCCTAAGGCAGAATTAAAAGAGTTGAAGAAACGCAAAAAGGAGATGGATCCAATTTTTTTCAAAGATATTTTTGAAGAACGTAATAAACTTAAAAACGAATTTGGAGGTGTAGAACGTCAAATCAAAAATATTGGAGGAATTTTAACTGTTAAAGATGCAGAAATCGAGGTTTTGAAAGCAAGACTTGATTCTTTACGTAATGCTGCCGCCGCTAACACAACAGCAAAAGACCCTGTTTATGGAACAGCTGCAAATACAGGTGGAAATCCAAGCGAAGATTATACTAAGGGTTTGGTTTTTAAGGTGCAAGTGGGTGATATCAATGAAGCAAAATTGAATGGAGAGGTTTTTCAAAACACAGAAGGGCAGTATGCAGTAGAGAAAGATGATGACGGAAAACTCAAATATACACTTGGTTATTTTCGTTCTTATGAAGAGGCGAATGATTTTAAGAAAAATCTCCGCAAAATCAATGTAAAAATTGCTTGGATTGTTGCTTATAAAGATGGCAAAAAACAAAATATGAAAGATGCCAAGCAAAATTAAATGAACTTTAATGAGTGATTTTACCAAACTTAGCAAGTCTTTGAGATTTGCTAAGTTTTTTTTATAATATATTGATTATCAAATACTTACTTATTTAAAGTTTTATAATTTATTTAAAAGTTTTAACCCTGTTTTAATAAATATTTTCTCTAAAATAATAGTTATGTTAGATAAAATCATCTTTACAATCAAATAAAGAATCAAATAGAACTGAAAATTAACTTTGGAAAGATTTTTGATTTATTGATAATTATATCATAACAAAACTTCTATTAAGACCAATAGCACCATTTTTATTGTTTTAATTTT
>JAYTNF010000130.1:0-9329 GCA_043748455.1 Cytophagales bacterium
AGGTCTTTTGTTTCTATTGTTCCCGTTACAAAAAGTTAGTATCAATAAAATATTATTAAAAAACCTATAAAGTTTTGTGCTTTATAGGTTTTTTAATGAGTATTATACAATTTTACTCGTCTTGATTCATAAATTTATAAACAACTCCTGCCAAAGCTGCACCAACAATTGGAGCTAAAACAAATAACCAAACTTGTTCTAATGCCCAACCACCAACAAAAATAGCTTGGCTGATACTTCTTGCAGGATTTACAGATGTATTTGTAACAGGAATACTAATTAAATGAATTAATGTTAAGCCTAAACCAATAGCAATTCCTGCAAATCCTTTTGGTGCTTTTGCGTCTGTTGCACCAAGAATGATAATTAAGAACATAAAAGTCATGACAACTTCGGTTACTAAGGCTGCAACCATGCTATATTTGCTTGGCGAATGGTCGCCATAACCGTTTGCTGCAAAATCTCCAACAGCACTTCCATTACCTGTTGCAATAATATATAGCACACCTGCGGCTGCAATACCTCCTAAAACTTGTGCAGCAATATAACCACCTAAATCTTTTGCTTCAAAACGTCCACCAACCCACAAACCAATAGAAACGGCGGGGTTTAAATGTGCCCCCGAAATGTGTCCCAAAGAATAGGCAATCGTTAAAACAGTTAAACCAAAAGCAAAGGAAACACCAACATAACCAATACCAACGGAGGGAATACCTGCTGCCAATACAGCACTTCCACAGCCACCAAGAACTAACCAAAAAGTTCCGATAAATTCTGCTAATAATTTTTTCATAAGATTATAGTTTTGATAGGTTATAAAACGAAACAATGATACAAAGATTTCTAATGAATTATGACAAAACTGCAACTATTTTTCTAATAATTCAAACAAAATAATTAAACAGTCTTTTTCTGAAATTTCGTCTATGCCTAAAACTGCGTAAGCTTTATGAAATGTTTGATTAGCAATTTCGTAAGTGTTAGCACCAGATTTTACAATTATTTTGTTATCTTGTTCTTTGGCTGTTGCAATTTCCCTATCATTACCATTTTCATTGCGTTTGATTTTAGATTTATTATTTTCATTCAGTTTGAGTTCAAAAGCATTGTTATTTTCTTCATTATTGCTAATTTTAACCTTGTCATCGCCCAATTTCACCTTCCATTTCAGTTGTCCATCGGCAGTTCTAACCTTAAAACCTTCATCTTTATATTTCACTTCACTCACAATAATACCATCAATTTCGTATTTTCGTTTGTCTTCTTTGCGTTTATGCACCAAAATACTCTTGTTGTCGTACATAATCACAGCTTTTTCGCCATTAATTTGCAAGGTTGCCCACGTTTTACCATTATTTGTAATGATAATTGTTTTATCAGCTACTTGGTTATTTGCTGGCTGCGTATTTGATGATGGTTTGTCTACTGTTTCTGAATTTGTAGAATTTCCGTTCAAGTTTTCGTCATTTTTTTCTTGTTTCTCTGTTTTAGAACAGCTTGAAAACAAAATAATTAGCGAAATAATTAGTAATGATGGTGTGTAAAAAAATAAGTTTTTCATATTGTGTATGTTAAATGGTTTTGTATTGCGATAAATATTTGTAACTGTTTAGGTATTGGCTTTTATACGTTGGCAATGATGCTTTCCGCACCTTGACAATCGTATAAAAGTGATGTTTAGGTACGATTGTCAAGGTGCAAAAGCACCATTGCCAACGTACCTAAATAGTTATAAATGTTTAATTTAATTTACAGGTGGCATATAAATAATGTTTTTTACCCATCTCAAACTTTTCAAATACATCAGAGTTATATCACGAATACCAGAATCCATTTCTATAAAATGGCTTGCTACATCATTTTTACCTTTTCGAGAAACTGACATTGTTGCAATATTGCAGTCATCATTACTAATTACATCAGCCATAAAAGCAATAGTTCCTCGCACATCTTCGGCAGTAATAATTATGGTATAAAGATTTACAGAAATATTTGCCACAAAACCGTTAATTTCTGCAATGTTAATCACACCGCCGCCTTTGCTCACACCAATAACTTCTACCTCTTTGTCCTTGTATTTAAGTTCTAATTTTATGGTATTTGGGTGCATTGTTGAGGCATTTCCAACAGATTTAAAAGTGTATTTTAAGCCTTTTGCGGCTGCATGCTCAAAAGAAGTTTTAATGCGTGGGTCATCAGTTGCGTAGTCAAGCATGCCTGCAACTATGGCTCTGTCGCTGCCATGACCTTCATAAGTTCGGGCAAAAGAGTTGTAAAAAGTGATGACAGCTTCTTCTGGAATGTGCCCCAAAATATGTATCGCAGCTCGTGCAATTCGGACAACTCCTGCGGTATGTGAACTCGATGGTCCTATCATTACAGGACCTATCATATCAAAAATACTACTACGTTCTGCCATGTTAACTAAGGTTTTAAGTACAATTTTGGTTAAGGTTTGGTTAGTCTTTCATTTTTATAACTGTTTTTTTGCTTCATTTAATAAATAATCTAAAATGGTCATGAGTTTTGGCAAATTTTCAATAGCATAAGAAGCACTATGAATCACAACAATATTGTCTTCTAACTTGGCAAATTCCCAAAATTTTCCTGTTGTAACAATACCAAAAACAACTACATTAGGTTTGCTGTTGAGTTTTTGGCACGCCAGCATCTGCACAATGCACTGCGACCAGCCTTCAACAAAATTTTCTGCCTTTGCTTCTACCGAAGTAAGTATTGGATAAGACATAATTTTATATTGTTTATGGTCGAGATTTGTAAATAAAAAATCAGGAACACCACTTAAATCATCATCATATTTTATGCCTTGATGACTCCAATAGTTGATACAGTCTGAATATGGTCTCCAGGCAGCTCTTAAAATAGGTGAAACTAAGTTTTCGGCAGCCAAAAATTCATTGCTTTTATAAGTACTGATATTAAAATCTATTTCGTCTTGTAAATAAGGATTTACTTCAATAAACAACAAATTATTAGGTATAAATTTGCCTTCTTGAATATATATATGCGGATATTTTGCTTTAACTGATTCTAAGGTTTTATAATCTGAAAATGCCATAGTTGATAGAAAATTAGTGTTTAGATATAAATATATACATTAATTTGTAATTGACTTGTGAAATTGACTCTCTTGTTTATAATTGTTTTTTTGCTTCACTCAATAAATAATCTAAAATTGCCATAAGTTTTGGCAAATTATCAATACCACACGAAATACTATTAATAATGATGATATTATCTTCTAATTTTCCAAATTCCCACTGTTTCCCTGTTGTTACAATACCAAAAACAGTAATATTGGGTTTATTGTTGAGTTTTTGACATGCAAGCATTTGCACAATGCACTGTGACCAACCTTCAACAAAATTCTCTGCCTTTGCCTCAACTGTTGTAAGAATAGGGTAAGAAAGTATTTTATATTGCTTTTTTTCAAGTTTGGTAAACATAAAATCAGGCAAACCTGTTAAATCGTCATCATAACGAATGGTTTGGTGAGTCCACATATTAATTTGGTCTATATGTTTTCGCCACACTTCACGCAAAATAGGAGAAATTAAGGCTTCAGTAGCATAATATTCATTACTGCGATAGGTTTGTAAATTGAACTTAATTTCTCTTTCCAAATACGGATTTACCTCAAATAAAGCCAAATTAGTAGGAATAATATCACCTGTTTGCACCACTATTTGAGGATATTTTGCTTGTACTGATTCTAAGGTTTTATAATCTGAAAATGCCATAATTGATAGAAAATTAGTGTTTATAAAACAAATATACATATTTTCAAATATTTACATAGTATAAACATCAAATTACGTAATTTTAGGTTAATAGAAATAAAAAAACTACCTTTGAGATAAATATAAAATACGATATATAAAATATGAAACTAAATAGTTGATTATCAACAAATTAATTTCATCTTTCATACATCATATTTCCTATTTATTCCTTAAATAATTTAAGATGTCTTTCGAAATATTTTCCCTCAATAAACAGCTTTGGGATGCCATTGCTGATACTGGTTATACAGAGCCTACGCCCATACAAGTTAAAGCCATTCCTCCGATTTTGGCGGGACAAGATATTTTTGGTATTGCCCAAACAGGAACAGGAAAAACGGCTGCTTTTTTATTGCCAATTCTCATGAAATTGAAGTTTGCACAAGGCACAAATCCAAGAGTTGTGATTTTGGCACCAACTCGTGAATTGGCTATGCAAATTGACCAACAAGTTACCTTACTTGCAAAATATACAGACATTCGCCATACGTGTATCTATGGTGGCGTGGGTATGAAGGCACAAATTGAGGCTATTCGCAAAGGAATTGATATTTTGGTGGCAACCCCTGGTAGATTATTAGACATTTATAGAAGTACAAATTTGATATTAAAAGAGGTAAAAACTTTGGTATTAGACGAAGCTGACAGAATGATGGACATGGGTTTTATGCCACAAATTCGCAATATGTTAGAAGTTTTGCCAAGAAAAAGACAAAATTTGCTCTTTTCAGCAACTATGCCCGCAAGAGTTGTCAAACTTTCAGAGGAATTTTTAGAATTTCATACTTTTATAGAAGTTACACCACAAGCAAGCACCGTTGCAACAACGGAACAATATATTTATGAAGTGCCTAATTTTATAACAAAAATAAACTTTTTAGCTTATTTATTGAGAGATGAGGAGGTTTTTAACAAAGTTATTATTTTTGCTAAAACGAAGGCAAATGCAGAAAATATCTACAAATTTATAGACCGAAAACTTACCAAAAAAGTTAAAGTAATTCATGCCAACAAAGGGCAAAATACACGTATCAATGCGATGGAGGAGTTTAAAAAAGCAGATATTCGTATTTTAGTTGCCACAGATGTTGCGGCACGAGGCATTGATATTAGTATGGTGAGCCATGTCATAAACTTTGATATTCCTCATGCTTATGACGATTATGTGCATAGAATAGGACGAACAGGTCGGGCAAATCAGTTAGGAACTGCCATTAGTTTCTTCAATAAAGCTGAATTATACCATATTTATAAAATTGAAAAGCTGATTAATATGCAAATTCCATTGCGGGCTTTGCCATCAGATTTTGAAGTTGTGCCAACGCCACACGAAGAAGAACAGGAAATGTTGCGTGAAATTGACAACCAAAAACGCAAAGAAAACCCTGATTTTCAAGGGGCTTTCCACGAGAAGAAAAGTGAAATTGCCGAAAAAGACCGAAGAACACAAGCATATAAAGCCAAAAGACCTAAAAAAGGTTATATGATTGGCTAAAAGAATGTAGCACAGATTGTAGCATGGACTTTAGTCCAATGCTATTAAGCTAAGAAAGTTATTTAAAAGTGCCTTTTTTTGCCCTGTAAGGGCTATATATTGGTAGTAAGTATGCACCGACTAAATTTTTTTGCACCGTAAGTGCTACACCACGCCATTGTTTAGCACCTACCGTGCATAGATTTGTGGGTTTGGGTACGTTTGCTACCAATATATAGCCCTTACAGGGCAGAAAATACTTTTCTTAGCTTAATAGTATTGGACTTTAGTCTGTGCTTTGATGGAATAAAGCACAGATTAAAGTTTATGCTACATGCTTTTACGCCCTCAAAAACCCTAATATATATACTTGCGGTTGCAACTTTTCGCCAAGTTTTTTACAGGCTGTTTCAAAAGCCTTGAAACTTACAAGAGTAAAATCTCCGCTTGCGTTGCGGGCTTGAGACGCCTTCCTAACTTGCTACCAACCTACATCACAACGGTTTAACTTCAATGATTCACATGCCGTATGTACGTCTGTATGTAGAAAATAGGCTTGCCAAAGATTTTCAGAATTTACGAATGTTCCATGCCTATTACCAAACCCAGATTAGAAAAAAGCTGCTTGATTTGCGTGTTAAACATCATTACTTTTTTGCCTTTGGCAGTGTCTTTAATGCCATTCCACTATGCCATCAAGTTTGCACAAAGAAATTACTTTTGTTAGTTCATTGTATATTTTTTGTGTTAAAATCAAGAAAAATTGTTTTTTGTGCAAGTATGATGTTATGGTGAAATGTTTGTGTGTACACAAATAATCCGAAGGAAATTCCTTTAAAATTCGTCTAAGAAAACACACACACAGTTTTTTATGAAGTGCAGATTTAACTTTGAAATACAATTTGATTTTAGGCTAAGCAATGCCATTATTTTTATTTTAGTCTTTTATTTTACAATTCAAAAATAAACATAAAATATGACACAACTTAACCTTTTTAATTTTTCTAAATTGCATTTTAAAGTTGATTCCAAGACTGTTTAAACCAATACTTTCTGAATTGCCTCAAAATTTGGCAAATCACCTGCCGAAGCTAAAACTTCTACATATTTTAAATTTCCATCTGTACCAACTACAAAAGCTGCACGTTTAGAAACTCTTTTCATTCCTAAGACAAATTCTTCATATAAAGCATCGTATTCTTCGGCAGTTGTTGCATTAAAATCTGACACCAAATTGAAGTTAATTTTTTGTTCTTCTTTAAATTTACCTAATGTAAATATAGAATCAACAGAAATACCAATAATTTCTGCATTCAATTTGTTATAGGTTGCATAATTATCACGAATATTACACAATTCGGCAGTGCATGTACTTGTGAAAGCCAAAGGAAAAAATAACAAAACAATATTTTTTCCTTGAAAACTTGCAAGAGTTATCTCTTGTTTTTCTGTGTTAAATAATTTGAAATCTGGTGCTTTATCGCCAACTTTTAACATGATTTTTATTGTTTAGGGTATTTGCTTTTGGGCAAATGCGTTTGAAAATTTTTACAACTTTAACAAATATTATTGATAATTCGATATAAAATAAAGTTACTTTTGTAAAAAAAATTAAAGCAATGAAAAAGAAATTTTTATATTCTTTCGTAATCTTATATTGTGCAATATTTTTGGCAATATTGCAAGGCTGTCAAAAAAATAAATCAGAAGAAACAGTTGTTACAAATGAAAAAACAGAGAAATTGACTCATGAAAGTAGCCTAACAAGTTTTAGTTCGGATTGCAAAAATTGTGGAATGCCAAGCAAAGAATATCCAAAATGGCATGTGAAAATGTTACAAAACAGTAGTGAAAGCTATTTTTGCTCACCAAGATGCATGTTTATACAAGCAACAGAGGGAGCAGCTATAAAAGTTACAGATTCAATTTTTGTAGTAGATTATTATAACCAAAAATTTTTTGATGCTCGCCAAGCATATTTTGTTATTAATAGTGATGTAACGGGACCAATGGGGCATGATTTTGTGCCTTTTGCTGATGAAAAAGCTGCCAAGGAGTTTCAAACCGAGCATAAAGGTAAAGAAATTGTGAGATTTTCGGAGGTAACAGAAGCTATGATTCTAAAATTAGGAAAGTAAAAATTTTATTTTGTCATTCTGAGTAAAGCGAAGAATCTGGCGTATTGTATCAGATTCTTTGCTTTGCTCAAAATGACAAACATATTGATAGAAAGTTATTTTTTTGCTAATATTTTATAACCATTCAGCAACAAATTTATAGAAATCTTGCTTCAACTCTGCGTATAAAGTTGCAAAAACTTCTATTTTTTTACGTTCTCCCTCGTGGTCTTGAAACAAATGATGGTCAAATGCTATTGGATTTTTTTCAGCACTTGCAGCTAATTGTTTTTCACTATCTTGAACTTCATGCCTTAATTTAACAAGATGACCATTTTGGATAGTTAATTTATTTTGGAATTGTTCTATTTTGATTGTTACCTCTTTTTCGTTATTTCTGCGTGCCACTTCATCAAGACGATTTTGTAAAATAACAAGTTCATCTCTATAAAAATTTAGTTGATTTGCCCATAATTTGTGTTCAAAATGTAAATCATCTGCGTGTACTTTTTTTGTTTTTTGAGTTTCCATAATTATTATAAATTTGTGTAAAGACTAAGATTTACAACAAAGGTAGGTTTGTATGATGTAAAAAAAACTGATATAAGTTTTCTTAAAAAGTGATTTTTGTTAGTTTTTTTCTAAGTTTGTAAAAATAATTCACTTAAAGTTTAGTAATAAAATCTATGTATTACGCCTATATAAACGGAAAATTAGTTCACAAAGAACAAGCATTGGTAGTTATAGAAACGGGCAATATTGGCTATGAAATTCGGGTTTCATTGACAACCTCAGCAGCCTTAGTTTTAGACCAAACTTGCCGACTTTATACCTATTTGCTTATCAAGGAAGATGCACATATTTTGTATGGTTTTTTGGAATATGATGATAAAAAACTATTTTTGCAGCTTTTAAGTGTATCTGGTGTAGGTGCAAATACTGCTTTGCTCATTTTATCATCATTATCCGTTGCTGAAATTAAAGATGCTATTGCCAAAGAAAATGCAAAACTTTTGCAAAGTGTCAAGGGAATTGGTGCAAAAACAGCACAACAAATTATCTTGGATTTGAAAGATAAAATGCGAAAAGAAGACCTTAGTGAATTGCCACAAACACAAAATAAAACAGGTGGTTTTTATCAAAACACATCTGCAAAAATGGAGGCTTTAAGTGCCTTAGTTACTTTGGGAATTGTAAAACCTGCGGCTGAAAAAAGTATAGAAATGATTTTGAAAAAGTATGGCGAAAATCTTAAAGTTGAAGAAATTATAAGATATGCTTTAAAAAGTAATTAAATAATACAAAATTATGTTAAAACTTGGAATTTTAGGCGGTGGACAACTCGGAAAAATGTTGGTACAAGCTGCTGCTGATTGGAATATTGCATGTAAAATATTAGATAATGACAAACAAGCACCTTGTAGCACACTCACAAACACGTTTTTTGTAGGTTCTCTCACTGATTTTGAAACTGTCCATGAATTTGGGAAAGATTGCGACATTATTACCATAGAAATTGAGCATATTAATACGGAAGCCTTAGAAAAATTGGAAAAAGAAGGCAAAAAAATATTTCCACAACCGCATATTATTCGTTTGATACAAGACAAAAGGTTGCAAAAACAATTTTATCAACAACACAATATTCCAACTGCACCTTTTCATTTAACAGAAAATAAAGCTGATTTACAACAGTTTGCAAATTTTTTACCTGCCATGCACAAAGTTGGAAAAGGTGGTTATGATGGAAAAGGTGTGCAGAAAATAATGACAACAGCAGATTTTGAACTTGGTTTTGACGAGGCTGGTGTATTAGAAAAAATGGTAGATTTTAGCAAAGAAATTGCGGTCATTATTGCACGAAATAGCAACGGTGAAGTTAATACTTTTCCTGCTTGCGAAATGGTTTTTCATGCCGAAAAAAACTTGGTTGAA
>JAYTNF010000131.1:0-3950 GCA_043748455.1 Cytophagales bacterium
CATAGCAGCCCTTATGTGTAGCTACCTCACAAACTGCCAAAACGCAGCACCAACACCCGATACTACAAACACAAATGTAGTCGTAACACCACCAACGCCTGTAACACCACCAAAAGTGGAAGACTGTGGCGTAAAAAACCCGTTGGAGGAGTTGGTATGGTTAAGAAATTATGTAAAAAATTACACAAAAGATGACATATCTAAAATACGAGTTTATACTTATATTTATCAAAATAAAGTTCTCTTTGAAATACAAAATATGTATGACCAAAGTGTACATATTTTTCATGTTGTAGATTGTAAACAAAATCCAGTATGTTCTTTTGGCGGATTTGCATCATATAATTTATCTATTTATGATGAAATCAATAAAACAGTAACAAAAACTTTAATTTTTAACAACTAAGCTATCTTAAATCATGAAAAATATTTTGATTACTATTTTATTATGTTTCTGTTTTACTACTGATTTGCAAGCATAAGACATAACACTTGATGAAAACAATAAACCGACTGTGATAGCATTTTCGGATAAAATTTCAAAAACACCAAAAGAAATTTTTAGCCAAGTACTGAAAATTGATTTAGAAAAATATTCCTTTAAACTAATTCGCAAAGATAGCACATCTGATGGTTATAGACACGAAAGTTATCAGCAATTTTTTGGGCATATTCCCATAGAAGATGCAATATATTTGCTGCATTACAAAGACCAGCAACTTTATTTGGCGAATGGGAGTTATTGTAATTTGCCAACAATTGATACCCAAATAGACATTACAACAGAAACAGCACTAACCAACATAAAAACAAAATTAGGGACAAAACACTATGCTTGGGAAGATGCCAATATGGAAAAATTTATTAAAGACACTAATAAAGATGTTTCTGCATCTTTTGCACCAAAACCTACACTATGGATTGTTAAAAATTTACAGCAACCACTTAGTTACCAATTAGTTTATAAATTTGATATTCATGCTGATGGCTTGTCTTTTCATGAGTATGTCTATGTAAGTGCCTCTACAGGCGAGGTTATCAAAAACATGGCAGCAGATTGTCATGCTGACGGGGCATCTTTGTATAGTGGCACTGTGCAAATCAATACTTCTTTAGAAAATGGTGTTTATGTGTTGAAAGATTACACAAGAGGACAAGGCATAGAAACCTATAATTTAAGGGGTGGCAGTAATAGTATAACAGATATTGGCAATGCCCTCAATATTACAGATAATGACAATAACTGGACAGCATCAGAATTAACCACGAACCAAGCAGGTATAGATGCTCATTGGGGTGCTGCATTGAGTTATGATTATTGGAATCTGCAACACAACCGCAATAGCTATGATGGCAATGGGACTAAAATAAAAAACTATGTAAATTATGGCACTGGTTTTAATCAGGCTGATGCATTTTGGAGTTCTACCCTAAAATCGATGTTTTATGGTAATGGTTTTATAAATCTTTCTAAACCTTTGGTTTCTTTAGATGTGCTTTCGCATGAAATTGGTCATGGTGTAACAAGCACTTTTGGCTTAACAGCTTCTGCAGGTGGCGGTGAGGCAGCTTCTATCAATGAAAGTTTTAGCGATATTTGGGCAGCTTGCATTACCTTGCGTAATTCGATAGACAACCCTGCAAATAGTATCAATTCTGACCCTTGGCTTTTAGGGGAGCAAATCATGATAACGAGTACTTGTGTGCCACAACCCTGCACTGCCCCACCTGCTCAACGGTCTATGAAAAATCCTACAATTTATGGGCATCCGAAATTTTATAATGGACAATATTGGGCAAATAATGCCGCAAGTATTCACGCAAGGGCAGGTGTTATGAATTATTGGTTTTATTTACTCATTAAAGGTGGTGTGGGTGAAACAGGTATTTTTGTAAACCCTATCAGCAACGACACATTAAGTGCTATTGCAAAAATGGAAAGGGTTTTGTATAGAACTTATAATTATATTGGTGGCACAGCCAATAACTCTGCAAATAGCATCACTTATGCCTTAATGCGTGAATATAGTTTAGAAGGTGCAAAAGAGGCAGGTTATAGCACTTGTTCACCAGAATATCATGCCATTACCTCAGCATGGGCTGCTGTTGGTGTTGGTTCTCCAACTTACATGCCTACTTTACAATTTAGCCAAACAAGTGCTTTTATTTGTGATAACAGCACAGGCAGTTTTACAGCACAGTTTTCTGCTGCCAACTCTGCTACTTCATATCGTTGGGAGTTGCCTAATAATCCAACTGGAATTACATTTTTAGATGGTAGCTATACTGGTGAAAGTACGTCTGCTACCATAAATGTCAAAGTAGATTTTAGCGTTTTAGGGCAAAATTATATCAGCATTAACTATATTCCACTAACAGTTTCTGTTGCTTGTCCTACAAATCCTGCTGTCAGAATTTCTCAAACTTACCTTTTTTGGGCAGGCATGCCCATGAGTCCTCGCATACAAAGCCATACGCCACAGGCTTGCTACAATGAGTTATATACCATTACTGCTGATATTGGCTATGGTATATCAGATTATATTTGGCAGAGTGCAACTCCTAATACATTAAGGTTTGTTAGTCAATCTTATAACCAAGCCATTTTAAAGTCGTTGGTATTGGCAGAGTCACCATTAACATGGGTGCAAGCAATATTTGTGGCACTACGCCCAATTTAAGACCTTATAGTATTCAAACTCGTCCTTGTTTAGAAGAACCACCTTGTGAGTCCAAATTACCATGCTATTTGAGATACATGTTATTTCCAAATCCTGCAAGTTCAGTAGTCAATATAAATATAGACCCAACCAGCAATAATATTAATCATGAAGAACTATTTAGCCTCAAAGTTTATAATAGTTTAGGCATTTTATTATATGAAAGCACAGAAAATGAAAATCAGGTTGCAAGCTCTTTTTCAGTAGCAACTTGGTCAGACGGTCTTTACACTGTTTTAATCCAAACCGACAGAGGTACACAAGCCCTAAAATTGGCAATACAAAAAGGCAGTGTAGCAAATTAAAAGTAATTAGAATAATTTTCATTAAATGTTAGTATTTCCCAAAATTAATGATACCTTTGCAGCGAAATTTAAAACATTTTAATACTGTGGAAAAAATGGTTGATACATTTGTAAAGTACAAAGTAAAAGACATCAAATTAGCTGAGTGGGGTCGCAAAGAAATCCGTTTGGCAGAAGCTGAAATGCCTGGTCTTATGGCATTGCGTGAACAGTTTGGCAAATCTCAACCTTTAAAAGGTGCAAGAGTTGCAGGTTGTTTGCACATGACTATTCAGACTGCGGTTTTGATAGAAACTTTGGTGGCGTTGGGTGCAGAAGTTACTTGGTCATCTTGTAATATTTTCTCTACACAAGACCATGCAGCAGCAGCAATTGCGGCAGCAGGAATCTCTGTATATGCTTGGAAAGGACAAAATGCAGAAGAATTTGATTGGTGTATAGAACAAACTTTGTTTTTCGGCGAAGAACAAAAACCATTGAATATGATTCTTGATGATGGTGGTGATTTGACTAACTTGGTTTTAGACAAATATCCAGAATTAGTATCAGCAATCAGAGGTATTTCTGAAGAAACAACAACAGGAGTTCACCGTTTATATGAAAGAGTTACCAATGGTAAATTGCCATTGCCAGCTATTAATGTAAATGACTCGGTTACAAAATCTAAATTTGATAATAAATATGGTTGTCGTGAGTCTTGTGTTGATGCTATCCGCAGAGCAACAGATGTAATGATAGCTGGTAAAGTAGCAGTTGTGGCAGGTTATGGTGATGTTGGAAAAGGTTCGGCTGCATCATTAAAAAATTGTGGTGCAAGAGTTATTGTAACAGAAATTGACCCAATTTGTGCATTGCAAGCTGTTATGGACGGTTTTGAAGTTCGCAAAATGGACGAGGCTATCAAAATAGCTGATATTGTTGTTAC
>JAYTNF010000132.1:0-12666 GCA_043748455.1 Cytophagales bacterium
AAATATTGATTACTATTATTACATTTATATTACATAAACATTTTGAGTAATATATTGACGATTTATAGTACAAGTACTACGCAACTTACATTAATTAATGAAAATATTACAAATGATGTTTGTATTGATAAAATTATAAGAATTGCAGAGGGAAATCCACGTTTGGCAATGATGGCTGCCAAAAAAGTGTTAGAAAACAGACATTGCGACACAATAAACAATGTAATAGATATTTATGATAATCACTTCAATGAAGTTTTAGATAAACTTTCTGATGTCAATACGCAAAAAGTTTTAGGACTTCTTTCTTTTTTTAGAGTAATCAACAGAAATGGAGAAACTTTACCTTCATTGATTTATGAACTTTTTGAAATTGATGAAAATACTTTTTGGAACTCTGTCGAGAAATTATATGATTTAGAATTAGTTGATTTATTAGACACAGAACATACGCAAACAGCCTATCAAATGGCTAAAATAGAACAAACAACCTCGACTTACTTTTTCTATAAATTCTTTATTGAGAAACCAATTTTAGATTATGCCATTATTTTAGATTATTTTTTGAGTGATTTTAAAGGCAAAGTAAAAGATACTATTATTCCTTGTTATAATAATTTTGGGCAACAAAATGTTTTGAATAAAATTAGCCATATTTTAGATAAACAATTCCAAAAACTTAGTTATGATAAAAGAGAAACTTTTGATTTCCTTTCTATTTTTTGGCTTTATAACCCAGCTAAAACTTTATCATTTATTCAAAAAGCTATCAATGTACTGCCAATAGTAGAAAGTCCTGTTTTTGAATTTGAGAAGAAAAAAGAAAATACAGATTATTTCTTTCTTGAAAAGAAAAAAGAATATCCATTTTTTGAATTGCTAACTCAATTTCATTTGCACCACAATTATTTTGAAATGGCTTTACCTATTCTTTTTGAGTATGTGCAAAAAGAGCCTGAATTAATGCCCGAACTTATCAAATATATTACAACAGATTTAACTTTTAAATCAACAAGTTATCAGCATCATTATCACACAGAATATACACTTATTAATTTTTTATTTAAGGAAAATGAAAGTAATCCTCAATTCTATACACCAATTTTGTTACAAATAGCTAATAATTTTTTGCAGTTTAGTTATCAAGATAGTGGAATGAATACAGAGCCTATGACTTATTCAATAGTGCAAGTATCTATACACCCTGAAAGTGTACAAAAATTACGTGAAAATATTTGGGGTTTTTTAGTAAAAAACTATTCAACAAATCAAGAAGAAGTTTTTGCTATTTTGAAACATTATTTGACAGAAAGTTATCCTTCACTATTTCATTTTGAACATAGAGCTTCTCATACTGAATATTGGTTAGCTATTTGGAACATAGATAAACCTTTTGTGTTTCAGTTTTTTGATAATTTATTAGAACCTGCTAATTTTTACCATTGTGAATTGGTGCATAATTTTTTAGATAGATTAGAGAAAAAGCAAATTAGCACAGAAGAATATAAATACTTGTATAAAAAATTTACCAATAAACTTTTTGCATTATCAAAAATATTGACTACAACTTGGCGAGATATTGACAAAGCAGACAGAAAAAGAAAAGATATAGGAGAATATCGCAAAAATAAAGTAAAAAATCACATTAAAGATTTTACTCCACAGCAATATTATGAATTGTTTGGAGATGTGCAGACCTTAATGACAGTATGGAAGGAAGCAAATAAATGGCATATTTCAGAGGTTTTTGAAGTTATTTTTGTGCATTTAGCAGAAATAGATTTAGATTTTTGCACTACTTTTCTTAAACAAGTTATTGAAAGTAGGCTAAATATTTATGGGTATGGTATGTATGCTTTCTTAGAAAAATTATTAAACACTGACGTACAAAAATTTATAGATTTTTATAACTATCTAAAAATTCAACCAAGCAATAACGAAGTTAGCTTTTCCCAGTATCTATTCTTTGAATTATTACCAAAAGAACTAATTACAGATTTTTATTTGAATGAACTAATCACTTTTTTTCAAAGTAATACACAATACATAGGGCGAATAAGATTTGAAAAATTAATTAAATTCAAAGCCATAGAACCTAAATTAGTACCAATACTTATAAACATACTTGTAGAAAAACAGCAAAGTCAAAAATTAGACTTCTATATTCCAAATGAAAAAGAATTTTTTGAAACCTATTTTGTTGATTTTCAAGATAATACAAATTTATTGAAAGAATTTTATTTTTGTATGCACCAAGTACAACGATATTTTGACCACGAAGGTGAGATATTGCAATACTTATTGTCGAATTTAGATGAAAATATGTTGAGTGAATATTTGAGTTTGTGGTATTCAAAAGATGAAATGAATATTAATTTCATCTTTTTGTGGGAATTACCAAACTATGTAAAACTAATTACAGATGTTTTAGAGGTGGTTTTACTACAAGAAAGATATACCTATTATCATATTTCAAGTCATCATTTTTTAGTTACTCTTTTTAAAGGAGTTAATGCAGAACAACTTATTGCATTTTCAAAAAGTTTCATAGAAAAATACGCTATGAATGAAAATGCTATGTATTTGCTATTCAAAATTATAACAAATGCAGACCAACAAACTAATAGTTTGACAATTTTAGATTTTTGGTTACAATACAATAAAAACATTTCAGTATTTGAACAACTTGAATTAGTACCAAGTATGAAATTTGGTTCTGGTTCATTTGTCCCTTTGTATGAAGCTGATATGTATTTTTGGGAAAGTATAAAACCTATGCTTATAAAAGATAAATTATTTGAACATTTGGAATATATAGATAAGCAGATAAAATCTTGTAAAGCAAGTATGAAATATGATAGAGAAAGAGATTTCTTTTCTGAAAGATACTAAATAATTAGTGAGTTTCCTCGTCTTAATTTCCCAAAAAAATTAAGACGATTTTCATTTCTTTTCCCTATCTTTGTTTGTATAAAACCGTAGAGAATTTACTAACTAAAAACTCATTTCCAATCTCCCATCAAAATAAACGGACACCAATAATAAGGCTGCGAATATTTGCCTTGTTGCGACACTTTTATTTGTGCCAAACGCATAGCCTCGACAATTTCCATTGATTTCAAATTTTTGTAGAACTCCGAAATATATAAGGCTGTTGAATTGTCATCAACTTTCCACAAACTTGCCATAACAGATTTTACGCCTTGTTGCAAAAAACTACCCGCAGGACTTACAGGAGAACTGTCTTCGCCTTTTTCTGAAACCGCAGTTTGACAAGCCGACAAAACCACCAAATTAAAATGTTGCATCAAGTCCAAAGAAAGCAACTCTTCCAAAGTCAAATTTCCGTCTTCATTCTTAGATTTATTGGCTGCCATTGTCAAATAAGATTGGCTAAAATCGTTATAATCTAAATTCCCGTGTGTCGCAAAGTGCATAATATTGTAACTTTCGTGGTCATCTTTTGCTTTGTCTTCTGTTGCATCTCCTCGAATATGTGATGTAGTATTTGGGTACATTTCTTTAATATTTAACACTTCGGCTTCTGCTGCGGGCAAACTTCCATCGGGATTTCCAAAAGCTAAAATTTTGATATTTTTACTCTCTGTTTTCTCCGTTCTGTGCAACATATCTAAGGAATTTGTATAAAAAATTGTGTGTTGTTCTATCAAGGGACTAAAATTTCCATTTGCCAAAGTTTTGCCGATAACTTGAAAAGGTAAGAAATATAATCTGCCTGTTGGAATAATTGCCAACCGTTTTTTATGCTTAATTTCGTTATGAACAGGTGCTATTAAATTGAAATATAATTGTTCACAAATTTGCAAAAATTTATCTGTTTGTTTCAGCATTTTTGCAGGATTTTCAAGACGTTTTTCGTCTGCTTTATCCAAACTTAAAGGCTGCATTTGTGCAGTTTTATAAGTAATGGCACTGTTCAATTTTGTTACTAAATCTTTAATTTCCTTACTTGTAATTGGCACTTCTTTACCAATAGCTGTTTCCTTTGTTGTAACAAAAATATAGAGATTTTGCTCACCCACAAAATAGGAAATAATTGCCATATCATCAGGAATTAATGCTTTGTTTTTTCGCAATTCCACAGGTTTTACTGTTGTTGTAAAAAACTGTTGCAAGTCTTTCATTTTGTTTAATTTGAAAGTTACGAAGTTGTTATATTCTGCTTCTGCAATAGTTTTTATTTGCTGAATGGCTGCAATTTTCTCAATAATTTGTGTATTTTCGCCATTTTTTACGTTATTTAGACTATTTTCTGCCAAATTTTGTGTGTTAAGAATTTGTTTTTCTAAGTTCTCAACTTTTGCTTTCAAACTCCGTTCTTTGTCTATTGCCTCTTGTTTCTCGACATTTTTAAACTTAATTTTCAAATCTTTGTACTTATTTTTTAAATCATCTGCGTTGTTTCTTTGCACATAATCAAAAGCCTCTTCTGTTTCGCCAAGTTGCAATAATACAGAAACTAAGGCTTCATAAACTACTATTTTTTCTTCTGAATTGGCAAAAATCTTACGTGCATCTTCTCCACCAGAAACCTTACTTTGTAGCTTTTCTATGAGTTCAACTGCTTCTTTTAAAACTGCTTTTGCCTCTGCAAATTTCTTCTGTTCTTTATACATCAAACCTTGTTGATAAAGTGCTTGCCAAAGCCGAGAATCCGCACCAACTTTACGAGCCAAAACCACTGCCTCACTTAAATATTTGCTTGCTTTGTCATACTTTTTTGTTGTAACATATAACTCTCCTAAATGTGTTTTTACACGAGTAAAATATTCGGGAAGTTGTAATTTTTCGATAAAATTATGGGCAAATACCAAAGTTTTTTCAGCTTCAACATATTTTTTTTGTTCTATTTGGATTTGCCCTAACAGTGTATTTCCACTTGCAATATTTCGTTTTGTTTCCAATACATTTGCTAATTTTATGCCTTCATTTAGCACTTTTTCTGCTTCGGCATACCGTTTTAAATGCACAAAACAGTCCGCAGCATTGAGTAAGGAAACACACAAATTTTCATCTTTTACCTTCAATTCTGTAAATATTTTTGTAGCATTTTCAAATTCTTTTAATGCTGCCACATTATTTCCTTCAAAATAATACAACCGTCCCAAAACCATTGCAGTTGAGGCGGTGCTATACGGAGAATTTAGCGTTTTGTAAATGCTATCAGATTGTTTTATGTAACTTTTTGCGGTTTCATATTCGCCCATTGAGGTATATAAATTGCCAAAATCACCATAAACACCCGCCAAACCCCAAGGATTATCGGCTTTTTTGCACAAATTAGCCACTTTGTTGTAATTCATTTTTGCGTTTTCAAATTCAGATTGCACCATTTCCAACCAAGCAATGCCACTTAAAGCTGCGGTTTGTATGGCAAGATTTTGCGTATTTTCACCAATTTTTAAGCCTTGTTGATAGAGTTCTTTGCTGCGTGCAAAGTTTCCTTTCCCAGCCTCAAAATTTGCTTGAACAATTACTGTATTAGCAATTTCTATTTGATTATCGGTTTCTATGAATATTTTAACAGCTTTTTCGGCATTTTGATTGGCTTTTTCAGTCAAGCCTTTTGAGTTTTGCAATTCCGCTAATTTCCGATAACACCAAGCCAAAATATATTTATCTTTCACTTTTTGGGCAATAACAATGGCTTCCATTAATTGTTTTTCTGCTTTTTCAAAATCATTTTCCTCTGAAAAAGTCAGCGTTGCCAAATTTGACAACGTATAAATTAGTCCATCTTCGTCATTTATTTTCTTGCGAATTGCGTATGATTTTTCATAAAACTGTTTGGCAGTTTTCAAATTTTTCATAGCCCAATAACAAGAAGCAATGTTTGAAAACATATTTCCTTGTTCTTTTTCCTTATTTTGTTGCTCATATAAAGCCAATGCTTTTTCGTAATAACTAATTGCGTTACTATTTTCTTTTTGTTCTTCGTATAACTTAGCCAAGTTTTCATAGTTTGTAGCCAACTCTTTTAAGTCATTTTCTTTAATGTAATATTCTACCACTTTTTGATAACTTTCTAAGGCTTTTGTAGGTTTTCCCCACGCTTTATATAAATCTGCAAATTTTGATAAAGCATATTTTTCTCTACTTGTAAATCCTCCTTTTTGTGCCACTAATAAACCCTCGTTTAAATGAATTTCTGAATTTTCATAGTCATTCATTGACGTATAAATCATTCCCATTCTTGTCAAAATCATAGAAACATCAGAACCATTATTTTGTTCGGCATAATATTTTTTTGCAGTTTTTGCAGCTTCTATGGCAGGCAAATATGTTTTATTGCTTTGATGGGCAATAGCCAAATAATAGTAATTTGTAGGATAATATTTTTTATAAAAGTCTTGATTTTCAGGGTATTGCAAAATAATATCAATAGTTTTATTACTTTCCGTTAAATAAGTTATTGCTTTATCATTTACATCTGTACCACTTCGCCACAAAAAAGACAAAGCTAATTGCTTTTGTAACAAAGCCAAATACGCTAAATTTGTTTGTTTATTTTCGTTAGTTTCTTCGTTTTTAGTGTCTAATGCTATTTGTTTTAAGATGATGGCAATACCTTTTTCTGCCATTTTTTGTGCCTCAATATATTCGGTAGCATCATTCAATTTATCGACAAAATCTAATAGAAAACTTGCATATTTTCGGTTATTTTTTAGCGAAATATAGTATAAATCAGCTTTGCGGTAATAGTCAAAAACTTCTTTCTCTAATTTTTCTTTGGTTTTAGTGTCGCCAAATTCTAAGTAAGTTTTTGCTAAAATTGTGCTATCTTTTAACAGTTTTCCACTTTTTTCGGCAATAGTTAAGATTTCGTAAGCCTGTTTAAAATCATTATTTTCTATATGTTTATTTACTTTTCTGCGAATTAAACGAATGAAATCCTCGTCAAAATCAACTTTATATTTTGTGGTTATTGCAGCAAATTCTATATCATTTTTAGCATTTTGGGCATTTTTCAAATTTTCAAAAACTTCTGTTGGACTAACAATAGCCCCATTTATTAACCAAGTTGCGTAAATTTCTGCACCTTTCCACGTTTTGCCCATATATTTTGCGGGATAATTCAGCACAAACCACAAGAAATTTTGTATATCAACTTGTGTCGATTTTTCCATAACATCAAATAAAGTTTGCCCTGCAAATTTTCCTTTTTCTATGGGCATATCCTCCATTTGCCCTTCCATACGTATCGCAGTTTGCTTAATATCAAGCAACATTGAGTCAATAACTGTTTTTGTATAATTTTCAGAATTGTTATTATTGATGTCAATAGTGCTTTCAAAAGTATAAAAAAGTTCGTCTTTATCTTTGCTATTTGACCGTATAAAAATACTGTATGCAGCCAAATCAAAGCAAACTCCACGATTTTTTTGAGGAATTTCCAATTCAAAAACCGCAAAATCACCAAAAGTAATTTCACCAAACTTGTCTAAATTCGCAACTTTTACCAACAACCAAGCCGATACATCAGTACAACTTTCTATGGTGCAAGTTCCAATTTTTTCTAAGCTACGGTCAGGATTATCGTCATTATAAACTCCATAAATTGAGCCTTGCAGCCCTTTTTTCAGTCCTGCATACCAGCCAAAAGGAATATTTACGTAGGCAGAATCACCCCGCAACCATTCTAATTTGTAGGCACTTTCTTGGATTTGAAAATAAGCACTAACTTTTTCGGTTTTTGTGCTAATATTTTGTGTGGAATTTGTAAGTGTTTTATTTTTTTGTGCCACACATGTATATGTGTGTGTGAGCAAAAATAGACTTGCAAAAAATAGGAGTAGCTTTTTCATTTTGTAGGTTTTGGGTTTTATTGTTGTGAATTTAGCAAATTCTATGACAAAATGAAAAAATATAAATGTGCTTAAAAAACGGGAAAGCTAAATTATACTTTATCCTTAAAAAAATCTATCATAATTTACCAAACTCAACATTTTTTTGCTAACTCTAATTGTTGTAGCAGAAAGTTTGGTGGTTATGTAAGTGGAATTGTAAAAAAAGAGGTTTGATACGAGTTCCTAAACCGTATTTTTCTTCTAAAATATTGAGGGCAAAATCTGAAATATGCCATAATGTTTATTGTTTCTCTTTTGTAAAGATGAGAAAATTGCAGTAGACTTCTTGCAAAAATCTATTTTGATGTTGAAAACAAAGTTTTGCTGATAGCAACCTCGCTTATAACGACAAAAACTAACATTTTTCTAAGAAATGTTAGTTTTTGCACTATAAAAAATCAATTAAAATTAAGCAGTAGTTTCTTTTTTCTCCATGCGTTTTCTCTCATTTTCGTCAAGATAAATTTTACGCATACGAATAGATTTTGGTGTAACCTCTACATATTCGTCTTTTTGGATATATTCCATTGCCTCTTCCAAAGAAAAAACTTTTTTAGGTACAATTTTCACATTTCCATCAGTACCCGAAGCACGCATGTTTGTTAATTGTTTACCTTTCAAGACGTTAATTACTAAGTCATTTTGACGAGTGTGTTCGCCAATTACTTGACCACCATACATTTCTTCACCTGGTTCTATGAAAAATGCTCCTCTATCTTGCATTTTATCAATAGAATATGCAGTTCCACTACCTGTTTCCATAGAAATTAATGAACCATTAATTCTTTCTGGAATTGCACCTTTATAAGGTTCATAACCTTTAAAACGGTGTGTCATAATAGCTTCTCCAAAAGTTGCGGTCAAAACTTGGTTACGCAAACCAATAATTCCTCTTGCTGGAATATTAAATTCTAAGTGTTGCAAATCTCCTTTTGGCTCCATGATTAACATTTCACCTTTGCGTTGCGTTACTAATTCAATTACTTTTCCTGCAACTGCCTCTGGAACATCAACCACCAATAACTCAATAGGCTCATGTTTCACATTATCAATTTCTTTAAACACAACTTGTGGCTGTCCTAATTGAATTTCATAACCTTCTCTACGCATCGTTTCTACCAAAATAGACAAGTGCAAAATACCACGACCATAAACAATAAATCTGTCTTCTGAATCTGTTGGTTGTAAACGCAATGCTAAATTTTTCTCAATTTCTTTGTAAAGTCTATCTCTCAAATGGCGTGATGTAACAAATTTACCTTCTCTACCATAAAAAGGAGAGTTATTAATCGAAAACAACATACTCATTGTTGGCTCATCAATAGAAATACGTGGCAATACTTCTGGGCTTTCGGCATCTGCAATAGTATCTCCAATTTCAAAACCTTCGATACCTACAATAGCACAAATTTCTCCAGCCTGAACTTCTTGTACTCTCAATCTGCCCATTCCTTCAAATACGTGCAATTCTTTGATTTTCACTTTTTGAAAAGTTCCATCTTTTTTACCAAGTACAACAGGAGAATTTTCTTTTAATGTACCACGATAAACTCTACCAATAGCAATACGACCAACAAAAGATGAGTAATCTAATGAAGTAACTTGCATTTGAATAGGACCTGGTACATAAGGAGAAGGTTTTACAACATCAAGCACAACATCTAATAAAGGTGTGATATTATCTGTTTTTTCTTTCCAATCTAAACTCATCCAGTTATGTTTAGAAGAACCATAAAGAGTTTGGAAATCTAATTGGTCTTCTGTTGCACCTAAATTATACATTAAATCAAAAACAGACTCATGAACTTCGTCAGGACGGCAGTTTTCTTTATCAACTTTATTAACAACTAAAATAGGTTTTAAACCTAAACCTAATGCTTTGCCCAAAACAAAACGAGTTTGTGGCATAGGACCTTCAAAAGCATCTACTAATAAAAGCACAGCATCAGCCATTTTCAATACTCTTTCTACCTCACCACCAAAATCTGCGTGTCCTGGTGTGTCGATAATATTAATTTTCGAGCCTTTATAACGGACAGACACATTTTTAGCTAAAATCGTGATACCACGTTCACGTTCCAAGTCATTATTGTCCAAAATTAATTCGCCTGTTTGTTGATTATCTCTAAACAACTGACAAGTGTGAATAATTTTATCTACCAACGTCGTCTTACCGTGGTCAACGTGAGCTATGATAGCAATATTTCTTATACTTTCCATAATTTGATTTTATATTTGCGGCTGCAAAGGTATAAAAAATATTTGATAGTATTATGAAATTTGTGTGAATTTTGTTTTTATATTTTTTGTATGTTATAAATATCGGCTATTTTATGATAAACACGTTTTTGGGAATCTCTATAAAATTTTAAATACTGTTTATACAGACATAACAACTCCAAAAATAAGCCTATAATTTTTAACATCGTTTTTAGATTTCACTGTTAATTTCGTTAAAAATTTTCTACAATTCCAATAAAATGCGTATTTTCGTAAAAATATATTAATACTATGGGATATAGCAATTTTAAAAATTTAAGGCAAGCCTTAGAAAGATTAGATATAGAAGAAATAGATGTAAATTTATTTCCAATTATTAAACCTATAAAAGCATCTAATTGGTTAAAAAAATCCTTAGAAAACGCCGAAATGATGCCTTTAACTAATGAAAAAAGCAAATCAGAAAGAATTATTTCGCCTATTCTTATGGAGATTGCTATTCTTTTTAAAGATAATGTAACCTTGTATTCTGGTGAAGATTTATATATAGATGACAAAAAAGATTTGTCAGGTGCTTGTGATTTTTTCTTAGCAAAACACCCACGCAAACAAGTGATGCAAGCACCCATTATTACATTAGCTGAGGCAAAAGATGAAGACCTCGGCTATGGTCAAGGACAATGTGCAGCACAAATGTATGCAGCACAAATTTTTAATGAGCAAAAAGGTAAACCTCAACCTTTTATTTATGGTTGTGCCGTTACGGGTGGTGATTGGAAGTTTATGAAATTAGCTGGGAAACAGCTTTTTGTAGATAACAAAACGTATTATATTTCTGATTTACCTAAAATTATAGGAATATTTCATCATATTATTAAATTATATTTGTAGGAAACAATACTATGGACAACTTTCAACAACTTATTAATAATCTCAAAGCCTACAAAAGTAAATTTTATAAAAATCAACTTTTGAAAGGCATTTTATTAACAACAGCCTTAGTTTTGGCTGCTTTTACTGCCATTAATATTCTCGAATATTTTGGCAATTTTGATACCATTTTGCGAGGTAGCTTGCTATTTTCGTTTTTGGGTTTGGCTGCATTTTCCTCTTATACGTGGATTTTTGTGCCTTTATTGCGACTTTTTGAGCTCAATAAACCCATTACAGACGCAGAAGCAGCCCAACAAATTGGAAAATATTTTCCTGATGTTGATGATAAGTTACTTAATGTCTTGCAATTAGCCCCCCCACCCCCTACTGGGGGAGCAACTCCCCCAGTAGGGGGCGGGGGGCTTCTTTTCGCAAGCATCAACCAAAAATCTCAACAACTTTCTGTTTTCAATTTTGCAGATGCGGTGCATTACGAAGATAACCGCAGGTATTTTTTGTGGTTTTTGTTGCCAATTTTGGGATTAGTAGGCTTGTTGTGGACTTTTGTACCACGACTTTTTACAGAGGCAACGCCACGAATTATGCAATATGGCAAAACTTTTGAGCCAAAAGCACCATTTAATTTCAAGCTGCAAAATGCTGATTTACAAGTATTTAAGAACGAGGATTTTGAATTAAACTTGGCAACTGATGGCGGAGCCTTGCCAAAAGAAGTTACAGTTTTGACAAATGATGGTAGAAAATTGCGAATGGAAAGTAAAAGTATTGGACAGTTTGCCTATTTGTTTAAAAATGTGCAAAAAGATATAGAATTGCAATTTGAAAGTGCAGGTTTTAAGTCTAACTTGTTCACTATTAAGGTTTTAGAAAGACCAAATCTTAGCAATTTTTCGGCACAACTTACTTACCCAAGTTATATTAACAAAGCAAATGAAAAACTTGATAACACAGGAAATTTGATTATTCCCGAAGGCACAACCGTAACGTGGACTTTCAAAGCACAACAAACGGACAAACTCAATGTACAATTTGGTGAGGAAATTACCGAAACTATCAAAAAAGATAATGATGTTTTTGAATTGACAAAGAAATTGCTAAAATCTACGTCTTATAAACTCAACTTGAAAAATCCACATTCTACAAACAAAGAACCTATTGAATATCAAGTAAATGTAATTCCAGATGAATATCCGACCATTACTTTAAAGCAATACGAGGACACAACTTTGTATAATTATGTGTTGGTTGGTGGAAATATTGGTGATGATTATGGGATGCGAAAATTGGAATTTGGTTATAGAATATTGCCAAAAGATGCAACTTTGACTAACAATTCTGCCAATAATTCGACAAATAATTTCAAATTTATTCCTTTAACTTTCAATGCAAGTTTAATTAATCAAAGTTATTACCAACAAATTGCTTTATCTGAATTGAAATTGCAAGAAGGCGACAAACTCGAATATTTTGTGCAAGTGTGGGACAATGACGGAATAAAAGGCTCGAAAAGTGCTAAAACTTCTACTTTTGAGTTTAATGTTCCCGATAAATCGGCAATGAAACAAGCTATGCAACAGTCGGCAAAAAGTGCAGAAAGCCAAATTGCAAAGGCATTAGACAAGGCAAAAGAATTGGAAAGTGCTTTGAAAGATGTCGAGGATAGACTGAAAACAAAGAAAAATCT
>JAYTNF010000133.1:0-14828 GCA_043748455.1 Cytophagales bacterium
TAGTTATGGTTTTGGGGCTGCTACTGCCTTTAAAATGTTTGTTGCGTATTTCACAACCGTTTTTATCATTGCCAAAATACAAGGCAAAATAAGGCTTTAATTGGCTGCTATCTGTTTTGTAATAACACTCTTGTACGTATTTGCGTGCAAGGTGTAAAGGAATATATCGGCTCTCCAAATAACTAACTAATGCCTTGTTTTCCAATACTTTAACTTTTTCTATCTGTAAGTTGCTTATTTGTTCCTTTGCTTGTTCTATGGTGGTATTTTGCTTTACAAAAACAAAAGAATTGGGCTGCTGCTGCTCTAAAATCTGTAAAGCTGTTTTGGTATCACACTTCTGAAACAACAGCACAAAATCTAAAACACTACCTCCCCTACCTATATTGTAACAATACCAATAATTTTTATGCTTACTCACCTGTAAGCTGCCTGTTTGCTGCTCATTCGCAAATGGTGATTTGTACCAATATTCATTCCCTTTCACTCTTTGGGGCTGCATACCTATACTACTGAAATAATCAATAATAGCTATTTGTTTGGCTTGCTCGCAATTCATAGGTTTATACGATTTATACGTGAAATAATAATTTTAATTTTTTTCTTTTTGTAAAGCAAAAAATAAAGATTTCTATTTTTTGACCTTGTAAGATTTTATACACAAATGTAACTTTTTCATAAGTGCAAATAATAAGTGCAACAGCAAGGGCGTATATTGTTTTTTGCACCTTTGCACTTAGCAAAAATAAAAGGTGCAAGTGCAAATATTTCCTTATATATATTTGCACTTGCACTTATAAATGTAAGTGCAAAAAGAAATAATGTAAGATTATTACATTATTATCACTTTTTTAACATTTGCACCTATTTTAATTTTCTACTTTGTTAAGGCTGTAAAATCCTTTTTTGCCTTCTCCTTTATTGATTATTTTTAAATCCAACATTTCCTTAATTCTTGTTTTAGCCGTCCGTTCTTCGCATTCGTAATGCGACATAACGATACTAACAAATTGCGTAAAATCTACTTCACTCCTACCCCCTGCCGTTGCTTGGTATGCTACCTCTTTTAAAAGTTCTATTTTCTCTAATTTTTCCTTGTCTTTTGCCTCTTTTGCCTCGTTACCTGTTAGGGTGCGAAAATTATTTATTTCATTGTCATAACGAAAATGCACCGTTTCAATATCGCCATCATAACGCATATAACGACTTTCTATGCTATGTATGCCTGTTTGACTATCTTTTTTGATAGATACAGATGCACCGCATTTTCTATCGGCTTCACTGCCTAAATTTCCACGTACTTTATCACTATTTGGGTTTAAATGTATGTATGCCAAAATAGGAATGTTATATGACAAGGCTTTACGCATTAATTCGTCTATCAAATCAAAACTTTCATCTGCTATATTAGGGTCTTTTACAAGGTCTGCTATTCCATCTAAAATGATAAAATGCAAGTCATCTTTAAAACTATCTATAATTGAAAAAACTTCGTCTTTTTTTTCTTTGCGTGAAATAGAACGAATATTAAGAATATGCAAATTATCAGGCTCTTTGTCAGTTCCTAAAATCCTACAAATACGTTTTCTTAATTTGTTGGTTTGACTGTAAGGTTGTTCAGTATCTATATAGATAATCTTTTTACCTTTGCAATAAGTAGATTTGATTTTTAGGCTATCTAATTCGCTGGGGATATTTTCCATTAAAGCTGTGGCAATTATAAAGGCTGCTATTGACGTTTTGCCTGCCTTTGGCTGCCCTGTTATAAATGAAATATCTCCGTTTACTGCTATTTTCCTATCATTAATAAAAATAATAGGGGTTTCGTCTGCAATATCCGAATTATGAGAAACTCTATATTTGTCGTAATCTGCTAAAACAAGGCTCTTTTTTGCTTGTTTTTGTTCCTTTGCATCTGTCAAAGGTTGTGCTAATTCATTTGTGGTAATTTTACCAACATTGTTCAAATCAATTTTTGAATTTACTTGTTTTTCTACGGTATTATTCATATATTTACCTATTAAAATTTGATTAATGATTAAATTTTATTTTGTCATAAAATATTGATTATCAATTATTTATGATTATTTAATTCCCCTTTAAAATAATTTAATGATGCAATCTTACCTATCATTTACGCTAATAAATGATAGGTTTTTTTTGTGCTAAATTTTACCTTTTTTATAAAAATCTGACAAGGCTTTTTTATCTTTTTCAGATGTTACAATAAAGTCTTTAATCATTCCTAAATTAGAGTTTCTAAGATTTTCAAAAATATTGTTATCATAATCAAACAAAAATTCTTTGAATTTTTTTAGGTCTATTTCTCCTGTATAGTGGATAATTTGCCATAATAATTTAGCCACATATAAAGTTTTTTTTGCCTGTTCATCTCTGTAAATAGTACGTTTTACAAGAGCATCAATAATTCGTTTTTCCCTTTCGGTTTCGGCTGCTGCAATTAATTTTTGAATGGGATTGCCCTGTTCAATTTCCTTACAAATACTTTCAAATTCTTTTTCCATGATTATTTTGTTTTTGGTTTTGTGAATATTTTGCCTGTGCGAAGTTCCCATGCTGCAATCCTGCAATCCTCGCCACAATATTTATGATTATGCACTTTGTAGGTAAAAATAGCTTTGCAGTGCAAACAAATACGATTACCATTGCCTAAAATGACTTTGTTATTAATAGCACTCGTCTTAACGTCATGCGTTAAGTCATTTTTGCTATTAATAGCACTTGTATTTAGGTCATGTGTTACATCATTTTCAATGTTTGGCTGCACATCAGCGACTGACTTGCTTTTTAAATGTGTAAAATCATATCTAAAACCTATCTTGTTTTGCTGGTTTGGAATAGCATTTTTTTCACTATTTGCGTTTTCGTTTGGCACGTCTTGACTACCTATATTTTTATTTTCACTATCAACAATTTTGTTATCAATAGGAATAACAAGCAATTCAGTAGCTAAATTTTCAATAGCAACAAACTTTTTAAAACTCCACACATACAAGCTGCACAAAAGAAAAAGTATATCAAACAAGCCAAAACTAATTTTAAAGGTATTTGCGTTAGTTTCGTTCACGTCATGAACTTTGGCTAATTCACTATCTTTTTTGGCTTGTAAGGCAGTCAAATTGCCCTCTTTTTGGTGTAATAGCTTTTTTTCCTTACCAACTATATAAGTATTTCCTTTGTAGGTATTACGTTTTTGAATATCTGTAATTTCAGTTCTTAAAACTGCAATTTCTGCATCAAATTCAGATTTTACCACATTCACCTGTTCGTTATCAATACCTAATTTACCACCACCTACAACACTTGCATAAATGCTACAAAGAGAAATAACTAAGGCAAAAGCAAGCAAAACATAGTTAGGTTTGGCAGGTAAGCTAAACAAGCCTAATAAAGCCTTATTGAGTGTGATAAATTTCATTACCTCGATGATGATTAAAACCACACACACGCAAACAATTAAGGCATATTCATTCGTTATTTTGGCTGCGAATAAGTTCGCAAAGAATGAATAGCTACTAATTGCGGTTGCAATTTGTGCCAGAACAGCAAAGAATTTTGCACCGAAGTACAACTCTTTGTAAGTTTCATAATAGGTTTTTGGCTGCAACTGTGCTACAAATTCTAAGGTATTTGTAGTTTGTGCGAAGTCCGCAAAGTTGTTTTTTTTCTTTGCGAATAGGTTTTTAGCCAGATTTTTGTAGTTTTGCATAAGGATATTAATTTTTAGACGGTTAATATTTTGAGTATTGCCTTTGTAGCACCACACTACAAAGGCTTTTTTTGTGAACTACAAGTAATTTTGTTTGAGTTTTAGGTGCAATTCCTTAGTAATCATTTCATTTTCTACCTCTGAATATAACTTTAACATTTTGGTAGAAGTCCAGCCCATCATGGCTGCTATTACGTTTTCGTTCACGCCTGCACGCAGCCAATTACTACAAGCTGTTTTGCGTGAAGTGTGCGTAGTAAGATGTTTTTTAATACCTAATATTTCTGCTATGATTTTTAAATAACGGTTATTGAGTTGGTTTTCAACACTGATATTTTGATTATCGGCTACGCTTGGCAGCTTGTAATTGTACTTTTTGAGTATCTCTAAGGCTTTTGTAGGAATAGGCATTTCGGCATAAACCTTAGATTTGTTGCGTTGCATAGAAAACCACCGAGTTCCGTCATCTTTCAAATAGGTATGTGTTTCAAAATCAAAACATATTCTATCAATACAAGCAAGTCCCAAACACGAAGCAAACACAAAAATATCACGCACCTGTACCAATTTGTTATCTGTAAAAACTGCCTTTTCTAACAATTCCTGTTCTAAAATAGTCAAGTAAATAACCTTATTTTGTACAGTTTTTCTACTAAACTTATAATATTGTAAGGGGTTTTTGTCTGCATATTCGTACAAAACCGCATAATTTAGCACTGCATTGATTAACTGAATATGTCGTTTAAGATGTGCAATGCCACAAGCCTTTAAATTGTGTCTAAACCACAATTCCATTTCATCAATAATTTTTGGTTTAAACTCCTCACAAGCCAAATCTTTGTAGTTGTTTTGTTCCAAAAACCTAATTACATTACTTTTAATAATGTGTAATGTTTTTTGACTTCCCTTAGCTAAATTATGTTTTTCTATCCTGTAAGGCACATATTTATTAAACAAGTCTATAAATGAAAAATATTTTTCCTCCTTATGAAACACTTTTTTCAGACTTTCAGCAGTAAATTTTTGTCCTTTGGTACGCAAAATAGTAGCCTGCATTTTGATTTCAGCTTCAATATTATTGAGCAATAACTGTTCTTGGCAATGTCTATCTACCATGCAGCTTAAAGCATTGTGCCATTCCGTTTTTTCTAACTTTATTCTGGCACTCAAAGGGGATTTTGTCCGCAGACTATCTACCGAAATATGAAAGTAGATATGCCCATAATTGCTATTTGTTTCGTTAGTACGCATAAAAAACTGTACTTCAACCAAATTTATAGACATTTTAAACCTACTTTGTTGCACAATGTCCGTTGATTTCTTACCTTTACCCTGTTCTAATTTTTGATTTCCCATAAGAGTCATTAGTTAAAATGTTTGTATGCCTTTGCGAGCTTGTACTTGCAAAGGCTTTTTTATGTTCACTTTTGTTTACAGTTGCTTACTTTTGTTGCGGACTTAGTGGCTGCTGCTCTTTGTCAGGTCTTCCACTTGGTCGCAATTCTCTTTGTCGTTTAAAGTCCTCATATTCTTGTTCGGTGAATGGACTTTTAGGCTTTTTTGGCTTTTTCATGCTTATTTTGGTTAAAAAGGTTAATTTCTTTGCTGATGTTTGGGGACTGTTTCCAATGTTTCAGACTTGGGCGGATTTCCCACCACGCTATACGTTCTAATGCCTGTTGCTTGCTTTGTTTCATAGAATTAGAGTTGTAAGGCTAATTGCTTGTTATAAAAATCCTTTGTTTGCTCGGCAATATATTTTGGCAATACCTTAGCATAAATTTTTTCAGTTTCTCTAATACTTGCGTGTCCTAACATACTACTTACAACCTCCATATTTATGCCCTCATTAAGCCACATATAACCCGCTGTACGTCTTGCAACATGACTTGAAAGTGATTTTTCTATGTTTGCAAGTGCCGATATTTCCTTTAAATATTTGTTATATTTACCTAAATTAAGTACCGTATTTTTCATATTATTAGCATATTTTTTCAATATTTCCTCTGCCTTTGGAAACAATGGCAATAAAGTTGTTACGCCTGTTTTCTCTCTTGCTATGCGGATATAAACCTTATTTTCTATCATAACAATATGATTTTCATAGTTAAATGCTTGCGTATCTCCATAAGTTAGCCCTGTATGCACCTGAAAAAGAAATAAATCTAAGGCTCTTTGCAGCGTAGGGGATACTGTTTTTAGTGCCTGTAATTTCTCTACTTCCACACTTTCTAAAAATATTTGATTTTCTGCCTTAGCTCTTTCAATTTTGTAATATTGCAAAGGGTCTTTCTCTATAATCTCTCGTTCTACTGCCCATTTAAAAACCTGTTTTAACATTCTCAAACTGCGTGAAATATAATTTTTGTTGTTAAACCTGTTGTAATAGTTTTTTGTAGTAGAGAAATGCAACACAAACCTATCGGCTGCTGCTTTGTCAAAATCTATCATAGACATCGCCTCGCCATGACATACATTTTTAAGATAATTAGAAAAAGTTATCCTAAAACTTTCATAGCGTTTTAGTGTACTTTTCTCTATTTTACCTGCGGTTTGCAACAATTCTTTTTCGTCTATAAATTGATGATAGCCCTCCAAGACTGTAATTAATGGCTTGTCTTTGGAGGTATAAGCCTGACGAATATCATGAGCTGTAAAAGGCTGATTAGTTCGCACAAAATCGGAGTGCAACAAGTTTATATCTGTGCAAATTTGTTGTAATCTGCTATTCATATACTCATATTGCTTGCCTGTAATGCTTTGTTCGGCACTATTCCAATTTTTGGCTAATACCTTAATAGCTAATGAAAAATCATTTGCCTGTGTATTATTATAAGCTATGCGACCATAAAGTAGCACCAACTTTTTACTTTCTGTACTCTTGCGAGCAATGACCGTAAAACTAAACTTGCGTAGTTTTAGGTCTGGAACTTCTGGTTTTTTCATAATGATAAATGATTGTTTGAAAGTTATTTGTTTGTTGTTTGTTAGTACATTAAAAATTGCAATGAATAATTTTAGACTAATAAAGGTTTATTAAGTCTTTGGGTGCTACATTCAAAACTTTGGCAATCCGTTCTATCTCATCGAGATTAGGTTGCACTTCGTTACGAATTATTTGCCAAAATCTTTTTTGATTTATTGCAATTTCCTCATAAAACTCCCTTTGTGGTTTAAATGGAAAATTAGGCTTTGCAATGCTGTTTATTACTTTTTCTATGTTATTCATTTTGTTTTTACGTTTAACAATACAAATATAATGATAAAAGTTATAAAACAAAAAATATTACAGATTTTTTAAATAAAAATCGTTATTTTTTAAATGATATTCGTTTAATTATAGATGATATTCGTTTTTTTTGAGAATAACACACATTGTTTTTTTATAAATAATATTTTTTATATTTGTAGTATGAATGATTTACATGATAAAATAAAACAAATACGAGTTATTAAAGGCTTGAAACAAGCTGATATGGCTGAAAAAATAGGTATTGCACCTGTTAATTATAACCGTTTAGAAAATGGTCTTACTGATATTTCTATGAGTAGGTTAAATCAGCTTGCAGAAATTTTTGGAATGACTGTAATAGAGATTATGCAGTATGGAGATGAAAAAATAGAAAGTAAAGAAACTATCTTGACACATATTTTAGGTTTTAATTTAGAGTTCTTAATAAGAGATGTTAGGGCTGCCAAATCACAAATAGAACTGTTATCACGTTGGATAAGTAATGACAGGGGTGTGTATGACAAACTGAATGAAAAATATTTAGCCTATCAACAAATTATGTATGAAAAAGACTTAGAGATGTATTCCCGCAATATGTGTGAGGAAGATTTTGAGAAGTTGGACATAAGAGATAAAAAAAGTAGTATGTATAAAGGCAATTATGAAAGAACATTAGAACAATATTTTAATATGTTGATTATTGTTTTGACTGTTAGACTAAGTAAACAGTTACTAAATAAAAATATGAAAATAGATATTGAAAAACTACTCAATACGAATGATTTTAATGATTTGTAATATTTTTAGTTTTTTCACGTTTTAACCTTTTACAATTATGCAATCACTTGTAATAACGCCTAAAACTAAGGCACAATTCAAATTACTTGCCGATTTATTAGCCGAAATGAATATTAAGGCTACCCTGTTAGTTTTCGCAAATTTGCGAAAATTCTAAAATTTGCGAATTTTATTGATTAGCCTCAAATAAAAAACTTTAATGTAGAATTAGTGTAGAGAGTTTACTCTACACTGAAACTGTTGTAAGTTGCTGGTAATCAAATAGTTATGAGCTAATTTTCTATCAAAAAAAGTATAAAAAAGTATATGTTTTGAGTGTAGAATTTACCGCAACCACTTTTTTTTATTTTATAAGCTATTGATAATCAATAAGTTATAAAAATGTGTCGACTCCCACCGTCTCCACAAAACAACCCGCACAAGGCGGGTTGTGCCTTTTATAAGGCAATAAAGCATAGAATACCTAACATTTTGACTAAGCCAAAGAAGCAAAGTGTTAGCACTAAAAAATTAGTGTTAGCACCAAATTTAGGTTTAGTAGTCAAGTTATGGCATATCGCCATAGCTTCATTACTAAACTTTGTTTTTTATATGTTACAACAAAAAAGGTATTCTATGGAAATTTCATTTTGGCTTCGGAGTGTCAAAAACAGTGAACAATTATTTATGGTTTACTGTGCCATTTCTATCAATGGTGATAGAGATAAAGGTGCATTTAGCACAGGTGTAAAAGTTGCAGAAATAGATTGGTGCAAACAGCAACAACGAATAAAGGATAAAAATGGTAAAGTAATCCAAAACCATGTTGATAACCAGATTTTAGATAGGCATTATGCAGATTTAAAAACTATGTATTTGCAACTCACCGCCATGCAAAAGCCCCTTAATGCTCGCAAAATGAAAGAATACTATTTGCAAGGTTTTGATTTTACAGAAAGAGAATTTCTACATTATGCACAGGAGTATATCCAAAACCGAAACAAATTAGTAGGAAAATTGATAACACAGGCAACTGCCATCAGAGGTCGGCAATGGTTGCGAAGAATTACAATTTGGTTGCAAGCTCGCAAACAAGAACATATTTTGCTTAATGAAATTAAGATTAAGCAATTTAATGACTTTGTAAATTATCAATTAACAGAAGCAAAATTTATTAAATACAATAAAGAATGTATCGGATATGATTCAGAATTAGTCCGCAAAGATGCTTCGTTTTTCAAAACTATTATCAAAGAGGCTTACAAAGAGGAGTTGATAGACAAAAATTTGATTCGAGATGAAAAAATAAAAGTTCCAAAAGAACATAAGGACATTATTTTTTTAGAAGATTTTGAATTAGACAAAATCCACCACCATCATTTTGCTAACGAAAACTTGCAAAGAATAGCAGATTTATTTGTTTTTCAGTCTTATACAGGCTTTGCATATATAGATGCAAAAAACTTTGATTATGACAAAGATACTATTATAGCCCCTGATGGCAAGGTTTGGATTAGTAAAGATAGAACAAAATCAGGCTCACAAGCCTTAATTCCGTTTTTCAAAAAGTCAAGAGCCATTTGGAATAAGTATGAAGGCAATTTGCCAATAATTGCAAACGGGAATTATAATGCCTATTTGAAAGAAATAGCAGTAATTGTGGGAATCGGAAAAAACCTTACCACTCACATAGCACGCAGAACCGCAGCCATGTTATTCCTCGAACATAATTGCGACTTAGATACAGTCGCCAAAATGTGTGGACATAATAATGCTAAGATGACAAAAAAATATTATACTAAAATAAGAATACAACGAATAACCGCACAATTAAGCAATAATGGTAGGTTAGAATGGTAAAGTAAAAATTTATATCATAGTAAATGTAATTACAAAGATATAGCAAAAAAAATATTGAGATAACAGATGTAATAATTAGATAGAAATAGAAGTTTTAAGGATAGGTATAACTTTTAAAACATAAAAATAAGAACAATTTTCAAAAATAGGGTAAACTTTGTAAGTGAAACCACTTTTTTTACAAATGTGGCAAATCATATTTACAAAAAAGCAGCAGAACAGACCATAAAAAAAGCAAAGCAAAGATTATCGACTTTGTTGGAAGAACACATAGACGAAATTAATAAAGAAGAAGGCATTTTTACAATTACAGTAACTTGCAAAGATAGTTCTGTAATTGCAAAACTTAGTTATACTGGATTTTCGGAAGAATTATCTGCTAAAATATCATCAAAATTAGAATCATCGCCATCTTGACAAACGAATTCAAAATTTTGAATTTTATTTATTTTAGCTTGGAAACTTTCAAATAATTGTTGTGCCTCTGCAAGTAGTTTTTGGCACTCTGAAATATTGGTTGTTAAAATCATAAATATTTTAAATAGTTAAAATCTATACAATTACAAAGGTAATAGAAAATATTTATGAGTTATGAGTTATAAGTTATTTTTTTGACACCCAAACCATAAAATAACTCATAACTCATAATTCATAACTCATAACTCATAACTCTTTTTAAATATAAATTCTTACAAAGCTGCGGACATAATTTGTTTCAGTCCACACACCATTTTCCAAAGTTTCAGCAATTACATCAAAAGTAGTTCTTCCAAATTGTGGTAAAGTTCTGACTACATCAATAAAAGTTAAGTTCCCAGTAGCTGGCACAGGCACAGAAAAATTATCAGAACTTGCATTTTCATAACCCATTCTTACCGAATAACGCACATTTGCGGCATCAGCAGTATAAAAAGAGCCAAAACGAATATTGATTTGCAAATTTCCATCAACCGAACTAAAACCATTATCAGCAATCACCAACAAAGACCTTAATTCTTTTGCCACAGTTCGGCGAATGGTTACAAGTCCATTGTTCCAAACATAGCTTGAACGGAGCAAATAATTTGTGTTTGGCATTGGGTCTCCCAAAAATACCACAGTTTCTACGCCTGCAATGGTTTTAACAAATTCACGACTTGACACGCCAATATTGGCATTATCTTGAAAAATATCACTAATAAATTGTTGCGTTAAACCAAAATTGCCAATTTGATACACAAATTTTACCACAATTGGTGGCGGTGGTGGCGGAACTGGACAACCTCCCAAACTCACTGTTACGGTTTGACCTGCAATAACCGTTGCAGTTCCGCTAATCTGCATATTATCTCCACTGCCTCTGACTTCATAAATTCCCACAGGCAGATTAGAAATAAGCTGCCCACAAACCAAAACTGTAACAACTTCTTGAGCTTGATTGACAATAAAATAATTTTGATTTGCTGATGTGCTGCATGTATCTGTGCAAATAAGTTGCAAGTTTCCAAAGGGTGGCAATGGCGGTTTATCAAAAATTTCGCTGCCAATTTTCACCAAACTTAACCTACTAAAACCCACTTCATCGCCAATTTTAGTTTCAATTTTATTGACCAAAAACACAGATTCACGAATCCTAATCTTTTGAGTAGGTTTAAAGGTTCGCAAATCTTCCAAAGTTAGCACTGCGGCAACTTCAAAAACCCTTGAAAGTTTTTTGAAAGCAATAAAAGGTTTCCAAAAATTGTCAATCAAACCATGTTTTCCTTCCCATCTGAGTGCAAAACTTGCAATTTTATTTCCAAAATTATCATAACAATCAGATGAAGCCAATGGATAAAGTCTTTGTGCCGATACTGTAACAGGTGGCGTTTGATTATAATTAATGTTTACAGGCGAGGTTTGCAAACCATGATATAACAAAATTCTCACAGGTGGTTTTTGGTCTATTGTTGCTGCAAAATCGGATTCAGGAATTATAAAATTGCCATAACTTATACGTGTGTAAGCTATGGTTTCTTTTTGATAAAATGGGCAATCAAAGTCCGTTGAGGCATAATAGTCCTCTAAGACTGCAAATCTTTTTTGATTTTTATAGACTTTACTTTCCTTAAAGACAAAAAAAGCAGGCACAATAAAATTTTGATTGGTTTTGATAATAGCCAAACATTTTGCATAAGTTCCTGAGATATTTGACTTTAAAATTTCGCCTTCCTTATTCACAAAATGCCAACCTTTATTGCTTGCCACAGGCGAAAAACCCGTTGTAATGCTTTGTTGATTTGTTTTTGCAACTGTATTAACCTCTGTACTATCTTTTTGCAACACATAATCAAGCCAAGGATATTGCCATTCTTGCCAACCGTCCAAAGTATTTTTAAAATAACGGTGAGATTCCAAGACTAAAATTACTGCATACAAAGTTGTTGTTTGAGGATTTGGCAGTTGAGAAACTTTTTCTACTTCAGCCAACACCTTAAAATTACTCAAATCTGTTTGAGGATTTTCTAAATATTCGGTGATTTTATCATCATCATGCTTGTCAAAAATAAATCTCAAACCTTGATAATCATTCGGACTTACCTCATGTTCTGGACTTACTTTATCTGTAAAATCTTGATACGCATTACTTTGCAAAATATCACTTATAAAATGAATATACACTGTTTTGCGAAAACTATCAAATTCAAAAAACAGTCCTAACAAGTTTTTAATAGCTTTTAGCAATTCTGCAACCGTCATTACTGGCAAATAATCTGCATAGATTAAATTTTCTGTAACCGTCAAAACCACCCTTTGCTCTTGTATGGTATAAACAGGCTCTGTGGGTGCATCTTGGACATCAATATTAACTGTGCTTAGAGTTTCAATGACTTTTAGCAACCTATTATTAAAAAATATCAACTTTCTAATATCTAAATTGCCATTTGTCCAATTTGGATTTAAGAGCTGATAGCCTAATTTTTTGAGCAATAACTCCAAAATAAAACACACTTTAATCATTGGCACAGGATAACCACTATCACCAAAAATTCTTGGCAACACATAATTATTATTTTTATAGCTATTATAAAATTTATTTGCCAATTTGACAACAGGAAAAACTACAGGTGAATCTGCTGTTGTGATGGTTTTTTTCATTTCGTTTCCTGTATTTGTTGTAACAAACACATAGCTTTCATTGCCCAAAACCTCTGCAATGGGTTTTGACATTTGGCTTACTAAGTCCGAAATTCCAAACACAAAATTGCCTTCATAAAAGTTTAGTGTAGCTTTTCGCAGCCTAAATTTTCCTGCATACAATTTGACACCATTAAAACTTAGTGCTGCATCAAACTCCTCAAAAGTATAGGTTTTTGACTTAGAAACCATAGCTTCTGGACTGCCAAAAATGCTTTGAGCATCGGCATCAACCGCAATTTTAAAAGATGAACTGCGGTTTCCATTCAAAAATTCAGTATCAAAAATGAGGTTGTTAATATCAAAACTCACTTTTTGACCCGATAATAAATGTAGAATTTTATTTTGTATTTGTAGTGTTAGCATAGTGTAAAGAATTATGAATTATGAATTATGAATTATGAATTATTGTTTTTTTACGTATGAAAGAAAAATAATTCATAATTCATAATTCATAATTCATAATTATTTTAAATTGTGTAATCAAATTCAAACGAATACAGAAAGTCATCAGATACCAAAGTTTTCATTTTTTTGGTTGTAATATTTACCGGTAAAAACCTATTGGAATCTATGCGTAAAAATACCTCTTTTGAGATAAGCAACTCTGCTATGATTTTCTCATAATAACTTTTTTCTAAAAAACCTGACCGCAGTTTTCCACTTTGTTTTTGGCTTTGGTTATAGCTATTTGTTTGGCGTTGATTGAGATTGTAATTATAAGGCAAGTAATGTTCAAAACTTTGTTTTTCGGCTTCCAAACTTTGTTCTGCAATGCCTGTAAGTTGTATGGAATCAAAGCCACCCAAAGAATTAGAAAAATGTAATTCGTTTAAGTAATGCAAATATTCATTATCAACTACTTGAATATCAATTACTTGCAAATCAATAGTTAGACTTAATTGCACAATCTTTTTTGTAGGATTAAGCAATTTATAACCTTGAGCAGCTTCAGAAATTGGAATCATAATGGGTTGATATTGAAAAGTATCTCCTATAAAAATATCTTTTGTGGCGGTGCTATTGTCATCATACCTAATATTTATGACACACTTTACCTCATTTGCATCAGCCAAAGGCATGTATGTAACAAAAGCCTGTTGCAACAAATCCATCACCAAATAAGGCAATGTACTAAGAAATTGCTTATTATTTGGCAATATTTGCACAGGTGAAAGGTCTTTATAAGGAAAATCTATGTGCGAAAAACCACCCAACAAAGCAAAATGAATGTTGGCATCTTCTGTCCAAACCAACTCCGAATAAACAGAATTTTCTAACACTTGGGCATAACTGACTTTATACCTTTTGCAAACTTGCAAACAGTTTTGTGGTGCAGTTCCCAACCAAATTGGAATATCATAGCTCAGTCTTTTGTCGAGAAACTCCTGCAAATAAAACCGAACTTGTCCGTTTAGTTCTGGCACTGCCTCCATTTCGTCAACCAATTCATAACTATTGCTATAAATTTCAGTTTCTACATACAATCGTAACAACACATATTTTACGGTGTTTGCAACGGTTTTTGGATAGGTAATATAGTTTTTTGTCGTGTGTAACATAGCTTTTTTTAAGTTAGTAAGTTTTTAGTTAGTAAATTAGTAAGTAAGTTAGTTATTAGTTTTTAACTAACTAACTAATAATTTACTAATTTACTAACTTAAAACAGGGTTTCCATTTTCATCAACGTGATGATTATCTATACCTAAATTATATTGTTGTGGTTCGTAATTTATCATAGTTCCGTGTCTGTTATTGGTGCTGTGGTCTATTATATTTGTACCTGTTTTTTCGTTAAAACGATACCAAAGAAATAAATTTGCTGGATTTAATAATATATCTCCATTTTTAATATAGTCATCATTTATTTCTGCACTAAGCAATGTTCTAGTATAAATTTTAGCATCATAAATAATTTGATTACAAAACTGCGAATAAATACCATAATTTAACGCACCTATTGCCGATTCTGTAAAAGCTTGGGTGTTATCATTTGGATATACACTATAATTTACAACAGAGGCTTCATAAGGTTGCCCATTAATACTTATGAAAGCTGTTAAATTATTTCTT
>JAYTNF010000134.1:0-15150 GCA_043748455.1 Cytophagales bacterium
AAGTGTGCAAGTTTTAATAAATTAAATTTTGAAAAATTTATGTATGTGAATTTTGCAGTAAATAAAATGCCAGCTTTGCATATTGTAGATAGGTATTTAGCAACTACTGAAATGTTAAATATTGTGCCTGATGACTTGGGATTAAATTATTTTATTCCACACAAAGACCTAGTAGAAATTGCTTGGTTGCCCGAAACTCACAGAAAAGGTTATGTAGCTTATACAGTTGGGGCTCAACACAATACAAAAAAGTTGCCTTTTGATAAAATGATAGAATTATGTGAGAAAATTAATTTTCCCATTGTGTTGCTTGGCGATAAAAATGATGCGAAAATAGGCGAAGAAATTGAAAAATATTTTGCAAATATGACTTCAATCACGACTTCAAATATTGCATCAAAAGTTAAAATTTATAATGCTTGTGGAAAATTTAATCTAAATCAGTCGGCTTCTTTATTGCAACAAGCAACCGTAGTTTTTGCTCATGACACAGGTTTGATGCACATTGCAGCGGCATTGCAAAAAAACATTTACAGCATTTGGGGAAATACAACACCAAGTTTAGGAATGTATCCTTATCGGACAAAATTTACGATTTTAGAAAATAAAAACCTTGACTGTCGTCCTTGTTCCAAAATTGGATTTGACAAATGTCCAAAAGGGCATTTTAAGTGTATGAATGATATAAATTTTGAGGGTATAAATTTGTAACTACAAAATATTTAGAAATAAATTATTGATTATAGGTCTTGTAAATTAGTTCTGGGCTACGATAAAAAAGCATAATTATTTAAGTTATTGATAATGAATAACTTAGATAATCATGCTTTTTTTACAACAACCTTATTTTTTATTTCACTACAATTCTATTTGTTTCAGTTTTTGTTGGTGTAGCTATTTTGTAAAAATATGTACCTTCACGCAAACCTGATAAATCAATGAGTGTAGAATATTTCCCTTTTTCTTTATGCTCATTCATAATATTTTTGATAACATTACCTTGTGCATCAAGCAATACAATATTTACATTTCCAGCCTCTTTCACTTTAAAATCAATCGTTGTTTGATTAGATGAAGGATTTGGGTAAATTTTTGTATTTTCATCACTTTCTTTTACTGCTTCCGTTGCAATTACTTGATTTTCAGAAGGTTGTATCAATAAAAACATTGCAGGTTTCATTTCTTTAAAATGTTCTTTTGTCATCATTCTAAATTTGCCATGCTTTCCACGTCCATTTCCTTCGTGTTTATTTCCATGATGTTTATGTGTGCTATCTGGACTATTTACTGTGTATTTATCGCAAATGGCTTTCATGTCTTGTTTCCACTGTTCTTTTTGCGACTGCATTGGTGTCAAAAGTTGCTCAATATCAGTTGAATAACTTTTAGCAATTTCTTTCGAACTTTGCATAATAGTTTTCATTTGAGTTCTTACTTCTTTTATTTTATTACGTTGCTCTTCGGTTATTTCGCCCTTCTCTGTTGCACTTTTTTGCTCTTTGTGAAAATCCTTGCGAGAATCATGGCGTTGTGCTTGTAAAACAGCCAATTGTTTGCGTAATTCTTCCAATTTTTGACGGTCTTGCAATGTAATTTTACTTTCCAATTTATTGCGTTGTTCCCGCAAAACAGGCATAACATTTTGGTCTATATATGCTTTCAGTTCTTTTCTTAATTCTTTATTATGGCGTTTTTTGCCTTTATCTTTTTTACCTAAATCGTCATTCTGACTTGCAAATCCAGTAAATCCGATAATCATTGCCAACAGTGTAACTAACAAAATTTTTGCTTTCATGGTCGTAATATTTAAAGTTCATTTTAAATAAGATAGACAATTTACAAAAAGGTTTAAAGACTATATTTTTTATTATTTAGTTACGTTGTCAATGATGCTTTTGCACCTTGACAATCGTACCTAAATCCACTTTTTACGTTTGTCAAGGTGCAAAGCACCATTGCCAACGTATAAAAGTTAATTTAATTACAATATTCATCAGCAATACTAATAGCTTGTGAAATAATTGCCAATCCTTCGTCAATTTGTTCACGAGTTATACACAAAGGCGGTGCAACAAAAATATAATTCCAACGAACAAAAGTGTACATTCCTAAATCTTTAATTTTGGCAGCAACTTTATTCATAATTGCCATTTGGTCTGGTTTTGCGTTAAATGGTGCCATTGGTTCTTTGGTAGTTCTGTCTTTTACCAATTCAATACAACCTAACAAACCTGTATTTCTAAAATCTCCAATAGAAGGGTGTTTTTCCATCATTTTGACCATACATTCGTCAATATATTTGCCCATTTCGGCAGCATTTTCTATCAAATTATCACTTTGATAAATATTTAAAACCGCCAAACCTGCTGCACAACCCACTGCATGAGCCGAATAAGTTAAACCCAACATCAAAGGCTTATCGTTATAATGTGCTGCAATTTTATCCGAAACAATCAATGCACCCATTGGAATATAACCCGCAGTAAGTCCTTTTGCAGTGGCAATAATATCAGGAACTACCCCAAAATTATCAACACCAAACCATTTTCCTGTACGTCCAAAACCACTCATAACTTCGTCTGCAATCAACAAAATGCCGTATTTATCACAAATAGCACGCAATTTTGGCAAATAATCGGCAGGATATTTAATGCAACCTGATGAACCTGATTCGCCTTCCATAAGAATTGCAGCGACATTTTCAGCTCCTTCAAATTCTATAATTCTTTCAATATGTTGCACACATTCACGTTGGCAACTTTCTACTTTTTGCCCAAACGGGCAACGGTAGCAATATGGGTCTTCTACATGAATAAAATTTGGTGCTTGTTGAGAATCCGCAGGCAATTTGCGTGGGTCGCCACCAGCACTTAATCCGCCATAAGATGCCCCATGAAATGCTCGATAACGTGCAATAATTTTGTGTCGTCCTGTGTAAAGTCTTGCTAATTTTATGGCATTGTCTATCGCAGTTGCCCCACAAACCGTAAAAAGAGTTTTATTTAAGATTTCAGGAGATATTTCGGCAACTTTTTTACCCAATTCGCCTCGAATTTCTGTAACACAACTTGGTGTAACATAGCTAATTTTTTGCATTTGTTTTACTACTGCATCTGTAACACGTTGGTCTCCATGTCCGATATTTACATTCATCAAACCAGATGAAAAGTCTATATATCTTTTGCCATCTGTATCATAAAGATACACTCCTTCGCCTCTTTCTACTGCAATTGGACTTAATCCTGCTTGTTTTGACCATGAAAACAGTGTATAATCTGAATTATTTTGTAATATTTCTTGTGTTGTTGATTCTTTTGACATGACGTAACAAATTAAATTTTGAAGTATATTTTAATAGCAATATAATAAAAAATCAGAAATAAGATACGAAAAAAAGATATTTATGGGGAAATTTATTGCACTAAAATGAATTTAGCAAGCCTGATGACTTGCCAAATTTATTTTTTCCAGGGGAATATTACAAGACACAATTTCTTAAAAATTTTCATCTAATATTTGTTGGACTTTTATTTGGGTTAAAGGTTTAGAAATAAAACCTTGCAAATGTTGCGAAGCCTTAGCTCTTTCAATATCAAGTACATCAACAGAGGAGGTTAGCATATAAATATCTACACTTATTTTAAGAGTTGTAAACTTATCTAAAAAAGCCCAGCCATTCATTTCTGGCATATTAATATCTAAAAATATCAAATTGGGTTTGAAAGCACCGCTTTTCAGTGCATTGATTGCATCATTGGCACTTTTATAATCTTGAATAACAAAACTTGGATTATATTTTAACAAAAGTTTCTTAGCGATGATAGTATTTGTAAGCTCATCGTCTATTAACATGATTTTTAAGGCGTTGCTCATAATAAAATGGAGTAAGTATGATTAGTTTTGATTAGTTTTTTATACATAATGAAATTTTTATATTTAATGTAAGATGATAATTACGTTAAAACACCATAATAATAAGTTTGTTATATTAATTTTTTATTGCATAAATTTAAAAATGTTAAATTTATGCAATAAAAAATTAATATACAATTCAATGTTACTATAAATTAATGATTGGCATCATCATAATCAATTATTTAGATTAATACGGTAGCACAGATATTAATTGTTTTAGCTATATTATTTACAATACTCATTTTTTTATAATTTTTATTTTACATCTACTTTCAAAGTCAAAACATTAGATGCCAAACCTGCATTTGTTGTTCCAAAATTAGTGAGTGCATAATCAATACTAAACATTCCTAAATGCAAGCCTAAGCCAAAACTTGCTTGGGAAACAGTGCTTGTTTGTTTTGAAATATCTTTTACTTGTTGAAAATTGCCAATACCACCTCTAACAAAAACTAATTTTTTATAGTCTAATTCTAAACCTGCACGCAAATCTCCTGATACCAAACTTGTTTGTATTAGCGTATTTCTTTTGCCATCAAAAGTAAATTCAAAACCGAATGTTGGCTGAACTCCAATCATGTTATTATAAAGAGAAAATGGTCTTGAAAGGTCAATAAGCAAACGAGGAAGTGTTAATTCTGTACTATTATTAGGAATTTTCTGCCCTGTTTGTTGAAAAGTGCTGCGAATTGCTTCTGTATTAAAATTCCAAGTATTAAAAGTTGTGGTAATATCACGAGCCATAATGCCAAGTTTCCAATGTTTTTTAATGTCATATTGTGCTCCAATATCAAGCCCAAAACCCCAAGCACTTGCAAAAGTTCCTGCATTTCTGTGAATAACTTTTACGTTTGCGGCTGTTCTCAAGTTTTTTATGAGTTTGCTTTCACGAGCATAGCTGAACATAAAAGCATAAGATGCTTCTGAAAATGAACTTACATTGTCAAAATTAAAACTTCCATCACTGTTTCTCAAGTTTAAGGTGTTTGGAATGCCATCAACTGCCATGCGAATAATTGAGAAAGCTAATACGCCTGTTTCGTCTAATCTTGCCGCAAAACCACCATAATTATAGCTTGCAATGCCACCAAAATATTGGTTATAAGTTAATGCACCTTGATAATTTCCTTTCATGTTGAGCAAACCCGCAGGATTCCAATAAGCCGAACTAACGTCATTAGTCATCGCTGTCATCGAACCACCTAATGCCAAACCTCGTGCCGAAACTCCAATAGCCAAAAATTCATTGCTATATTTGGGCGTAAGACTGCCCTGTGCCATAGTTTGTGTCAAAGTGAAACAAGACAAAACAAATGAGAGAAAATAAAATAACAGTTTTTTCATGTTTTTAAAGCCTTTTTTACAGTTTGATAATAACTATTATTTGTTTTTAAATTTTGTCATTCTTTGTAAGCTCAGAATGACAAAATAAATATCAGACCTATAACTACAAAAGTATCATTTTTTGCTTGTATCAAAAGTAAAACCTAAATTTTTTTGCTACTTTTAGTTTTTTTGCAACTTTCCTACTTTTCAATATCTTCTGTCAAAATTCCATGATAACTTGGAATTGCCCATGTGCCTTTTGCTTTGTTATTTCCTTGCATCACATAATGTACAACTCCATAAGATTCTCCATATCCCCAAGCTACCACAATTTCATTTCCATTCAAAAACCCTACACCATTTGAAACACTGTTGCCAATTTGCCAAAAAAACAAAAAATGTCCTGCATTACTGCCTGCTTTTATGGTTAAAGTTCCAGAATAAGCACCTTTTCCTATGCCACCATTGACTTGATATTTACCAATTAAATCACTTATTTTATTAGTATTTTTATCTATTTTTTGGGCAAATTCGCCAATAAGATTTGTATATCCACTTTTTGAAACCCATTTTCCGTCTAAATCTCCGTTTGCAAGAATTTTATAGACAACAATGCCATATTCAATACTTTGCCCCCAACTTACATAGAAATTATTGTCTTTTAGCATACCTAAGCCTCCAAATTCGTTACCATTAGCTATTTTCCAATATAATGTATAAACATCTGCGTTGGCTTTTTTAATGTCTAATGTACCTGTATAAGTGCCTTTTTGTGGGTTTGTGCCTTTTACTTTCCATAAACCTGTGGGATTTTGTGCCATGCCTTGCATCGTTATTAATACAATTATTACACAAAATAAAAATGATAATGAATAAGAAAAAATAGATTTAAACATAGCATTTAAAAGTTAAAGAATTTACAACTTACTTGACAAATATGGAATTATTAGACGAAACTCCTAATTTAAGAGTTGAAGTAAACGAAATATTTGAATAATTGCAAAACTATTATTGCCTATTAATTGTATTAAGTTTATATAAAAATTATAACTGCAATTTTATGATAATTGATGCAATTTTGTTTGGCTGCTTTATGCTTTTATCATTGCCTTTGGTAGGCGGACATTTTGCATCAACACGAGGCAGGTCTTTTTGGCTTTGGTTTTTTATTTGTATGTTTTTACCTATAATTGGCTATTTTATTGTTATTTTATTGCCAAATTTAGCAAATCCCTTAGAAAAAGAATTGGAACAAATACGCATAAAAAACAAACTTTTAGGCATTAACCCAAATGCACCTGACCAAAGAACAGAACCCAAAAGAGAAATTATTAGAAACAAGAAAATATAAGGAAAATATAAACTCGTGAAATTAATATAAAATTAAGTTGTTTATTTTTGTTTTATAATTTTCTGTGTGCTAATTCGTATCAAACAAAACCGATTTCAACCATGAAAGTGCTTTTAGTAGAAGATGAGGCAAAATTATCACAATTTATCAAAAAAGGATTTCAGCAAGAAGGATTAGATGTTGAGGTGGCTTCTAACGGTTTGGAAGGAAAACGTCTTGCTTATATGCACAAGTATGAGGTAATTATTCTTGACGTAAATATTCCACATATCAATGGTTTTGAGCTTTGCACCTTGATAAGAAAAAAACATCCTGATGTGCCTATTTTAATGCTTACAGCCTTAGATGCCATCGAGGATAAAGTTGCAGGTTTTGACAGTGGTGCTGACGATTATTTAGTAAAACCATTTGAGTTTAAGGAACTATTAATGCGGGTAAAATCTCTCACAAAACGTATGCAACATTTTCAACACGCAGCCAAAATTGATGTATTGCAAATTGCTGATTTGGTGATGGATAGAGATTCTAAAATGGTAACAAGAGGTGATAAAAAGATAGATTTAACACACCGAGAATATACACTGTTGGAATATTTGCTACTAAACAAAGGTAAAATTTTGTCAAAAATAGATATTTCTGAAAAAGTTTGGGACATAAATTTTGATACTGGCACAAATATTATTGAAGTTTATATAAATTATTTGCGAAAAAAAATAGACAAGGATTTTACACCCAAATTATTACATACTGTTGTTGGCATGGGTTATGTAATTAAAGAAGACTAAATAAGGTAACCCATGACTCCAAGACTTCAACAAATTTTGCAGTGGCTCGAAAATGAACCCAATGATGCTTTTTTGCTCTATGCGGCTGCCACAGAGTACAGAAACTTTGATTTGCAGAAAGCAACAGAGTTTTTTGAGCTACTGCTTACATCACACCCACAATATCTGCCGACATATTATCATGCAGCACAACTGTATATGGACTTAAAAAATCCTGAAAAAGCAGAAATTACCTACAAAAATGGTATAGCATTAGCAAAACAGCAAAAAGAACAGAAAGCATTGGCAGAACTACAAAGTGCTTATAACAATTTTTTATTTGAAGAATAAGGCAGGTAAATTATTGAGTACTGTTTAGCTTCAGCTACGCAACGAAATATACAGTTTTGTAGCCATTTCATATCAAACTAAGCATCTCACTATAAAAATTTAGTCTCACTGATAAAAGTGTGCATAACTAGAACTATGCACTACTACGACCCATTTTTCTTTAATTATATATATCCATATCCAAAAGTTATTCACATTTTATTGTTCACAAAACCGATTTTATAATTATTATATAAATAATTTTCAAATATTTACGCATAAATATTTAGTTATTCACATTTTGTTGTGAATTGTGAATAACTTTTGTGAATAACAGCTTTCAATAACTATTTTTTTATCATTTTTTAACTATTTTGTGCATAAGCTGTGAATAACTACTCAATATTGACTAACAACTTGTGAATAACAAATAACAACTTATCAACATCATTTACAATTATCAACATTGTGTGAATAACTGCTGTTGATATTCACAAGTTAAGCACAAGTTATTCACAAATTTATGCTTACTTTTTTGATTAATCATAATTACTTATATTAAGATGTGAATAAGTGTAGTATTTATATGTAAATCAAGCAATTACAAGTTTTTTTATGTGAATAACTAAGATTTTATTTTGGAAATTTACTATCCTAAAATCTTAGATAAATCTCTTTTTAGTGGACTTATTCACGTTATTCACAGACCTACTACTATATACTAATATTTTATTTTTTAAAATTTTCAAAAAAAAGTTATTAATAAATAATATGTTTGTGAATAAGTCAAAACCTTGTGAAATTTTATAAAATTTTGTAGTATTGTGTAAAAATTGGAAACACAAATTATAAATGGAGTATTGATGAAGGAACTGAATATGGATTTTACACAAGAATGGGATTTAGAACAAGAATGGGGAATTTTGATGACAAAACTTACAGAGTTGCTGGGCAAGGCACCAGATGTGAATGCTGTCTTATTTCTCATTGGTGTACAAGAGTTAGGGCTGGGTTTAAAGACTTTTAGCAAAGAAGAGAAGCAAGACTTGATGCACTGGGCAATTTGCCGTGTATTGAGTTTATCGGGCTTTTATGAGGCAGAAGGAAAAGATGCAGAAGGCTGGGTACATTGGAAAGCTGTAAAGAAGATGCCTTACTTAGATTTGCTCACACAAGAGAAGTTTTTACAAGAACATATTATCATGTATTTTAAAGCGGAGGTTTTTTAAAAAAGGTATTGTTATAATAATATGAGTTATATTTTGTGTAGTAAAACTAAGAAAAGTTATTTCTTAGTTTTACTACACAAAAATACGTAATAAACACATAAAAAGTAACTTTTAATGCAGCTTTGATGTGCTGATGGAATTTTTGCGGAGACAGAAATAATGGCGTAAAACTGTCATACAAAGCACTGAACCCGTCATTACGCCAAACGGCTTAGCGTATGGGCTTTATACTTCAAATTCTACTGCTTTGTTAATGTAGTCAATCAACGGTTTTGTCGTCTCAAAATAGTTCATAATAGTTCATAATAGTTTTTATTGCGTCTTTGCTTGTCAAAACTTTGTCGCTAATTAGTTCTTTGGTGCAAAAACCTTTCATTTTAAGTAATTCAATAACTTCTTCTCTTTTTTCAGAAGCATCACTAAATTTTTTTAATTTACTTTCACCTTGAATACCGCTTGGAAATGTGTCTTGGAATTTTTTGCTTGAAATTATCCCGTTAATCTTATCAAAGGAATAACTTATTTCTTGTCGAATTTTCTTTAAATATTCAGGACTTGTCTGCCAAACACCACCACCAATCATACAATTTCCTGGTTCGATATGAAGAAAATATCCTGCTGTGTTTGGTTGTGGAGCATTTTTATTAAAAACGACTAAAACATAATTTTTGTATGGTGTCTTGTCCTTTGAAAACCGTAAATCTCTATTTACTCTTGTCAAGCACTTCTTAGGAATTAAATTGGCATTTGCTATTGATAAGTCGATTTTTGATAGTTCTGATAATACTTGTTCTGTAAACTGAACAATGTCGTCCTTATAGGCTTGATACAAAATTTTGTTTTGCTCAAACCATTCTCTTGAATTATTATTTTTGAGTTCTGTTAGAAAATTTAAAGACGTTTGCTTAATCATTTTGCTTACTTAGTTTATCAATGTATTTTACGATTATCTTAATCTGTTTTTCTTCGTTTGTTTGAGAAATTATGTTGTCAAAAATTTCGTTTTTTTCTACTTCGTTGAGTTTTTCAAAGGCTTTTAAAACTTCTGATTCTTTGAATATTTCTAAAATTTGCTTTTCAGTTATTCTTTCTTTGTTTGATAAAAGATAAAGTGTAACAGTAACAAAGTCGCCACCTTTTTTATTGATTGCTTTTCGTATTTCGCTATTTATAGAAAGCATTTTGTCTTCACCTTTTATTGGGGCAAGGTTTCTTGCTTCAATTTTAAAGTTGTCGATAAAACCTGAAACTTTTATGTCGCCCCATTTTCCTTCAATATTTTTTGAGTTTGGAATACGCAAATGGTATGTCCAAGCACCTTTGCCGTGTTCGTATACTAGTTCAAGTTTTTCGTCTTTTATAATGTAGTCCATTTGTTGTAGGGTTGTCTTTTAGCTTTTCCGTTAACTATCTAATATACGCACCTTGCCTATACTTTTCAAATATAAAACTAAATTATAAATAAACAAAAAACAATGCCACCAACACCTCAAACTTGCACAAAAAATAACTTTTCTTAGTTTTACTACACAAAAATACGCAATAAACACGTAAAAAGTAACTTTTAATGCACCTTTAATGTGCCAATGAAATTGTTTCAATTCTACTGCGGGTTTGACACAAATAATGGCAGGAAAAACCTAAGTTAGGCACAGTTATTCTTGTTTTTCGTTACGCAGTTGCTCTATTTGTTCAAATGTTAAATCAGTTAAATCAGCAATAGTTTCGTTGTCAAAACCTCGTTTAATTGCCTTTTTAGCCATTTCAACACTTCTTTCTTGTTTTGCGTGTTGTTCTGTTTTAGCCAAAACAATTTTTGCAGCCTCTTTATTTTTGGCTTTTGTTCTTTCTTCGGGTGTCAAGTTCTCAAAACTTATCAATTCCATTGCCTTTTTGATACCTTCGTTCTGCATATTCAAAACAGGTCTTTCTGGGCTGTGAATAGATTGGTAAATCAAATCTAACCAATCTCTGATTTGTTTAGGTGTTTCGCTGTTTGGGTGATTAGGATTTAAACAAACAAATTTATGCCCATATAAATCTCTTACTTCTCCTTGTAAAGTTTGTGGGTTGAGTTTTAAAAGCAAAACTTCATCAAGAATAGGTTTACCATTTTTTTCGCTAATCTTGTAAGGGGCAGTTAAAACAACAATTACATAAACAGTTCTGTCAATATCGTATTCTTTGCTACTTTTTTGTTGTTCGGCAATAAGCATTAAAAAATAGTGCAAAAATCTATCAAAATGGTGGTCGTATTCAATTCGTTGAATTTCAATACAAATACGTTTATCTACACTTTCGGCAAAAATATCCAGCTCAAAATCAATGTAGCCGATTTTAGGCTCAAACTTCTTTTCGGTTTCTATTTTATCAATTTCTACTTCAATACCTAAAATATCACGTACAAAAGCCTTAAATACGGTTTTGTCTGTAAATGCTTTTTTGAAAATTACTTCATTATCTAAGTTGCCAAGCATAATGTTTCTTAATTAAGTTCTTAACTACAAAAATACGAAAAGGTGGATAAAATATCCACCTTTTGTAAAATTACTTTTTATCCTTTTGATTAGGATTTAATTATTTACTCTTGTTACCTTAATTTCACGCCATTGTTTCTGTCAAACCCGCAATGGAATTGAAACAATGCCACCAGCACATCAAACTTGCACAAAGAAATAACTTTTCTTAGTTTTACTACACAAAAATACGCAATAAACACAGAAAAAGTAACTTTTAATGCACCTTTAATGTGCAGATGGAACTCTAAGCCCAACGGAGGTTTGTTGCTTTTTTACAATTCTCTACATAAGTTCAAATAATTTTCTTCTAACTCTTTATATAATTTGTCAGTCGGCTGGTTTAAAGTTGCCTCTTTTGCTAACTCCATAATTTTTTTATGAAATTTGTTTTTTTCATTGTACTCTGGCATTTTGATATTAAAGTTAATACTGAATGACCTTGTGCTATAAGTAAATTTAAAATACTGTTGAACAATAGGTGTATTTAAAATTCCACATAAAAAGTATGCTTCATCTTCTGTAATTATTCTACCGTTTTTGTCTTGACTAATGTAAGGACAATGTTTTGCACAAATTGGCATAACTTCTTCTCCCCAAGGTGTCATTATTTTAGATACAACTGTTGCACTTAATTTTGTATTATCTCTAAAAGTTACTTTGAATGGTGCAAAAGTGTATTCGCCAACTTTTGAAAGTGAATAAAAAGCACTACCTCTTGAAATTGTTAAACTTCGTTTTGATTGTTTGCCAATTAATTTTTTATTGTTAGTGAAATAATTAAATAAGTTTGGACTTTCTGTAATTAACTCATCAATGTTTATAGACATTGTTTCATCAGCTTTATAAGGAAAAATACAATAATTGTTATTTTTACTAATGCCAAAAGGTATTATTTGAGGTGCTTTAATAACAGGTTTAATAAATTTTGTTTCTAATTGAATCGGTAAACCTGCTAATGATTTATATTTTGCATTTTTAAATTCCGAAGGTTGGAACATATACGAGCCTTTGGCTTTTACCGATTCCTTTGGTTCTAAAAAATAAATTTCTGCTGGTGTAAATTCTACTCCACTTCTTGCTTTATAAAAACACTCTCCAATAATCAAATCAAAATTTCCTTTCTCTTTTATGAATGATTCTTCAAAAGTTGTATAACCTGTTCGGTCTTTATCCATTTGAAATGCTTTTGAAAATGATGTTTCAAACGAAGATGCAACTTCATTAAAAGTCTGTTTAGAATTAATATCCGTAAGAGAAATACCTCTTTTCTTTTGAATTACAGTAATTGGAATACCTTTTTTAAAATAATCAACAACTTTGTTGCTATAATAATAAGTCATAAATTTTTCTTGCGTATCAACAAATGGATTCCCCGATTTTGTCCAGTCATCTAACTTTTGTAAATACATTCTTTTATCAGAACTTACATCTGTGTAAAAATTTCTAAAACCTGCATAGGAATCTTGTGTCATTAATGTTTGTGGCATCAAAAATGCCAATATTCCATTTTCAGATAACCAAGTTGATGCTGTAACATTTGCAATTAAAGCACAAATATTTAAACTGATTGCACCCATATAAGTTTGTCCTGAAAACAAATGTCTATCAACACATAAACTTTTTATTTTTTCAGCGTATGCTTGTGGTAAAAATTCCCATTTTATCCAAGGTGGATTGCCTACAACAATATCAACATTTTTAATCCTTGCAACTAACATAAAATTAGCCACAATTCTAATCCAAATTCCGTCCCAATTATTTTTATGTAGTCTAACAAGTTGTAATGATAAATTATTAATGTTTTCTAAAATTTCATCATTAATATCCGTTTTCGTAAAATTTTGAATAAACTTATTATATACAAGTTCAGCATCTTCTGTTTTAATGATTGCTTGGATTTGACTCATCAAAGCAAAAAAGTTTTTGTTCTCAACAAAGTTGCTCGGAAGTAAAACTTTTATATTCTCTTGTTTGGTATTAACCGTGTATTCATAACAAGTTGTTGAACCTATAACGGTTTTAATTGGAATATTTGCTGAATCTCCTAAATAAATTGGTATTTCAATATCATCACCATTTATTAATGGTTTGATAGAAAGATAAAAGCAAACTTTTGCAGTTAAAACTGAAAGAGGGTTAATATCAACACCTTTAATTCTCTGTAAAATTGCCTTTAATAAAGTCTGTTTTTCTTCATTTGAAAGACTTATAATATCTTTATTGTCTATAATATTTCTAATTAATGCCATTACGAAAACACCACTACCACAACAAGGGTCAATTGCTGTAAAGTTTTCGTTCTCTATTAAACTTTTACTTTCTTTTACTACATAATCTGCAAGCCAAGATGGAGTAAAATACTCCCCTAAACTATGCCTTACTTCTGGTGGCATAATTTCCATATACAAATCAATGAAAATATCTATTGTGCTATAACCGTGTCTATAAAAACTTATTGAATAGCCTTCAAGTAAATGAATTAGTTTTAAAATTATTTCTGCTTCTTCATCACTCCAAATTTCTTCCACACAATACCAAGAGAAAAAATCTCCTTCTAATAAATTACGAATGCCTCCTGTTTGAAAAACATAACCATCTTCAATATATTCAATAAATTGGCGAAGTGTGTTATTGTCAATTTTTGATAAGTCAGAAAAATATTCAATATTTTTATTGAACTCAATTTTTGTTACAACTTTACAAGCAATTAGTTTTACAATAATTGCGTAAGTAGTTTGTAAAGCAAAAAGGGCTTTGTAATCTGTTTCGCTGTCAGTAATATTTACGCCAAATAATTTACCAAGTGCTTTACGTCTTTTGTTTATATCATCATTTTGTCCTTTGTCGGTTTCTGAAAGGTGAAATAAAACTTCCCATTCTTGAAATAACATTAAAGTTTTTTCGGACTTTTTATTTATTAGTGCTTTGAACAAATAATTTGCAAGTTCCGATGTAATTCCTGCTCTTGAATGTAATTTAAAATCATCAACTATATTTTTGGGTACAAACTTCTTATTATTTAAATCTACAAGTGATTGAATAAGTTTGTCTAAATCAGTTTCGTCAATGTTTTTAAATGATGTTTTGTGTATTTCTCCATTTTGAAAATATAAATATCTTATTTTTATTCCGTCAGTTAAAACACCGTGATATTCGTTTCCGTCTTCATTTAAAAGTTGTAATAAATAGTCTGTTAATTGGTCTGTTGCCTTTTCTTTGTCTTTTTCCTTATCTAACTTTCCAAGTTTTTTATATTCAATTACTAAATTATTACAAACTGCGTCCATTCTTCCCACAAATTTGTGTCTTAATGTAGTTTGGTTTTCTTCCTTTCTAAAATCTATGTCAATATTAAATACATTTCTTACAAACAAATAAATTTCTGATTCAAATGCAAAAGAAGTTGATGCTTCTGTTAAAGACGATTTAGTCCTTTTTAATAGAGATGTTAAGTGTTCACTTAACTTACATTTATATTCGTTACTGTTAATTATGCTCTCTATATTCATACTAATTTATGTTCAGTTAATTTTAATTGCAAAGATAGTTTTAATATTTTAGTAATTCGGTCTATCTGATGATAGAAATTGACTTTTACGCCATTATTTGTGTCTTTCCACAAACAATGGCGTAAAAAATTTAGAATTTACAACTTTAAATCTACAACTTATTTTACTCTTTTTTCCAAACCGCAAAACCTATTGCACCTGCACAAA
>JAYTNF010000135.1:0-7556 GCA_043748455.1 Cytophagales bacterium
CTTTTTCATTTTTAATCACTTTTGTTAATTATCTTGTAACTTATTGATTATCAATAAGTTAAGCAATATATAATTTAGCTCACAATGATAAATTAAACAAATAATAAATGTCAGTTGCGTAATGAATTGTACCGCACCCTTGGCGAGGGTTGCCTTCAACTGCAAGGTCATTGTAAAATAGCAATTAAATCGTTAAATTAATTTCATTTTAAAGGTTTTTGATAAATTTGCAAGGCAAGTTTATCAAAAACCTTGCAGTTGAAGGCAACCCCCGCCAAAAGGGTGCGGTACATTCTACGCAACTTACATTAAAGATAAGCAAATGAAACTACAAATTTGTAGGTAAATGCAAAAAATAACTCTGATAAGATAATGACTATATATAAAAATTATATATTTGTAAGAATTTGATGCTAAACTTATAAATAGCATTGAGATAAACAGACAACATAATATGAAAGACCTTTTTGTTTCTTATGGCAGACGTGAAAGCCTTGTTTTTGTGGGTAATTTGCATCAACAACTCAAATTGGCAGGTTATGAAGTATGGTTTGATAAAGTAAATATTCCAGATGGTGATGATTATTCGCAACGAATTTCTCACGGCATAGAATCTGCTCATAATTTTGCATACGTCATGGCTCCTCGCTGTATGACTTCGCCTTATTGCTTAGTAGAATTAGAATATGCTAAATTGCTTGGTAAAAGAATTATTCCTGTTGCCCAAATTATTATTTTTGATACGCCACCAAAAGAACTTGCCGATTCTGATAAGCAAGTCATGATAGATTTTTATAAAGCTCATAATATTCCAAACGTAGAAATAAACACAGAACTTGATGTTCTGAAAAGAAGCCATGCTTTACTTGGAAAAACAGATTGGATTTATGCACGTCAAGAATATACTTCTGATGATATTAAAGCCATGTTTGACTGGCAAAGTACTTATGAAAACTCTTGGTATAAACACGATGAAATTACATATTTACAACAATTAAATTTCCCTACTTTTGGAATTAGTATCGATAATATTATAAGTGTATGTGAAAGTTTGATTAGAATTATTGAGAAACATAAATCTTATACAATTAAACATACTGAAATTTTATTAGCTGCTTTATCTTGGCAATATAAAAACCAAAATACAGAAACTTTATTGGTTGGCAAAGAAAGAAAAGATGCTGATACTTGGTTACTTACTGAATTTATTGCACCCGAACAACCTCCTTGCTTTGCCTCTGATTTACACGCCGAATTTATTTGCGAAAGTCGCAAAAATGCAGAAAATCTTTACACAGATATTTTTGTTTGTTATGATGTTAGTAACAAAGATTTGCGAGAAAAAGTCTATAAATCACTATCAAAAGCAGGTATTACTACATGGATTCATCACAAAGATATTGCAAAATCTGAAAATTATGATGAAGCAATTAACAGAGGCATAGAACAAGCTGATAGTTTGTTGTTTTTTATGTCTAATGCTTCTATGATGTCTGAATATTGTATAAAAGAATTACGATATGCTCTTTTACTTAATAAACGTGTGATTCCTTTGTTGATAGAACCTTTAAATGCTGAAAGTCAAGCTGTTTATAAGGGAATTAAAAAATTACAACAAATTCAATATGTTGATTTTACAAATAACCTAAAAGATGAACATTATGCAGGTGATATACGAGATTTATTGAGAGAAATTAATCGTGATAGACGTTATTATGAACAACATAAAGTTTTTTTAGTACAAGCATTAAAATGGGAAAATCAAGGTAAAAATCCAAGTATTTTATTGCGTGGTTATAATTTGCAAAATGCCCAAACATGGCTTACAACAAGTAGTAAACGTACTGCCCAAAAACCATTGGCTTTACAGGAAAATTTTATTAACGAAAGTGCAGCCCATGCAGGCGAAGCAAACATAGATGTATTTGTTTCTTATTCGAGGAATGATGGAGATTTTGCCCGAAAATTGAATGAACAATTACAAATTAATGGTAGAAGTACGTGGTTTGACCAAGATAGTATTGCCATTGGTGCAGATTTTCAAAAGGAAATTTATAAAGGCATTGTTAACTCAAATAATTTTGTTTTCCTAATTTCCCAAAAATCTATTTCATCACCTTATTGTGCCGATGAAGTGGCTTATGCAGTGCAACAAGGCAAAAGAATTATTACTTTGCGTTTGGAAAATACACAAAATGAACTGCCTGAATCTTTGGCTGCTATTCAGTGGATTGACGCAGGAAAAGACAAGGATTTTAGTGGAGTTTTTTCACAAGTTATTCGTACTTTGGATATTGATAGAACCCACGTAGAAGCACATAGTAAATGGCAAAGTAAAGCTATAGAATGGAAAAAAGCCAATAAAGATACTTCGTTATTGTTGTTTGGTAGTGAGTTTTCGGTTGCGGAATTGTGGCTCAAAGAAAGTGTGCAAGACAAAAAACAACCACAGCCCACAGCCATTCAACAAGAGTTTATAGAAGAAAGTAGAAAAGCTATTGAAGCAACCGCAATTAGAGAAAATAACATTGCACTGGTATTAGAAAAACGTCTAAAAGTCATGCGACTTGCCTTAGGTGCGGCAGCAATTTTATTGTTAGCAGCCTTAGTTTCCACAACTTTCGCATTTATAGCAATGCGAAGTAGCAACAAATCGGCAGAAGTAGCCTCTTTTGCCACCGAAAATGCCAAAGAAGAAGCAAGACGTGCAGATTCTCTGAATAGCATTTCTATCACTACGGCAGGTCGTTTAAGTTCTTTTCAGGGACAAACTTTTCGTTTAATTCATCTTATAAAATTACAATATGAAGGGAAAAATTATCGTGATTCTATAAAAAGTATTATCAATGAATTAGACCCTGCAAACAAAATTTTGACACTTTTTGAAGATGTCTTAAACAAATTTGGTTTTAAAGATGCTGATGGAAATGTGCTAATTCCTGCATTTTTTGATGAGGCAGAGGAATTTCAAAATAAACAAGCCAATGTGAGAGTAGGGGAGGCACGTTATATTTTATCCCAAGATGGAACAAGGCAAATAGCACAAGAAACTAATGGAATGTGGGAATGGCAAATGGTGCAAAGAAATTCAAAAAATTCAACATCAAGAATATCAGCAAGCATAGAAAAAGTAGAAAAAAAAGTAGGCAATTTTTTAGATAAAATCACTACTAAAACAGAAGAAACTAAAATTACAGAAGTAAAAACAGGAGAAAATAAAACAGAAAAACAGCCCGAAGAATCAGAAACAAAATTAGGAAAATTTTGGCGTGGAATTGTTGGTGGTAAAGCAAAGGAAGATAGCAAAAATGAAGAAAAACAAAATACAACAAACATAGAAACACAAAAAACAGAAGTTGCAACCAATAACACCATTACAAATCCTAAAAAAAATTCTCAAAATGAAGAGAATATTTTAAACGAAAGTACAGAAACATTAGGCAATAAAGCAAAATTTAGAATACCTAAAAACGCAGTTTCTGCTACTTTAAATCCAAATGACCCATATAACATGTACGTCATGCGTACAAGACACAAAGATATGACCCAAAATATGTGGGGACTTGAGGCAGGTTTGCAAGTTGGTTACATGACTTCTGATTCTGCATTTTATTCATACGCTGGCAAAGCTATTGAGACAAATAATATGGAAATCCTAGTCTTAAAAGCACCACGTGACCAGTTTGCTTGGGTAGATTTAAACAATCTAAAAAGCTATGAATCAAAGGGTTGGGGCAAATTGCAAGGTGGTTGGGAAGAAACAGGACAAGCTATTTTTATTACAAGAATGGGACACCATAATGGCGAATATTCTATAGGAAAAGGCATAAAAGGTTGTGGAATGTATGCACAAAATGGAAAAGAAATTACAAATTGTGATAAGTATGAAGTGTTAATGTATAAAATACCTGCAAAAGAATTAGCAAAAATACCAGAAACAAAAATTGAAAAAGTCCAAAAATATAAAATAGAATATTTGCAAAATAATTTGGGTAAAATTGTAGGTTTAGCAGCCGAGCCTTTCGCAGATTGGAAATGGGTTGTGGCAGAAAGACCAGGTAATTTTAAATTCAAAATACCATTGCGTGCCTATCAAGTAACTGATACACAGACAGATACACTTTTGTATGTCATGCGTGTTTTGAGAGAAGATGGGAGTGTATATATTGGCAATCTTTCAGAAAACATAGCCACTTATTGTTATGATTTTAATGTTGTTGAGTCAAGATTTACTCAAGTTTTAACAATTAACAACAGCACAAAATTTGAATGGATAAATGCTGCTAAAAAAGAAAGCTATTTTTCAGAAGGTTATTCACTTGTTCAAGGAGGTTGGGAATCTGATGGTTTGCCAATCTATATTGCAAGAGCAAACTATGCAGGCAAGTATCGCATAGGGCAAATACTAAGTAACAAATGTAAAATTGCTGTTGGTAAAAATGTTGTTTCTGTGGAAGATTATGAGATATTAGTTTATAAAAAATAACTTTGATTAGTAATTTGCTAATAAAATTTTAATATTTATTAGCAAATTACTAATCAAATATACCTTTTGGAAGTGCATTTTCAAGGTCAAGCAACTGTTTTTTTCGCCACAAACCACCTGCATAACCTACCAAAGTTCCATCAGAACCTATAACCCGATGACAAGGAATTATGATAGCTATTGGGTTTTTACCATTGGCAGTTCCTGCCGCACGAATTACTTTTTCATTGCCTAAACGTCTTGCAAGTTCGAGATAAGAAATTATTTTGCCAAAAGGAATATTTTGTAATTCTGCCCACACAACTTTCTGAAAATCAGTACCTTGTGGCTTTAAAGGCACTGTAAACTGTTTCAATTTACCAGCAAAATATAAATCAAGTTCTTGCACACATTGTTGTATAATTTCAGAAAATTCCTTATTCACTCTTTGCATATTTTCTACTAAATTATCAACTAAATTATCTATAAAGTGTATTTTTGTGATAGCATTTTCAGTTGCTTCAATGCTTATATTTCCCATAGGAGAATGATAGTAGCTAAGGTAACTCATAAAATAATTTTTAGTTTTTAGTTTTGTCATTCTGAGCAAAGCAAAAAATCTAACCCAGATTCTTTGCTTTGCTCAGAATAACAAAATATACAAAAATTTGTATTGGTGCTTACAAAAATAACATTTTTTTTACTCTGCTATCTTTATTTTTGTGTAATAATAGGTTATTTTTGAAAATTTATTAACTTTGCAAAATTAAACCTAATTCATGAAAATATTACTAACATATATCTTACTTATTGCGGTGCTAATTCAACCAATTAGTAAGTTAGGTTTGTTGGTATCTTTCAAAATTCGCCAAGCAGAAATTGCTGCAAAACTTTGCGAAAATTTAAACAAACCTGAATTAGATTGTGCAGGAAGTTGTTATCTCAAAAAACAACTTAAAAAATTAGAAGAACAAGAAAAGCAATTACCACAAAATCTTAAAGAAAAAGAAATTGTGTTGTATTGTGATAATTTTTTTCCATCTTTTCAATTTCCAACTTTTATAGAAGTTATTTTTGTAGAAAAAACCTACAATAATTTCTACTTGACTATGAAACCAATAAGTTATCATAGTGATGTTTTTCACCCTCCAAGTGCCTAATCAATTTTATGTATAATTTTGTAGCATAGACTTTAGTCTGTGCATGAAAATCAAGGCACAGACTAAAGTCTATGCTACAGGTTCTTTATTGCCAATTTTCAAACTTTAATTATCTCAAAATATCATGAATATCAAAAATATATTTTCTATGTTGTTGCTTTATGCAATAACACTATTGGTTATGTTATCAGTTTTTTCTTGCGAAAAATCAGCAGAACCCACATTTTCAGCAACCGATAAGGGTGCTATAAACCTTGAATTTGATAATGTAGTAGGTGCTGCAAACATGCAACTTAATGGCTCTCAAACCTACACAAATGCAGTTGGCGAACAGTTTAATATCACAATATTTAATTATTATATCTCAAATATTAAATTGAAAACTGAAGATGGGACTGTTTTTACTGTGCCACAAGACAAATCTTACTTCTTAATTCAAGAAAGTAAAACGGAATCTCAAACCATTAAAATTCCAGATGTTCCTGCGGGAAATTATACAGAAATGACCTTTACTGTTGGTGTTGATAGTTTGCGAAACACAATGGATATTGCAAAACGTACAGGTGTTCTTGACCCTGCAAACGAAGATGCGATGTATTGGGCGTGGAATAGTGGTTATATTTTCTTAAAAATGGAAGGTTTATCGCCAGCTTCACCCGCAGACCCGACAGGAAACAAAAAATTTCGTTATCATATCGGTGGTTTTGGTGGTTATAGCTCAAAAACTATCAATAATTTGAAAACTATCACTTGTAAATTTGGGACTTCAAAAGCAACAGTTCGTAAAGATATTACTCCCGAAGTTCATACTTTGGTAGATGCTTTGAAGTTATTTAATGGTACAACTAATGTGAGCCTTAAAGATAACTCTACAGTCATGTTTGCTCCTTTTTCTGTAAATATTGCGGCAAATTACGTAAATATGTTTACTGTTGACCACGTTCATAATGATTAATCATGTAACATAGAGTTTAGTCTGTGGATTATCACAGCCTAAACTCTGTATTATACAATTTTCAGCTTATTCAATTTTCATCACTAATATTTATCAAATCCCATGACAAAAAAACTTTTATTACTCATTACCTTATTTTGTTTCACGCCATTATTTGCTCACGAATGTTGGGTTGCAGCTAAAAAATTTGTGTTGCAAAAGGGAGAAACTGCTGAACTTTCTTTGCATGTTGGCGAAAATTTTGAGCCTGAAATTTGGAAAGGAAAAATTGAAACTTTGCACTATTTTAATGGAAAAACGAAGGAAAATATTTTGAATTTGCTTACAGATACTGCAACAAGAACTTTCAATTTGCCTTTGCAAAACGAAGGTACACAATTAGTAGCTTTACATAGCAAAGATAATTTTATTAAGTTAGAAGCTGCAAAATTTAATGATTATCTCAAAGAAGATGGTTTGCTTGATGTGTTGGAATTTCGCAAAAAAAATAATCAGATAGATAGTTTTGGAACAGAATTGTATCTGCGTTGCAATAAAATTTTATTGCAAGTAGGCAATAAAAAAACAGAAACTTATCAACAAATTGTAGGAACTCGTCTGGAGATTTTGCCACAACAAAATCCATATAATAAACCTAATAATTTACAAATAAAAATCATATTTGATAACAAACCACTAGCTAATAGTTTGGTTGTTTTGTGGGAAAAAAGTAATGGTAAAACCTTGAAGACCAATAAAATAAGTGATAAAAATGGCTTAGTAATCTTTTCTCCAACTTATCAAGGAAATTGCATGATTAGCACTGTAAAAATGGTTGAAAACGACAAAGAAACAAAGATAAAACTTAAAGCACAATGGCATAGCTATTGGGCAAATCTAACTTTTGGAATGTAAAATAAAAGTAATTTAAGTACGATTGTCAAGGTGCGAATTAAGTACGATTGTCAAGGTGCGAAAAGCACCATTGACAACGTAC
>JAYTNF010000136.1:0-4185 GCA_043748455.1 Cytophagales bacterium
GTAATTTGTCTGTGATTATCCGTAAAATCTATGTTATCTGTGTGCCATAAAGTATTGATTTTCAACTATTTAAGTTATCATACATTTTTTACCACTACCTTATTTTGATACTGAAATTAATTATTAGTTTTGTCATTATGAGCAAAGTGAAGAATCTGATTCAATGTGCCAGACTCTTCGCTTTGCTCATAATGACAAAGGTTTTCTCAAGAAATCTTATCTGCAATTAACTCTGCAAAGTTAAAATAAAAATCACAATAGCAACTAATTTTACTTGTTTCATGATTACAATAAAACCTATAAAACATACACACAATTTTTATATCAAAATAAATAGTAGTAGATTTGAATGATATAAAAAGTAGAAACCAAAAGCTACTCTAAAAAACAGGATATATTTTAAGACAACTCATTTATACTCAAAGTGAGCATAAATAAAACCTAAACAACGATGACAAAAGAGCAAACAGCCATTAAAGCTACTTATTTTAGTATCATTGGAAATACAGGTTTGGCACTTGTTAAAGGAATTGCTGGGTATTTTGGCAATTCTTACGCCTTAATTGCAGATGCTATTGAATCAACAACTGATATTTTTGCCTCATTCTTAGTGTTATTTGGCATTAAATATTCAAACCGACCTGCCGACAAAAATCACCCTTACGGACATGGACGTGCAGAACCACTGATTACTTTTTTAGTTGTTGGCTTTTTAATTACTTCTGCCACAATTATTGCTTATGAAAGCATCAAAAATATTAACACACCTCACAAATTACCAGAACCTTGGACACTTTTTGTGCTTGGTTGCATCATTATTTGGAAAGAACTTTCTTTTCGTTGGGTTATGCGAAAAAGCAAGGAAACTAATAGTTCCTCATTAAAAGCTGATGCTTGGCATCATAGAAGCGATGCTATTACTTCTATTGCTGCATTTATTGGAATTTCTTTTGCCTTATTAGCAGGCAAGGGCTATGAATCAGCAGATGATTGGGCAGCACTTTTTGCTTCAGGATTTATTTTATATAACAGTTATTTGATTTTTAGACCTGCACTTGGCGAAATCATGGACGAGCATTTATATGAGGATTTGGTGGACGAAATTAGAAAAGTAGCTCTTGATGTAGATGGAATTGTTGGGACTGAAAAATGTTTTATTCGCAAGGCAGGCATGCAATATCATGTAGATTTGCATGCCATTGTTGATGCTCACATTTCTGTTAAAAAGGGGCACGAATTAGCACATAAACTAAAAGATACTTTGCGAAAAGAAATCCCAGATTTAGGTCATGTCCTTATTCATATAGAACCAAATGAATAATTTAAGTAATTTTTCTCTTATACAAAGGCACTGTACTACAAGGCTCGCCAAACATCATACTTGCTACAACAGGGCGTAATAATCTACTAAGTTCTACATAAACCGCAATAGGGACTTCTTTTTTACTACAACCTTTTACCACAACTTTTGCATCTTTATAACTTTCTAAGTCCATTTTTGACAGCATTTGTCTAAATAATTCAGTTTCTAAAGCCTCTAAATCACCAAAAACAATAGTTTTTGCGTAGGGTTCTAATTGTGTAGTTAATAACATATATGCCCATGTTGGCACAATAGCATCAGCCGAACAAATAATGGCAACATGTTTATGTTCATAACTTTTCCAATCATGTTCTTTCAAAAAAGCCCTAAAATCCTTCTCACGAAGCATTAAACCCTCATATAAATTGTTTTTTAGGTCATAAATAACTCTTTCGCCTTCTGGATACAAGGTTTCAAGGTCAATTTGCAACAAAGAACTTGATGCAACTTTATTAATAATTTCCTCCATATTTTAATTAATTTAGCTGTTGTTAATTTTTATCTATTGGGTGGCTCAAAGCCACCTGATAGATAAAAAGATATGGCTACATATTATTTTACAAGTCCATCAGCATCACCACCTATTAACTTTAATCTCACATAATTCCAAACAAAATTCTTCGTCATGTTAATATTTAGCAACCTGTCTTTTGTCAAATGTAATAATTTTGAATACACACCGTGCTCATCAGCGTAGGCAATCCAAACTGTGCCAACAGGTTTTTCTTCACTGCCACCATCAGGTCCTGCAACTCCTGTTGTTGCCACTCCAATCGTTGTTTTGAATTTTTCTCGTGCTGCCACCGCCATTTGTCTTACAACAGTTTCGCTAACTGCACCAAAATTAAGCACATCATCTGCCGAAACTCCCAACAAATCTGTTTTTGAAGCATTGCTATAACTCACTACTGAGCCTAAAAAATAACGACTTGAACCAGCATTTTGTGTTAAACTATGTGCCAACAAACCACCTGTGCAACTTTCTGCTGTGGCAATGGTTTTGTTTTGTGCTACTAAAAGATTTGCAATAGTTTGTTCAATATCCTCATTGTCATAAGCATATATGTACTTGTCAATCAAGGGTTTAAGTGCTGCAATTTGTCTATCAATTTCCTCATTTAACAAAATTCCTGATTCACCTAATGCAGTCATTCGCAAACGAATTTGTCCTTTTGAAGGCAAATATGCCAATTTAATATGTGGCGGCAAAGCAAGTTCCCAAGTTTCAATAAGTTCTGAAAGTGTTGATTCTGCAATACCAATTACCTTGATAAAACGATGCACAATTTCAGGTAATTTGAAATATTGTTTGAGCTTTGGAATAATAATATCTAAAATCATTTTCTCCGTTTCATGCGGCACACCAGGCATAGAAACAAAGATTTTTCCATTTTTCTCAAACCACATTCCAGGTGCAGTACCCACCGCATTATGCACAACTGTTGCACTACTTGGCACAAGTGCCTGCAATGATGTACTTTCGTTCATTGCCCGACCTCGTGATGTAAATAGTTGCGTAACATGAGCCAAAACATCATGATTCATTTGCAATTCGCCACCAAAATATTCATTCAAAACTTTCTTTGTAATATCATCTTTTGTCGGACCCAAACCACCCGTAATCATCACAATATCAGCCACTTGCTCGGCTGCAATTAAAGCATCAATAATGGTTTGTTTGGCATCTCCAATAGAAGTTCGGCGAATGACTTTGATACCAATTTTGTCAAATTCAACACTCATAAATTGTGAGTTGGTATCGACAATTTGACCATATAAAATTTCATCACCAATGGTGATAGTTTCTGCATAAATAGCTTTCATGGGTTGTTTTTTAAATATAATAATGCAAAATTAGCGAATAACTTTACATTATTTCGCAATTCTAAGTAATTCATTTACAGTTTTCCAATTTCGAGTCGTGGCAATAACTTTTAATTTATTTTCGAGAAAATTGTTAGATAATTTCGTAATTCCATAGCCATTTGGACAATACAAATAAACTTCTTTACCTAAAATCAGATATTCATCATCTCCAAAATACCCTTCTTTTGCCTTATCATTTAGCTCATCAATATTGCTTTCTGTGGGTTTTTGAGATAAAAAACTGACGTGAAATTTATCTAAATCAGCATATTTTCCAATAAAAGGGTTATTTTTAATGCAACTTTCCATTTCTTCTATATTTCGGATAATTACAGGAACTTGAAAATCATATTGTTCTGAAATTTTATTTGCAATTTGCTGTGATATATTTTGTTGAATTTCTTGCAAATCTATTTTATTATTATGGTTTTCTGTATTTTGATAATCAAATATAATATTACCACTTTGAATATAGGTTTGGACATTGCTAAAGCCCAAAATTTCGTATAGTTTTTTTAAGTCAGCCATCAAAATTTTCTTTTTTCCGCCAACATTAATACCTCGTAAAATAGAAATGTAAGTTTTCATGATTTTTTGTTAAAAAGTATAAACAAAAGTAGGAATTACAAAGTAATTGGCGTAATTTCGCAGGCGAATTTTCACTAATTTTTATAAAATTATGATTTTTCACATTTTCATTTTCATATTTACTCGATAGTAACTAAGGGAATTCTTAATAGGAATTCCTTTTTTATTTTTAGCCCTCAAATACAACTTACAAAATAAAATAACTAACTTTGTGGATAAATATGAAATATGATTTATGAAATATGAAATTAAGTATTTGATAATCAACAAGTTATAATATTTACAACTTACAATTTGATACTCACATTTATTATTTGTCTAATTTGTCATTCTGAGCTTGCGAAGAATCTGACGTTATTACGTCAAAA
>JAYTNF010000137.1:0-6310 GCA_043748455.1 Cytophagales bacterium
TTACGAAAATATTAATAAGATTTACAATTAGCAAATTTTAGTAAATCAATTTGTTGTTTTTCATAAATTTTCTATCTTGCTACAAAATAGAAAAACAATGAACAAACCCCTGATAATCAACACACATAATGGCTATGCCGAAGGAGTTCCTGCACAGTGGAACGAAATGCAAAATGTGCAGAATTTTATCAAAGATATTGCCACGCCAAACATAGATACCAATGCTTTTGAACAGGAATTGAACCACGTTATTTCGGGAATTCCTACGCCTTGGGCAAGGGCTATGATTTTTAAATATGCTATCGAATATTTGCCTGATGCCAGCCAAAAGGAAGAACCCAAAGGGCTGATGTCGTTTTACAAAAGCCTGCAAGAAGAATGGAAAGGGCTTTTGGCTTGTATGCTGTTGGATAAAACGCAGATTTCTGTCGAAAAAATTACGTTGGCACACGAAGACCGAAACCGCAATATTTTTGAAGTTCGAGGAGGTTTGGGTGATATGTTGTTCGAAAATCGGTATTTGTGGTGCGATAAGGAGGAGTATGAAAAAAATCAACATACGCCGCCATACATACAGGTTATCAAATATCAAGACGTGGTTATTGGGGCAACTTCGCCTTATTCCTTGTTTTTTGTGGCTCCGAGTTATGCCATAAAACCGAATAAATCTGTTGCTCCGTTTTATAAAAATGGTCGTTTTACTAATCCATTACCTTATCTTGATGCCGAAAATACACAAAAATTGTTTGTTTATGTGCAGAATATCAAGGAAAAAATTACACCTTTTGCCGAAAGTTTAGATTTGAAAAACAAACGCAAACACGATTTGAGTTTGGTAAAAAACTTTATGTCTAATTGGGAAAAGGAAATTCGCAGCTATGCAGCCCAAAAAAGTTTTACTTTAAATGAAAGTGGTTTGGTGGATAGTATCGAAAAATTCACAAAACCATTCGACAAATTACTCAACATTCAAACAAAAATTTACGGTTATCAAGGTCGTTTTTATACCAAAAAAGAAAATGAACAAGCAACAGAAGTTAATTTAAATGAACTTTTATTGCCTTCGACAGACACAAATTTAGTTGAAGTTCGTTTTGCAACTGATGAAAATCCTAATCGTTGTGCGGTGCATTTGTTGGAAGCAAGTTCTGAACAAGGCAAAATGTATTATGCTTTGCCTTTGAGTTCGACAGGAGTTTTGCATTTTGAGGACACTTTACACTTATTATTGGGCAAAGAAAACGACACAAATTATAGAAATCGGTTGTCGGCAGTTTACGAAAATGACAAAAAGCAAGTAAAAGTTACATTGAGTTTGGAGGTTGACCACGGACAAAATAACGTAACCATCGAGGCAATTTATGGAACTCCTCGCCATTTAGATTACATTATTCAAGGCAAAAAAGTAATGGTTTTTCCTGATTTTGTTTCTGAAAATTGGCAGTCGTATTTTCTATATTCCGAATTGCCACACAATACTGCCGATGCAGTTAAAATTTTTCCACTCTTAGCAAATTATGATTTCAAATTGCTAACCCAACAAGTAGAAAAAGGTAATGTGTTGGAAACCAAGTTAGTATATGCAACAGACGAAACGGCAAACATTGAAAATTTCAAAAAAGCAAACCGTTTAGTAGAATATAATTATGATAAATTAGGCGTAACAAGTTTAAAATATGAAATTTTTAGTGCTACTTATCCTTTCAAAGGTTTGGAATTACGCTTGGTAAGTTCGGGATTACAAGACAAAACCGCAGGTTATTTTGTGGCAAAAGACATTCGTTTAGCCGACAAAAACGGGCTAAGTCGTTTGCAAATTAGTTCTTTGCAACCTGTAAAAGTTGGTTTTGATTTTGGTAGCAATAATACTTGCATTAGTTTTGCGAAAAATATGGAACTTCCGCAGTTGGTAAGTTTGAAAAACCGCAGACGTTTCTTTTTGGGTAATGATGTTGATGATAAAAGTCGCAAACGTCCTGCCGAACCTCACGAATTGTTCTTTTTTCCAAATGAAGAAAGAGTGGGGCAACTGAAATCTATGATTTTAATTCACGATGAAAAACGTCTGAAAAATCCAAATGTTGAGATAAGCAATGCCATTAGTGGTGGTTTTCCTGTTTTTGAGCCAAATATTCCTGTTGATACGCCTGCAACTGCCACAACTTATACAGTTAGATTAGGTAGTAATACCGCAGCCGAAATCAAATATAATATGAAATGGTCGCATATTAAAAAGGAAAATGATTATAAAACTGCATTGCTAAAAACTTTGTGGATAATGGTAAATGCTGAACTTTTTGCAACGCAACAAGCATATCCCGAACATTTATTGTGGGCATATCCATCGGCAATGAGTGAAAATTTGCAAATAAATTACCAAATTTTGTGGCAAGAAGTCGCAAAACTTAATGTAATAAAACACAATTATTCGCAAGTTTCTGTGGCACAAGTGAACAGTTTTGGCAATACGCAAGCTGCTTTAACAGAAAGTGAAGCTGTATGTAGGTTTGCATTAAGTCGTTTGGGTGGAATGGCACCTGCAACAGATACGCTATTTATTGGCTATGATGTAGGCGGAAGTACAACGGATATTTTAATGGTTTTGAAAGTAAAAGAGGCAGATGGCAATTACAAAACCAAAATGATTAAGCAAAGTTCTGTTTTGGCTGCTGCGGGAAAATTGGCAGAAGCTGTAAAAAAATCACGTAAGATACAAGACGGAATTAAACAATTTGCAGACAAATTTAAGGACGAAGTAGGCTTTATGTATGGCATAGAAAAAATGTCAGACAAGCCCGAATTGTCATCTTTTTACTTAAATGTGTTATTTGATAGGTTGAACGAAGAACAGTTAAAAATGTTTTACAATGAGTTTTATCAAAACAATAACAAAGAAATTTTTGCCATAACTGCTTATATTTCAGGACTTTTGCTATTTTACAGTGGACAATTAACCGCAAAAGTATTAGAAACTCACCCCGAAATTACGACTGTTCAACAAGGATTTTATGGCAAAGGTGGTCGAATTTTTGATTGGTTGCCTGCGGTAATGCAAGGTGTTGGTGTGCAGTTTTATCAAGACTGTTTTAAGGCAGGAATGGGCGAAAAGGGAAATACTATTCGCATAGCAAATAGCACAAATAATTCGCAACAATACAATAAATCGGAAGTTGCTTTGGGCTTGTGTTCTGCCCAAGATTTTGGTATTGAAAAAACAAATCACATTCCAGAAGTTATCGGTGAAAATGGTTATACCTATAACGGAAATCCTTTGACTTCGCTAAACGAAATTTTGCCTCAACATTTGGCATCTTTTGACGGTGATTTTCGTACTCCAATTAAGTTTGAGGAGTTAGGTAAGTTTATTGCCATTTATTGCAATTTTTGCGACAAATACCAACTTGCCAATTCTCGCCAAATTAAAGATACTGCTTCGGCTTTGTCTTTACTATTCCGAAATTATGTGGCTACGCACCCAGAATATATTGCTGCAATGGCAACGCAACAACAAAGTGGAAATTTTGAGTTTAAATCTCCAATGATTATTTTGGAAGGTATGTGTTTGTTTGAGAATGTGTTTTAAGGGAAGAAAATAAAGCTATAAGGTTTTTGAAACTTTTGTAGCTTTGTTTCCACATTTTTTGTTGAATTTACCAACAAAACAGTGAAATTATAAAATCCTTTTGGTGATAAGCTGAAAATTTACTTTCAAGTAATGATAAAAAATATATGGTATGATAAGCCAATTTATTGATTATCATACCATACATTTTTTATCACTACCTAAAATTTAATTTTATTAGACAAAACCTAATAAAATTAAATTTTAAACAACTTTTACAACTCCTGCCCGTCTGCTATCAGCTGCACCAATAAAATCGCCATTTTCATCACTAAAAATAGCTTGAACACCACCAAAAAACATATTTTGTTCTTCCCAAATAGTTCGTTTTTCTTCGTTTGGTAACTGAATTGCTGCAATACTTTTAGGGTCAAAACTTGGCTCAATGTCTAACACATTTTTGTCCCAATGCATGCGTGGGCTTGCGATGGCTGTTTGCGGATTTTGCCCAAATTCAATGGTATTTAAAATGACTTGTGTAATGACAGAACGAATACGATTTGCACCACCAGAACCCATGGCAGCCACAAATTTGTTGTTTTTTAGCACCAAAGTTGGCGACATCATCGAGGTTATGCGTTGATTTTCTGCCCATTTATGAAAACCCAGAGGATTTAAGTCTGATTCTCCCAACATATTACTCAACATGATGCCTGTTTTTGGAATAATATAACCGCAACCTTGCCCATGTGAAGTGGTCATGGCGGCAATATTTCCTTTTTTATCCGCAACTGTAATATGTGTTGTGCTACCGAGCATATCATCAAATTTCGGAATATTGCTCCGCACTTTTGATAAATATTCGTTGTCCAAAAACTCTAATAAAACACTATCTTCGTGCAATTTTTTATCTAAAATTTCTGAACGGGAAGCTGCAGTAAGTCTCATGACATTTGCCACAGCATGCAAATGTTGCGGACTTCCAAAACCATGTTGTGCAAGTTTTAATGGTTCTAGTAATTTCAACATAAAAGCAATTAAAGAACCACCTGTTGCAGGAGTTGGATTTGTACTTATGGTGTAGTCGTTATAATTGATTTTCAAGGGTTTACGTTCATAAACTTTGAAGTTTTTGAGGTCATCTAAGGTCAAATAACCACCTTTTTCTTTGCAATCTTTGGCAATTTGTTGGGCAATTTCGCCTTCATAAAACTCTCTTGCACTGCCTTCTTTTGCCAAAAACTCTAATGTTGTTGCAAAATCAGGAAATGCAATATTGTCGCCAACGGGTTTAATTTGTCCGTTTTTCATGAAAATTTCTTTGCCTTCAGGTTTTGATGTGATGGTTGGTGCTACCAAATTCATTAAATAATGGGCAAATTCTGTAATAACTACACCATTTCTTGCAGCACGAATGGCAGGCTCTGCAATGACTGTAAATGGCAAATTTCCTAATCTTTTATGCACATGAAATAGTCCTGCAAGGTTACTTGGCGTTGCGGCAGCACCCAAACCCGCATGAAAAACTTGTTTAGTTGTACCAAAATCAATTTCAATGGCATGAAAGTCAAGTTCTTTTTCTGGACGTTTGTATATTGGAGTTTGCACGAAAAAGTCAAATAAAATATTTTCGCCTGCTGCTGTTAGCACATTCATAAAACCACCACCACCTGCAGAAGTCATCGAAGGTTCTGCCACATAAGTCATTAAACCTGCCGCAATCATGGCATCAAAAGCATTGCCACCAGCTTCGAGAATTTCTACGGCTGCTTGTGCCGTTTGCGGATGCCCGCAAGATACTGTACCATATTGCATAAGTTGTAGCTGGAAAATTATGTGTGAAATGTCTATTTTTTACGATTGCCAAAGTGCAAAAAGCACCATTGACAACGTAAAAAATAGTTAAAATGTGTTTTTTAAAAATTTGGCATCAACATGTGCTTATATTTTTCGTAGAAATTGTCGATGATTGCCACAGCTTCTTCGGGCGTATCTACAATACTAATTAAATCCAAATCTTGTGGGCTGACATTTTTTTCTTTTGCCATCACCGTATCTTTTATCCAATCTAGCAACCCTTTCCAATAATCAGAACCATAAAGCACAATCGGGAAACGTGCTATTTTGTCTGTTTGAATGAGTGTATAAGCCTCAAAAAGTTCGTCTAATGTGCCTAAACCACCAGGCATGACAATAAAACCTTGAGAATATTTGATAAACATGACTTTACGAACAAAAAAGTAATCAAAATTTATATTTTTGTCATTATCTATGTATGGATTACTTGACTGCTCGAAGGGAAGCGTAATATTTAAACCAACAGATTTTCCACCTGCAAGTTTTGCACCTTTATTACCTGCTTCCATAATTCCGGGTCCACCACCCGTAATAACCCCATAACCATGAGTAACTAACAATGCCGCAGTTTTTTCGGCTGCCATATAATAAGGATTATCAGGCTGTGTACGTGCCGAGCCAAAAATGGTAACACAAGGCCCAATACGTGCCATTTTTTCCATACCTTCTACAAATTCAGACATGATTTTAAAAATCATCCAAGAATTCATGCTTTTCAATTCACTCCAATCTTTATTTTGCAACGCCCGACGGATACGTTCTTCGTTTTTTTGCTCTGAAATTTCTATTGCCATAATAATTAAATAATAAAGTAGTTAATTTTAATATGTAAATTTTGTTAATTGACTAAAATTATATTGCAAGATTTTAAAATTGCAATATAAGTAATAG
>JAYTNF010000138.1:0-3744 GCA_043748455.1 Cytophagales bacterium
GGAGTCGGTGCTATTTTTTGCTATAAATATGTCGTTCCTAACGGAACTTTAAAAACATAATTACTTGATAATCAATTAATTAGTAATAGTACAATTTAATTTTCTTAGCTTAATAGCATTGGACTAAAGTCTGTTCTACAGTTGCTATATAAAATGTCAATCATTTTCTCATCAAAGCTACTTTTAACAAACCTGCAACACTAATGACATCAGTAATTCGTCCATCAAGAGCCATTGCAATAGCTTCTGACAATGGTAATTTCATGAGTTTTAAGTCTTCTGTTTCTTCGGGTTCTGCTTCGCCTGCGGTGAGTTCTTCGGCAAGCAACACATAACCAACTTCATCTGTAATAGAATTTGAGGTGTGCAATTTCATGATTTCTGTCCATTTTGCGGCTACAAAACCTGTTTCTTCTTTCAATTCTCGTTGTGCAGCTTCCAAAATTGTGTGGTTTTTGCTGCCGCCACCCATAGGAATTTCCCACGAATATTCATTTAAAGTATAACGATATTGCCCAACTAAATAGGTATTTCCTTCATTATCAATGGGAATGATGCCGATAGCAATGTTTTTGAAACTCACAACGCCATAAATTCCGTTGTTTCCTGCGGGATTGATAACATTTTCATGTTTGACTGCTATCCAAGCATTTTCGTAAATAAGTTTTGAATCTAAGGTTTGCCAAGGGTTTTTCATGGAAATAAAAATTATAAGTTAGGTAATAGCTAAGAATTATAAAAAATTAAATGACTTCTTGAGAAAGTCTTTTTTTGATGATAAAAAACTTGCTTAGAATAACAAAAAATAAGATATATAAATAAATTTGTCTTGGTGCTTATCAATCAAGTGCTTACCAATACTTTTACATAAAATATTTTTCAATTCCCAAGCCAAATAAAGCAAAATCATATTTTGCTGGGTCTTCTTTGTCATACAATTTTAAGTTTTCTGTAAGTTCCACGGCTGCCAACCAGTCAGTTTTGGTACGTTGCAACAACCCTAATTTTCGCCCAACTCTTTCAACATGGACATCAAGTGGACAAATTAATTGTGATGGTTTTATACTATTCCACAACCCAAAATCAACACCATTTGTGTCTTTACGCACCAACCAACGCAGATACATACTCAATCTTTTACAAGCAGCCTTGCGTTTTGGCGTTGCAACATGCTTGCGTGTACGTGTAGGAAAATCAGGCAGCGAAAAGAACAAGTCATGAAAACCAACTAAGGCTTTTTCTGTATTTAAGTCGTCATGATGCAGAAATTGCGAAAAAGCAGTTTCTAAACTATGATTTTCTTTGTAATAACTGTTAAAAAAATGCACAAAATATAATAAATCTGTTGCATTAAATGTTCTGTGTTTGAAGTTTAGTAATTTTTTAAGGTCGTTTTCTGTATGATACAACATAAATTCATGAGGCGAATTATCAAATAAATCTACCAATTCATTACATTTATTGATAATAGTTTTGCGTTGTCCCCACGCTAACATTGCAGCAAAAAATCCCATAATTTCAATGTCTTGTAATTTCTGAAACTTGTGAGGAATACTAATTGGGTCATTTTCAATGAAATCTATATGATTAAATTGGAAATATTTTATGTCCAAAAGTTCTTTGAGTTCGTTATTGAGCATTTTATGTAAGTTGTATTAAGCAACGAAATTACATCAAAAAATGAAAGTCTTACTATTTATTTGCTTTTTATTTTCCTAATTCCTACCTTTGCAATTCAATTTATTTCCCGCATATTTTAGGATTTTACCAACTTCACTTCCCCATAAATTCGCCTTCATGCGAATATTTTAAACAATTACGTTAATTTCATATTTCATAAATAATATTTCATATTTACAGAAGATGTTATACCCAAAAAATTTCGAAGAAAAAGTAGGTTTTGACCAAGTCAGACAATTAATTAAAGACGAATGTAATGGAGTTATGGGCAAAAATTTTGTCGACAAAATCCGTTTTAGTGATAAAATAGACATTATTGCAAAACTCACAGGACAAGTAGAGGAATTTCGCAAAATTCTTATCGAAGGTGAGGAATTTCCAAACCAATATTTTTATGATGTTAGCGAATCTTTGTCAAAAGCTGCCATAGAAAATGCGTTTTTGATAGAGGAGGAATTTCAAAATCTTAAACTTTCCTTAGCTACTTTATTGCAATGTCTTAATTTTTTTGCTGCAAAAGACGTTAAGAAATATCCACATTTGAAGGAACTTTGTGCAGATATTTTGATAGACAAAAACATTGTCAAAAAAATTGAACAAGTCATCGATGATAGGTCAAAAGTAAGAGATAATGCCTCGCCAAAATTGCGTGAAATTCGTATGTCTTTAATTTCTGAACAAAGCCGTTTGCGAAAATCATTAGACACAATTTTGAAAAGTTTGAAAGGACAAAATTTGGTGAATGATGATGTAAATTTGACCATTCGAGAAGGTAGAATGGTTATTCCTTTGGCTGCCGAATATAAACGGAGAATTAAAGGTTTTGTTCACGATACTTCTGCCTCTGGGCAAACGGTTTATATAGAACCCGAAGAAGTTTTGAATATCAATAATGAAATTCGTGAGTTGGAATATGCTGAAAGACACGAAGTTATCAAAATTCTTATTGAATTGACAACCGTTATTCGCCCACATATTCCTGCCCTTAAAAAAGGTTATTTGGTGCTTGGAATTATAGATTTTATTCGTGCAAAAGCCCGTTTTGCCATAAAAATTCGTGCCATTCAACCCGAATTAGTGAAGCAACCTTATATGGATTTTCGCAGTGCTTACCATACTTTATTGTATCACAGTTTCTCGAAAGTTGGCAAAACTGTTGTGCCTTTAAGCATCAGACTTGACGAAAGAAACCGCATTTTATTGATTTCAGGACCTAACGCAGGCGGAAAATCTGTATGCCTAAAAACCGTAGGTTTAACGCAATATATGTTGCAATGTGGTTTGCTAATTCCTGTTGAAGAAGGTTCGAAAGCTGGAATTTTTGAGAAGATTTTTATAGATATTGGCGACGAACAGTCCATAGAAAGTGATTTGAGTACATACAGTTCTCACCTCAAAAATATGAAACATTTTTTGCAATTTGGCGACACAAAAACCTTGTGCTTAATTGACGAATTTGGAACAGGAACTGACCCACAATTTGGTGGTGCTATTGCCGAAGCTGTACTCGAAAAGCTGAATTTGCAACAAGTTTTTGGTGTCATTACCACACACTTTACAAACCTAAAATTGTTTGCAGAATCGACAAAAGGTATAGAAAATGGGGCAATGCGTTTTGATACCAAAAACCTCGAACCATTATTTATGTTAGAAATTGGAAAACCTGGGAGTTCTTTTGCGTTGGAAATTGCCCAAAAAATTGGTTTATCAAAAGAAGTTATCGGACTTGCCAAAGAAAGGATAGGCTCGGATAAAACGGATATGGAAAAACTTTTGAGGGATTTGGAGGTTGAAAAACGGTATTTTAGAGAGAGAAACAAGGAAAATGAACTCGAAAAGGAAAGATTACAACGCCTAACCAATGAATATGAAAAGCTAACTTCGTTTATCAATTCTAATCGCAAGCAATTACTGAATGAGGCAAAAGAGGAGGCAAAAAAAGTTGTTAAAGAAGCAAATCAGAAAATTGAAGCTGCCATTCGAGATATTAAGGAAAGTGCTGCGGATAAAGAATTGACTAAGTTAGTTCGCAAAGATTTGGAGGATTTTAAACAAACTTTGAAA
>JAYTNF010000139.1:0-12474 GCA_043748455.1 Cytophagales bacterium
TTCAGATTCTTGCGGATTGCCGCCCACTTTGCTCAGAATGACAAATTTGAAATGTTAATATCAAGGTATTATTTTAGTGTGTTGCTAAGTAATTTGCAACACTTTCTTTAGTTTCTTTCATGGTATCTTTTCCTTCTTCCCAGTTTGCCGGACACACATCACCATATTTTTCGTTTTGGTGCAAAGCATCAACCATACGCAAAGTTTCGTCGATATTTCTACCTAATGGAAAATGGTTAATTGTTGAATGACGCACAATGCCTTCTTTATCAATTAAGAAAGTGCCTCTCAATGCAATAGGAGCACCAGAAAATGCTAAATTTCCGTCTTCGTCATTATAATATTCGCCACCGAGAACTTGAAAATTAGATGAAATTGTTTTCGAAACATCAGCCACAATAGGATAAGTTACGCCTTCAATGCCACCTTTATCTTTTGGTGTGCTTAACCAAGCCAAATGTGTTTCCTCAGTGTCTGTTGAGCAAGCCACAACTGCAACATCTCTTTTCTCAAATTCTTTCAATTTTTCTTGAAAAGCAAATAATTCTGTTGGACAAACAAAAGTAAAATCTTTTGGGTAAAAGAAAAATACAACTGTTTTTTTGCCTAAAAACTGTTCCAACGAGAAATTTTCTACAATTTCTTCGCCATTGATAACTGCACCTGCTTTGAATTTTGGTGCTGCTTTATTAACTAATGCCATTTGCATAAAAGTTTATTGTGATATTTGTCGTAAATTTAGTACAAAATAATACTTTCTAAACATTTAAGATGAATAAATGTTTGAAATAAATAAAAAACCTCTTTAAGTTTAAGAAACTTAAAGAGGTTTTTTATAAACTATACTTTTGCGGCTGATGCAGCTGGTGCTGATTTTTCCATCATTACTTTACCTTTATAGTAAAGTCTGTTTTCGTGCCAATAAGCTCTGTGCCAAAGATGAGCTTCGCCAGTTATTGGACAAACAGCTACTGTTTTTGACGTTAAAGCATCGTGAGTACGTCTTTTGTCACGTCTTGTTTTAGATATTTTGTGTTTAGGATGTGCCATTGTTATAAATATTAATATTGTTAAAATTTTGAAAATTTTTGTAACACAGACCTTAGTCTGTGGCATATCACAGACTAAAGTCTGTGTTACATTTTTTGTTTATAGTAATTTTTTCAAATTTGCCCAGCGTGGGTCAATAGGTTTATCTTCTTCAATTTCCTCCGCTTTGGTTGTTTCAGAGCTATAAATCAGAATTTCATCGCTTTCATCATTTTCATTGTCTTCATTTACAAATTTTGGGTGTAATTTCTTCATAGGAACTTGCAAACCAATTAATTCAAAAATGACATCAGATAAATTCAATGTTTGCATGTTCTGAGGAATAACAATTACGTCATCACTTAACTCCTGAGCCTTTAAACCAAACTTGAAAAAGATTTTTTCTAAAAAATCAATCTCATAATCAAATGGTTCTAAACTACGGTCGCATATCAATTCTATTTTACCTTTAATATCAAAATTTGCCGTAATCATTGTTTCACTTTTGTTAAAGCTAACATTGACTTGACAATCTCCTGTATTAAATAAGCTGTTTTCGAAACACTCAAAAAAGTCAGCTTTACAGACGAATTCGTAGTTGTATAGCTTATTTTGTAAGCTAACAATATTTATGTCGAACCGTGCTAAAATTTTTTCTTTGTTTTTTGTTTCCACGTTTTTGTTTCAACTTCATTTCGAATTTGGACTGCAAATGTAGTATTTTTTAATCATAACTACAACAAAAATAAATTTTATTTTTTACTTCTAAGCAAAAGTACTATCAATGTGTTTAGTTTTAAGCTTAGTTAATGTGTTTGATGCTTCATTAGGTGCTTTGGTAATAGTTAAAACATTGAAAATCAGCTATCTAATTTATATATGTAAATAAAATATTATTTATTTATTAGTTTTGCTTTTCGCAAATTCAAAAATAATTTATGCAAGACCTAATAATATTTATCAAAAACTGTTTAGCAACACCAACACATAGGCAACAAAAATTTTCGTTGGGTAAACTTTCTGCCGAAGAAGTAGCACAATTACAGAATGAAACAGGTTTTGATTTAACAGATTTTGAAAGAATTATTGATAATTATGCTATTCAGCACGTATTTGAAAAGCACGGAAACCCCAAAAAAGAAGAATTGAGAGGACAAATAGCCATAGAAACAGAAGATTTTGAGAAAATAACAGCTATTATAACACAATTTGAAAAAACAGAAATAGGCGAAAAAAGCAGAACAGGTAGAGATTTAATTAATTTTTTTAAAACAGAAATTTGTCGTTATGTCTATGTAGAGGAAATTAGAAATGGCAAAAACAACTTGCTTTGCAAACTTTTTATAAGCAAAAAACCACAAAAAAAATAATTCGCTAACTCTTAAAATAATTAGCGAATAAACATACTATATAGTGCTACATAGCCCAGATTTGCCTTGCAACAAACCACCGAGTGCATACGTCCAAAACGTGCTATTCTGTATGATTAGGCAAAGTTACACAAAAAAAATCAAATTCTTATCCAAAAAAACACAAAATTTCTTAATTTTACTTTTCTCAAAACCTTCAACAAATGAACATAAAAGATTTGGTAAATTTTAGCGTTGCCAATAAAGACAAATACCAAAAAATTACGATAAACGAATTAGAAAAGTCGGAGGTTGAGAACATAAAAAACCATACAAACATAGATTTGACAGGTTATAAAAGAGTGCTGGACAGCCACGCCATAAATCACGTTATCAAAAATCACGGAAATGTAAAACGTGAAATTTTGCGAGGACAAATAGCGGTGAATGAAGACGATTTTGAAAAAATACCTGAAATTATAGCCGAGCCTAATACCATAGAATATGCAGGAAAAAATGATATTGGCAGAGATTTAATAAAATTTACACAAAGCAAAGATGAAAAGCTAATTTATGTAGAGGAAGTCAGAAGTGGAAAAAAAGAAGTGGCTTTGCAAACTCTGTATAAACAAAAAGTCCGCTAAACTCAACATTTATCGGACTTCGCTGCTACATACGGATACTTATTTCTCCCCATATCTACGTCCTTAACGATTAGCATTGCAAAGTTACACAAAAAAAATCAAATTCTTATCCAAAAAAAACACAAAATTTTAGCTAATTTATTATCTTTACTGCAAATCATAATCTATATGCAAATAGCCATCACAAACAGAGGAAGCAACCAAATACAGCCCGAAATTATCAAACAAATGTAAATCTATAAATAATTATTACAATTCACTTGTTATTTACATTTGTATTTATAATTTTGTAGTAGGGTAATAAAATTGTAACCTTTTGCAGTTCATATAAATATTTTATAATTTCAAATTAGCTAAAAATGAAAAAAGTATTTTTCTTCTTTTTGTTATCTTTTAACTCTATTTTATGTTTTTCACAGACAGATGTTAAAGGATATTATACTGCGAAGTATCATACAGCAGAAGAAATAGAAAATATTGCTATGAATTTATCACAATTAGAAGCTGATAGTGTACGTTACATTTTTAATTCAACTATTATTCGTATTGGTGGAGATGCTGCTTTCTCATTAATCTCTGAAAACAGAATTACAGTAGAACAAGAAGAATATATTATTCTTGCATTTTTGTCTTATAGAGAACTTTATCTTGAAAAAGTAACTGATAATGCAGACATTTTTACATTGGCTATCCTTTATGGTAATATTTTTTATCACAAAAAAGCTGTTGCATTATTAACAGAATATATAACTAATAGAAAGAAAGCAGATAAAGATGCTATAACAATAGATGTTGCTTACCGTATGCGTGGTGTTTATAAAAATAAATTATCAGATACTCGTGGAGCTTTATCTGACTTGACAAAAGCTATTGAATTAGGAAATAAAGATGTCGAAACATATTTTACTCGTGGAGGTGTTTATTTTAATTTAAAAAAATATAATGAAAGTTATTTAGACTTTACCAAAGCTGCATCTATAAATAAAAAGTGTGGAATTTGTTATTATAACATAGCAGCAAGTTTATATAATTTAGGAAAAAAAGATAGTGCTTGTTTAAATTTTAGCAAAGCTGGTGAATTAGGTTATGAAGAGGCTTATGACACTATTAAAGAAAAATGTAAATAATTCTATTTAAAAATAACTATGAAAAATCACTTATATCGTTACGGTTACACTTATTTATGGTGCTTTTTAGTTGCTTACCTAATAGGTTTTCACGCAACAAGGCAATATTATGCAATTAGTAATCCTACTGAATGTCATCCTGATGTTTATGAGGCAGAAAGAAAGGAATGTTTATTTATAACTATGTCAAGTTCTCAATATGAGGATATGTTAAATACATTTTCCAAATCAGATGAGGGGCAAAAAGTAGCTTCTTATTTTGTTGCACATTCAAGCGAAACAGTTTTTTTTAATGAATATATGTCTGATACTAAATTTCTTTGGCGTAATATTTTTAGATATATTTCTTGGCTTTTATTGCCTTTTGTTTCTCTTAAAGCATTTCCACGATTTATGAACAAAGAAAATATATGAAAAAAATATCTTTTTTACTATTTATAGTTGTGTTACTTTTTTCTTGTGGAGAGAAGAAAAAATCTAATAATGAATTACGCACTGAGGCTAGAGCTAAATTAGATGCAATCATAAATAACTATTGTAATAGCATAATCAAACAAGAAAAAATAAATTTATTGTTTGATACCCTAAAATCAGAGAAAAATTTTACAATTTTCTATCAAAATATATTTAAAAAACCACACAAAGTTTTAATATCAAATGAAAATTTTAATATTGATGACATTATAGATGCTGATACTTGTTATTATATTAATTTGAATAAAAATTTTTATGAGAGAAATTCTATAAGATTAAAGTTAAAAAATAAAGATTTAGTTGATAGATTTCATAAATATACTGTATCAAATAGTTATACCAATATTTACTTTGTTGCAGAAATTAAAAAAGTATCTAAATGTTTTCTTAAAATAGATAGTGAAGTTGATACTGGTATAGAGCTATCTCGTAGTGATTTTCGTTTTTTTGAAGCTGATTTAGATACCATTTATTTTGCTAATCTTAATAAACAAGTAATTTTTCCTGAACGGGAGTAATATAAAAGACCATTATATTTATGAAACTCTTAATCACATTTTTACTAATTATATTCACATTCAGTAGTTTTACGTATAAAAGAAGTTCTGACTATGATATTAGCAATTTCTATGTAGGTATTGTACCTGAAAATAGTGATACAAAAGTGCTTGAAAAAGATGGCGATATTGAATATGTTGAGTTTATTCTTGTGCCAACAAAAATGGAAACAGGTAAGTTTATAGTAAAATTGACAAAGAAAGCAAAAGATTTATACCAAATAGATGGAACAAAATATTTTGTTCAAACAAAATATTGCTATGAATATGCAACTAATGAAGAAGTTGTTTTAATTGTAGAAAGTAATTATGGTTATTCCAAAGGCAAAATAATTTTTGATTAATTATGAAAATCCTCACCACATTTTTACTAATTTCCTTACTTAGTTTAGGAAATAGCCAAAATAGTATAGAAAAAGCCACTTGTTATGGTAAAAGTTCTTGTCGTGCTTGCAAAAATTGCAAATACTGTAAATATTGTGCAAAAGATGGTGGTACTTGTGGAGTTTGTAGATAACAAAAAAATACCTAATTTTTTGTTCCCCAACGCCTAAATAAGTATCTTTGGAAACAAAATTAAAACAGAAACTATGGAATGGCAAAACTATATAGTGTCTAATCCCAAAATTTTATATGGCAAACCACACATCAAAGGCACACGAATTGGTGTAGATTTGGTGCTTGAAAAACTATTGCCAACGAAAACCTATTAATTTTTGCGTATATTTTGAATTTCCACAACTTTTAATTTTATTTACAATAAAATTAACTACTTATTGATGCTACATTCTGTTACAATTAAAAATTTTATGGCTCATTCAGCCTTACAAGTTGAGGACTTGCCAGCTATTAATTTGATTGTTGGCAAAAATGATACAGGAAAAACAGGTCTTTTAAAACTATTGTATGCTACTGTAAAAACCTTAGAAATATACAGTTTAAAATCTAAAACATCAGATACAACTTTTAAAAAAGAGTTGCCCGATAAGTTGTTTGATACTTTTATGCCCCGAAAAAATGGTTTGGGCTTAGGCGAATTGGTGCAAAAAGGTGCAAACGAAAAGTTAGAAGTGAATGTAGTTATTGCAATTAATAACAATAAATACAAACAACCTATTAACTACTCTTTTGGGGAGAGAACAGAAAAAAACATTACGAATTGTACCGACCCAGTGGAAGCTATTCCTGACGAACTTATCAATGCCCTTTTTATTCCTGCCAAAGAAGTTTTAACGGCTTTTGCTGATATACGCAATATTAGAAATAAATTTTATGGGGTTGGTTTTGACGACACTTATTTAGACTTGATAAATTCCTTAGATTTACCTTCCACAAAAGGCAGAGTTGCCAATGAACTTAGCAAAGTCAATAAATCCTTAGAAGATTTATTTGAAGGCAAAATAGAACAAACAGGACTTAGCGACCAACCTTTTATTTTTAAAAAAGGTAATCAACAGTTTTCTATGCAGCAAACCGCCGAAGGAATTAAAAAAATTGGTATTCTGAATACTTTAATTACGAATAGACAATTAGGCAAAGGTACGGTTTTGTTTATGGACGAGCCAGAAACAGCTTTGCACCCTGACGCAATTAGACTGTTGGTAGAAATGTTGGTAGCTATGAGCAAAGCAGGCGTACAAATTTTTATAGCATCGCATAGTTATTTTATTATCAAGCAATTAGCTATTTGTTCTAAAAGAGATAGCCTACCTACTTTGTGTTGGAACTTGACCAGAGAACGGGGCGAAAATGTAAAAAATTCTTTTCATAGCTTGATTGATGGTGTTCTCCCAGCTAACTCGGTAATAGAAGAAGCTATTAAAATGTTTGACCAAGAAATAGAAATAGACTTAAATTCTTAGCTATGACACCAATTACTGAAAGTGGAATTACTTTGACTTTCCCAGATAATAACTTTTTCCGTTTTCAAACTTGCGAAGGGCATAAGCAACTGCAAGGTATCAAGGAAATGGATTGTTGTTGGTATGATAAAAATGCAGATATTCTCTATCTTATTGAGCTAAAAGGTTGGCAAAATAATAAGTTACAAGAAGAAGATGATATTAGTTTCGATAGAGAAAAAATTAAGGAAATGAAAGAGGGCATTACAAAATATCGTACTTATGATTTAGTCAAAAAAACGATAGATAGTTTGTTGATGTTTGTGTCTATTTTACTAGATAAGCCATATAGTACGCAAATCCAAAAGTGTTCTCCATTTACTATTTCCAATCAAACGACTATTAAATTACTCACTATTGTAGATTGGCAAGAAACAGATATTACTTATATGGCTATGCTAAATACAAAATATAAAACTGAATTAAGGTCTTATATGAAATTGATGAATATTAAAACTTACATAGTTCTTACCAAAGAACAAGCTAAAAAGCAATTTGCTTGGGTGAGCTAATTATTAAATTAATAATTTATTTCATACAGTAATTTCTTTTATCACAAAGTTACACAAAATAATCAAATTCCCCCCCTCACAAAACCTATTTTTTCCTAAAAAATCTTTACTTTTGCTTTTCTATAAAACAAAAAAGGTTTCTGCTATCTTCATAACAGAAACCTTTTTTAAAACAACGTGCCAAAGATGCAATATTTGACTATTGCCCCCTACGCACTCAACGTCCAAAACCGTTTTGTTCTATGCACAAATGTAACAAAAATTTATATTTCTTACTATTTTTGTTTTGTTAAATATTTTACCCCAAATCAGATGAATTTTAGCGAATTAGTAGATAATCTATTCCATTTTATAGCAAATTTTCCTGCAAACCAACTTTTTTCGCAAGATGTTGGTTCGGTTGATACTATTTTGGCAAATAGAATAAAGATAGCTGTGGGTATAGATACTGAAAATTTTGTAGTTAGTTTAGATAATTTTGCTATCATTCACGCCATTAATCAACATAGTAAACCTAATGAAATACAGCGAGGGCAAAGACCGTTGAATACACAAGATTTCTATTTATTGCATAAAATTATTTTTGAAGCTGACGAAATTATAAATGGTGGTAAAAGAAAGGGCAAAGAATGTATCAAATTTGTAAAAACTATTGAAAATAATTATGCAGAAACTTACACCGCAGTTTTGGAGGTAAGAGTAATTACAAGTAGCAAAAAAGCACTTTACAAAAAGAATAGGCTTGCTTTACAAACTTTTTATGTAAAATAAAATCCCTTATACTGAATAAGGGATTTTCGCCTACGTGGTTTTGCCACATTTTCACATAGCTTTTTACAGTTTCCCAACCACACACGTCCTAAACGATAGGCATTGCAAATGTACCCAAAAAAATCAAATTCTTACCCAAAAAATCACAAAATTTTAGTTAATTTATTAACTTTACTGCAAATCATAATTTTTATGCAAATAGCCATCACAAACAGAGGAAGCAACCAAATACAGCCCGAAATTATCAAACAAATGAACAATGCCCAACGCAGTATCTGGATAGCGGTGGCGTGGTTTACAGACAGAGAAATTTATAATGTGCTGATAGAAAAGCTAAAACAAGGCGTAAAAATACGACTGATAGCACTCTATGACGACATAAACCAAGAAAAAGGCGTAGATTTTGACACGCTAAGCAAAAACGGGGCGGAGGTATATCTCACACAAGACGGAAACTTACTGATGCACCACAAATACTGCATTATAGACAGCCAAACCGTAGTAATGGGTTCTCTTATAACTACACCAAAGCAGCTCAAAGCCACCGAGAAAGTATAATAGTATCTAAACACGAAAACCAAATTGTAACCGAATTTGAAACAGAGTTTAACGATATACTCAAAGAATATTTTGGAAAACAAAATACGAAAAAAGAAGAAGAATGTCCTTTGACTATGGAATGGTGGGATGGATTGTTGAAGTATGGAAATTTATACACTGTCTGGGATGACTTCCGTGACCCTAACCGTGAAGATAATGTTTACACTTGGCAACATCTTTTTATAGCACATTTGGAATGTTTTGAAAAAGGAATTTTATTGAGTAGAGATGAAACTATACTTATTGATGAAGAACAATATATACGTATAGAGCTGGATTGCTTTCAATTTTACGAGTTGGTATTTAAAAAGAGATTGTCTCAGCAAATGCCTAAAATAACCTTAGAAAGTCTTAAGAAAATTTATCAAATAACAACTATGTGGCTTCATAATTTAGGAGCAGATACAATTGAGCCTTTACAAGAGTTGAAAAATTTACAAGTATTAGTGTTTAGCGACAATAAAATCAGTAATTTAGAACCTTTGCGAAAGTTGAAAAATTTGCAAGAATTAGATTGTGGTAGGAATTATAATATCAGCAGTCTAGAACCTTTGCGAGAATTGGAAAATTTGCAGGAGCTAAATTGTTCCATTACTCAGATTAGTAGTTTACAAGGACTACAAGGTTGTAAAAATTTGCAAAAACTATATTGTGGTGCTAATAATATTGAAAGTTTAGAACCTTTACGAGAGTTGAAAAATTTGCAAGTTTTAGATTGTCATCACAATAAAATTGAGAGTTTAGCCTCTTTGCGAGAGTTGAAGAATTTGCAACGATTAGACTGTACTGATAACCAAATCAATAGTTTAGAAATACAACAGTTTGAGAAAGAAAACCCAAACTGTATAGTTAGTTGGGAAACTTTTACATTTGATTAATTGCCCTATTTGTGGGTAAATTTTTACAAAATAATTCTTATTATCTTGTTACTTTCTGTTGTCTTTGTCATAAACAAGGCGGTTTAGTCTTATGGTTTCACCAATATCAGATTAGATGCTTAAAACAACAAAAACTTACCCACAAATAGGGCTGTTACTCAAATCCCTACGAAAAAGCAAAAAATTAACGCAAACAGAAGTAGCCAGACGCATTAACATATCCAAATTTTGCGTAAGTAGAATAGAAAACGGAATAATAAAAGAACTCGATACCTTGTTAATTGCCAGATACGCCTCTATATTTGATGTAAGCATAGACACCTTAGTATATGTAGCAGCTTAAACCCACCAACCACAAATCTCTGTAAAGATTTGTGGTTTTTATTTTTTTGCCTTGTTGCATACAACGCAACAACTTTTTACAACCTGCCCACAAACATAACGTATGTACTACTATTGAAAAGGTGATTTGCCCAAAAACCTGTAAGAGAGTAGGCGAAATAATTAAAATTTAATTCCAATGGTTATGAAATTTAAAGGAGATGATTTAACGAAGAAAAAGTACGATGCAAACTTTGTTAATTTAAGTGAAGAGTGGGAAGTTAGAGATGCTTGTGTTGCATTTAACTGCACCCGTAGTGAGTTAGCGGAGGCGGTAAAAAAAGTAGGTAATGGTCGTTTCAGATTAAAACTTCATTTTATTATAAAAAAATGGCGTTACTTTTCTAAATAAAATTGTATGTTTGCATTGCCTGTCGGCAAACGAAACATTACTGCGTAAAAACTAAATAAAAAGCTCAGCTTAAAACTATATACAAGTTTCGTATGGTTTAATTTATTAAGTTTTTAAATGAAAATTAACAACAAAGACTTTCTTGTTCGTGTGCAAATTGCATATTGGACAATAGAGCTATTTTCAGAATTGTTAGGTTTATTGCAAACCTTCCAATCGTAAGTTTAGTTTAACAGAGGCAAAAGGTGGTAATAGTATAGGTGTTCCACCTCTTCCCATTCCGAACAGAGAAGTTAAGCCCTGTAACGTCAATGGTACTGCAATAATATGTGGGAGAGTAGATAGCTGCCTAAAATTTTAGTATTATTACGGAAAGATATGCAAATGTCTTTCCGTTTTGTTTTGTAGGAAATTGTAGGTATATTTTTTATGATTGTCAAGGTGCGAAAAGTACCATTGCCAACGTAAAAAAGTGCTTTTTGCCCTGTAAGGGCTGTATATTGGTAGCAAAAAGTTGCTCTTTCCCTCCGTTTTGCACCGTAGGTGCTATACCTGATGTAGTTTAGCACCTACGGTGCAAAGATGTTTCGGTGGTTGTGTTTTTCTACCAATATGAAGTTCCTAACGGAACAGAAAACAAAGGCGAAAAGTTTTTTTGTCATTTTTTGTTCCCCAACGCCTAAACAACAAACAAAAAAATCAAATTCCCCCCTCACAAAACCTATTTTTTCCTAAAATTTCTTACTTTTGCTTTTCGCAACTATTTTATAAAATACAATGAAAATCATCAAATTTGGCGGTACTTCCGTTCAAACCTCCGATAGAATAAAGGGAATTATCGAGATAATGAAAGCCGATAAATCCATTCGCATAACCATTTGCTCGGCTTTGGGCGGAATTACCGACCAACTCATAGAAACTGCAAAAAAAGCTGCACAAGGCGAAGAAAGTTACCAAGTGCTGTTTTCAGACATCGAGCAAAAACATTTGAACTGTGCCAGAAATTTGGTTTCGCCAAACAGACAAGACAAAACTTTGTCCGCAGTCAAGGCAATGCTCAACGAATTGGCAGACTTATTACGAGGAATTTCCTTAGTTAAAGAGTTGAGTAACAGAACATTAGACTATGTAGTCAGTTTTGGCGAAAGACTTTCTTGTTTCATAGTTTCGGAGGCTTGCAAAGAAGCAGGACTTAATGCCGTTTATTTAGACACTCGAAAAGTGGTAAAAACAGACAGCAATTTCACGTCAGCAGCCGTAAATTTTGAACTCACAAACCAACTTATCAAAGATTTTGTAGCCAAAAATCCGCAAATGATTATTGCAACAGGTTTCATCGGCTCAAATTCCGAAGGCATCACAACTACGCTTGGTCGTGGTGGCTCTGATTACAGTTGCTCCATTTTTGCAGCAGCACTTGACGCAAAAGAACTCGAAATTTGGACAGATGTCGATGGTGTAATGACCGCAGACCCTCGCAAAGTGCCACAAGCATTTTCTTTGCCTACACTCACGTATGAGGAGGCAATGGAAATGTCGCATTTTGGGGCAAAAGTTATTCACCCGCCGACAATGTTGCCTGCAATGAAAAAAAATATTCCGATAATTATTCGCAATACTTTTAAACCTGCATTCAAAGGAACTGTAATTGGCAATGACAAAAACCCCGAAGGAAAGGCAATAAAGGGCATTTCTTCCATTTCTCACATTGCTTTGTTGCGTATTGAAGGCAGCGGAATGGTTGGCGTTGCGGGAATTTCTGCACGTTTATTCAATTCTTTGGCATTAGATAAAATTAGTGTAGTTCTAATTACACAAGGCTCATCAGAACATTCAATTTGTTTGGCAGTGAAGCCCGAAGATGGCATAAGAGCAAAGAAAACTATTGAATTTGAATTT
>JAYTNF010000140.1:0-7273 GCA_043748455.1 Cytophagales bacterium
CTGGGCAATTTTCCAAGTTTGGCAAGCCCTTTCAGTTTGTTGATTTTGTTGATAGGCATCAGCCAAATAGCTATAAATATTGGTTACAGTAGAATCTAAGGCAAGTGATTTTTCAAAGTTGCTAATTGCTTTTGTGATTTCGCCTTTTTTTGTGTTCAAAATACCTAAATTCCGATAAGCAAAACCATTTTTATCATCATAACTCAATGATTTTTGCAATAATTCTTCTGCATCTTCTAACTTATTTAGCTGTGTAAGAATATAACCTTTATTACTAATGTAGTAAGGATTGTAAAGGTTTTTTGCAATAGCTTTATCTATATAATTTATTGCTTCATTGAAATTGCCTTGCTCTGCCAAAACTAGACCTAGATTATTAAGTGCAAAATCTTGATTTGCGTCTAGGGTAATAGCTTTATTAAAATATTCCTTTGCTTGTACCAAGTTCTTTTGTTGATAAGCAATAACACCCAGATTTATCCATGCGTCAACATTTTTAGGATTTAAGTTTGTGGATTTTTGAAAATCTGCCATTGCCTCTGGAAATTTCTGAATTTTGCTATAAACGGTGCCACGGCTCACATACACATTGGCACTGTCTTGATAACTCATCAAAGTCTTATTCAAATCTGCAAGTGATTCTTCGTAGCGTTGCAATTCAAAAAGCACATTTGAACGGTTATAATAAGCCTCAGGTAAGCTGTCGCCAGCTATCGCAATAGCTTTTGAGTAGTCTGCAAAAGCATGTTCATAGTCCTTTATTTGTTCGTATGTTACACCTCGATTAATGTATGCTTTTGCAAATAGACTATCTTTTTTTATGGCTTCGTCAAAAAAACGAATAGCCTCTTTGTAATCATAAGATTCTAAACTTGTTTTGCCCCGCAAAAAAAATCGTAAAGCTTCGTCATCATCAGAACGACAAGCATTAAAAAAAACAGCCGTTAAAATGGCTATAAAAATAGTTGGTAGTATCTTTTTCATGATAAATGTAACTAAATTAAATGATAATTGTTGCAATGTGGTAACACCAATTCCTTAAAATTTCTAATCCAAATTCTGTTAAAATAGCTTCTGGATGAAATTGTATGCCGCAAATTGGGAGGTTTTTATGGCAAAAAGCCATAACTTCTTTTTCTCCTGTTTCCTTATTTTGAGTATAAGCCAAAACGTCTAATTCTTTGGAATCATCAAGAATAATTAAAGAATGATAACGAACAACATTAAATTGCTTTGGTAAATTGTGAAATAAAAAACTTATCTTATCAGTGCTATTTACTTCATTATCAACAACTTGTAATACCGATATTTTTCCATGCATTGGTTTTTTTGCTTTTTGCAAAGTAGCACCAAAAAACTCGCCTAATGCTTGATGCCCTAAACAAATGCCTAATATTGGAATTTTTAAATAAAACTCTGATATGAGTTCCATCATAATTCCTGCATTTTTTGGAGTTCCATGCCCAGGAGATAAAATAATAGCTTTGGGTTGTAAAGCAATAATTTTTGTTAGTGCCACGTTATTTCTCAAAACTTTAATTTCCAAGCCTAATTGCTTAAAATAATCAACTAAATTATAAGTAAAAGAATCAAAATTATCTAATAAAATTATCATTTTGTAAATTTTAAACCAACTTGCAATTTTATTTCAAAGTTATGTAAATTTATGAAAATAGATAAAGATACTTTACTTTAAGTTTATGACATGCAAACTATAATTCTATACAGTACCTAATAAAGAGAGATAATTAAAAGCATAGATAAAGTCTATACTACATATATTAGTAATCTCTAATTTTTATAAGTTTTTATAGAAAATTCAATTAAGATAAAACTTGCTTGAATACTTAACAAATATCATTTATATTTGTTGGATAAGCTGAAAACAAGTCTAATGTATTTTCAAAATAACTATAACATAGCTATAACTTATTCAATTTCAAGCACTTATAAAATCTATTTAACCATTTGTCTAAGGACAAATCTTAATAACAATTTTGTCCTATGATAATCAAACATGACCCATATATTGCATTACGTAATATAGAATTTAGATTTTTTTTAATCCTGCGTTTACTAATTACCTTAGCCATTCAAATTGAGGCAGTTATTGTAAGTTGGCAAGTCTATGAAATCACAAATGATGCACTCTCTTTGGGTTTAATTGGACTTGCCGAAGCCATTCCTGCTATTACAGTTGCTTTATATGCAGGACACTTAGCAGATAGCAAAAATAGAAAACATATTATTCTTAGTTGTTTAGGAATTTTATTGGCTTGTGGATTTGGTTTACTGACCTTAACTTATTGTAGCAAACAAATTCCAAATTTTATCTCAAATAATGAGCTTTTAATAAGTATTTACACTATTATTTTCTTTACAGGTATTGCAAGAGGTTTTATGAGTCCATCAATAACAGCTTTCATGGGGCAAATAGTTGATAAATCTATTTATAAAAATGCTGTAACTTGGAGTAGTAATACGTGGCAATTTGCTTCGGTTGCAGGACCTGCGATTGCTGGTTTATTGTATATTTATATAGGTATTGTTGCAACATATGCCATACAAACAGCTTTAGTCTTTTTTGCAATAATTGCGGCATTTTGTATTGCCTCAAAACCTATTCCTCAAATAATTATTGGAGAAAGAGTAAGAGATAGAATTAAAGAAGGTTTAAGATTTGTGTTTAGTAATCAGTTGTTAGTCAGTGCTTTATCATTAGATTTATTTGCAGTTTTATTTGGTGGTGCAGTTGCTTTATTACCCGTTTTTGCAAAAGATATTCTGCACACTGGTGCAAGTGGCTTGGGATTTTTACGTGCTGCACCTGCAATTGGTGCAGTAGTTATGGCAACTATTTTAGCTTATAAACCAATTGGTAAAAATGCAGGAATTCTATTATTAACCTGCGTGATTGGATTTGGAATTAGCACAATTTTATTTGCAATATCAACCAGTTTTTGGTTTTCAATCATCTGTTTATTTATGACTGGTGCCTTTGATAGTGTAAGTGTTGTTATACGCAGCACCTTAGTTCAAACTCTCACACCTGATAACATGAAAGGTAGAGTATCGGCAGTAAATAATATTTTTATTGGCTCATCAAATGAGATTGGTGCTTTTGAATCAGGAGCCGCCGCAAAATTTATGGGTGTGGTACAATCTGTAATTTTTGGAGGAAGTATGACTATTTTAGTTGTCATTATAACAGGTTTTTCAGCAAAAAAACTTTTAGCATTAGATTTTAGAAATATTAAGTAAATAGCAAATAATGAAAAGCGTTGTTGGATATATAACTATTTTTTGCTTAAAAAAAGTATATTTTTATTTTTTTTTAATTATTTGCAATTTATTGAAACCTTTTTATTCTTTTTACGTTAAAACATTGTTACAGTTTACTGTATAAATAAAATAGTGATAAAATTTGATACAAATTCAGTATGGCAATAAAATCCCGTTATAGAAATGAGACAACTGAAAATTAGCAAACAAATTACCAACAGAGAATCGCAATCTTTAGATAAGTATTTGCAAGAAATTGGTAAGGTAGATTTGCTCACCCCTGATGAAGAAGTAGATTTGGCAAAACGCATCAGAGATGGTGACCAACTTGCCTTAGAAAGATTAACAAAAGCTAACTTACGTTTCGTCGTATCTGTGGCTAAACAATACCAAAATCAAGGTCTTTCTTTGGGAGATTTAATCAATGAAGGAAACTTAGGATTGATTAAAGCTGCTCAACGGTTTGATGAAACAAGAGGTTTTAAATTCATTTCATACGCTGTTTGGTGGATTCGTCAGTCAATTTTGCAGGCTTTGGCTGAACAATCTCGTATTGTACGTTTGCCTTTAAATCGTGTGGGTTCATTGAATAAAATTTCTAAAACTTTTTCAGAACTCGAACAGAAGTTTGAACGGGAACCTTCGCCCGACGAGTTGGCAGAAGTATTAGAAGTCTCGACAAGCGAAGTAGTGGATACACTAAAAATTTCAGGTAGGCACGTCTCTATGGATGCACCTTTTGTACAAGGTGAAGAAAATAGTTTATTAGATGTCTTAGAAAATGACAGTGAAGACACACCAGATTCAGGTTTAATAAGTGATTCTTTGCGCAAAGAAGTTCAGCGTGCATTATCTACACTTACGATGCGTGAAGCTGATGTAGTTATGTTATATTTTGGATTAAATGGTGAGCATGCAATGACGCTAGAAGAAATTGGCGAAAAATTTAATCTAACAAGAGAAAGGGTAAGACAAATCAAAGAAAAAGCTATTAGACGTTTGCGTCATACATCAAGAAGTAAAGCCTTAAAGACATATTTAGGATAATTAATAAAAAAGTTCTAAGTTTAAAATTGTAAGTTTAAAAATTTCTAAATTATTGACAATCAATTAGTTACATTTAAGTTAATGTTAAAGATTAATTTTAAAGATTACAAATATTTGATAATCAACAAGTTATAAAATTTAAAACTTACAATTAAGAACTTACAATAACTTTGGTATAATTTTAGCAATTATTTTGACAAAATTGTACTAAGATAATACAATGAAAGCAACAAAAAAATTTATTTTTGCCCCTACCCTACTGCTATTCCTTAGCATGTTTTCAACAGCTATTTTTGCCCAGAAACGAGAGGATTTGCCACTTTATCAAACTGAGCAAAATAAAAAACAACAAACTCTAAATTTTTTAACTCAAAACCTACGAAAATTTGAGGGCATGCACTTAAATCATGACTCATTGCAGAAAAAAATGGTGCAAGATTCCATTAAAAGGTATAACTTATTACAAAAGCCCAAATCTTTACGAATAGATGGTAGAAAAAATTACAGAGAATAAAGGTATAAGAAAATTTACGTTTACATACATTTATTCCCTATAATTATAAAAATTAAACAACTATTTTTTGCCTACATACTGTAAAAACTCATTTTTAGTTGCCTCTTCCCTAAATTTTCCGTGATATGCTGCGGTAATGGTGCTACTACTTACATCTTGTATGCCTCGTGATGACACACATAAATGAACAGCATCAATAACAACAGCAACATCTTCACATTGCAAAACTCTTTTAATTTCCTCTGCAATTTGGACAGTTAATCTTTCCTGTACCTGAGGACGTTTTGCAAAATATTGGACAATTCTATTGAGTTTTGACAAACCAATTACTTTACCGTTAGAAATATAGGCAACATGGGCTTTGCCAATTATTGGTACAAAATGATGCTCACAGTTAGAGTAAAATGTAATATCTTTTTCTACCAACATTTCATTGTAATTATACTTATTATCAAATAACTTAATGTCTGGCTTGTTGTTGGGATTTAATCCACTAAAAATTTCTTTTACATACATTTTTGCTACACGATGCGGTGTACCATTTAGGCTATCATCATTTAGGTCTAAACCAAGAATGTTCATGATTTCTCTAAAATGCTGCTCTATGTGCTGAATCTTAGTTTCATCACTCATCAAAAAAGCATCGGCACGCATAGGTGTATCATGCGAGGTAGCAATATGTTCATCACCAATAGCATCAATAAGATTTGAATCATCAAAATTAAGATTAACTTTCACATCTTTGTATTTTTGGTGAGTATCATTTAAAGTATCCATCGAGTTTTTGTTATGTTTCATACAATATGAATTAATAACATTACAACTATTGTAGTTAATTAAAAGTTTATTTTATAAGGAAAATAAACAACAAAATAAAATAAACTTTTTAATTGAATTTTAGATACTTATTTTGTAGCCACTAATAAGTTTATTTAATCTAAGTTTTTAATTAAATTATTTAACATAATAAAAAGTTATGTAACATTTGTATATAAAATATAGCTTTCAAACTACTTTTATTTAGCATGCTTGCAATATTGACAATAAGCACCAATGTAGTTAATTGTATATTTTTTATAATCAAAGTACAGAATAAAGTCTATGCTACAAGTAAATTTTGTAATATTTCTGCAAGTTTTCTAAATTTCTTTGTGGAAGTGCAATAAAAAAACCCTAAAAATTAAGGAGTTTGCTAACTTTTAGGGCAATGAAAATTAAAAGAGGTAGAAAATTTACCTGAAAAACAAAAACTTTATTTATTTTTCTTATCAATATTTTCTAAAAATTTAATTGGATTTTTCAAAAAGCTATAAGCATTTGAGTTTCGAATACTATTTTTAATTTCCTCAAAATCTGGTTTCATTAGTTTTCCTTTTCTATCCATAAAAAACCATTCATTTTCTTTTCCTAACTCTATCATATTTTTCAAGAAGATAAAATCCTTTTCTCTTAAATCTGCACGGAAAGAAAATTCTCTAATTGTCAATAATTCTTCGTCCAAATGAATAGCCGCATCGTTATCAACTTGGTTGGTATAAGCTTTCCAATTAATACTTGTTTTGTCATTTCCCCATTTTGCTCTTGTAATAATTAAGTCAATTTTTGAAACAATGTCGTCAGCTTTCATTTCTACTTCTTTCCAATAGATTTCAGCGTCAGATTCAAAAACCCCTTTTTCTGTATTAACTCTAATTTCATTTGGAATGGAATAATGTTTTTTTTCAATTCCTTGTTTTGGAACAACTGCTAAATAATATTGATAAACTGCCATTTTACTTCGTTTATTTTGTTTGGCTACTTATTATTTTAAAATACAACTAACTTTTGGAAAGTTTGAAACTTTCCAAAAGTTTAAAACCCTACACCAAATTCACCACCGTAATCCCTGCCCCTCCCCTATCTGCGTGTTCGTCTTCCGTATTGCGAACTTGCTTATATTTTCGCAAAGTTTCACGAATAACTTGTCGCAAAATGCCATCACCTTTTCCGTGAACAATTCGCACTTGATTATAGCCCAACATTACCGCATTATCTATGAAATTCTCTATTTTTGGCAGCACTTCTTCCACCCGATTACCTCGAACATCAATGTCAAAAGTGAAATTTGCTTGCTTTTCGACCATATCCACACCATAATTTCGAGTTTGAATAACAATGTCTTTTTGCCTAAATTCTTTGCGACTAATTTTTACCAAACGGTTAATTTTTATGTTAGATTTTAAGTCGCCAATAGAAATAGAAACGTCTTTTTTATTGACAGAAATCACCCGACCAACCGTATTTGTACCGTCTAATTGCACATAATCACCTTCGCCAATTTCGCCACCAATAACCGTAATTTCGTCTTCCTCATCTTTACTGCCTTTGTTTTTCTTGCTTTTATCTTCGTGAATAGGGATAATTTCGGGTTTCAAAGTTTGTTTAAAATCC
>JAYTNF010000141.1:0-4109 GCA_043748455.1 Cytophagales bacterium
TCAAGAGCAACAATATAGCTACAACCGTTATTTAGATTATTTGCATTATAAAGCAAGTGAGGTTTTTTCTTTGCAAATGGAGGCAGAAGAAAGAGTAAGAGAAGAGAAAGCTATTGAAATTGCTAAAAATATGTTAGCAGACAATGAAACCAACGAAAAAATAGCCAAATATACAGGTTTAAGTTTGGAACAAATAGAAAAATTACGAGAATAAATAACCATATCACACAGTTATGAAAAAATATTTAATAAGTGGTTTTGCTATTGCTTTAACAGCAACGGCAAGCTATGTTTTCTACCCAAAAATTGCAACCATTGCAAGTATCGAAAAAACCTCTCAACAAATGCAAAAAGAGGAATTTGAGATGAAGAAAAAACGTAGGCAAAATGGCTATCACAAAGCCAATCAACCTGATGAATATGATAAATATTTTCAGTTAATACGCACAGCCATTGACGAAGACAAACCTTCTTATCTATTTGGTTATCAATTAGCTGAGTATCATCGGGCAGTAGGTCGTTTGGCAGCAAGTAGAACAGAAGCAGATGATTCTATAAAATGGGTAGAAAGAGGCCCATCTAATGTACCAGGAAGGACTCGTACTATCATTATTGACCCCGCAGATGCAACCCGAAACACATGGATAGTTGGTGCAGCAAGTGGTGGTATTTGGCGAACTACAAATGGTGGCACACTTTGGACAAATCTCACTCCAAATTTGCCAAATCTTGCCACAAATGCTTTGGCTATGTCAGCTTCAAATCAAAATGTGATTTATGCAGGCACAGGCGAAGGTTATGGTAATGTGGGTTCTGTTATGGGAAACGGAATTTTTAAATCTACAAATCGTGGTAATACATGGCAGGCATTGAGTTCAACATCAAGTGATGTTAATTTTGCTTTTGTTACTCGGCTTGTCGTTGCACCAACTAATGAAAATTTGATATTGGCATCAACTGCAACGGGCATTCAAAGAAGTACAGATGGAGGTGCTACATGGACAACAGTTTTTAAAAGTGATGCTCGTTGCGAACAAATTATTGCAACACAAAATAATTTTAATGTATTGTATGCAACTGTAAATGGTGGGCAAATTTGGAAATCGACAGATGCAGGTCTTAATTGGAACTCAGCAAGTGAAGGGATTATGGGAGCAGGAAGAATTGAGTTAGCTATTGCACCACAAAATCCTAATAAACTATATGCTTCAGCAGAAGTAAGTAGCACAGAATCAGCAGTTTATGTTTCTGAAAATGCAGGTGCTTTGTGGCAAAAACTTGATGATGGTAAAAATACACATTATTTAGCGGGTCAAGGCTGGTATGATAATGCGGCTGAGGTATCACCAAATAGCGAAAATTCAGTATTTATAGGTGGCGTCAATGCTTGGCGTGTTGATTTGCAAAGTGGCACAAAAGAAGGAATCCCTAATTTGTTAGGAGTTTCAGAAAATGGTACACGAGCATTTTTAAGTTTTGTTACAGTAACAAATTTCTCACTTTGGGGTGGAAAATTGCAATTACTTAATGCTAATTTAGGAAGAACAATAGAAATACGGTTTGGAGTAGGTCTGAAACAGAAAGCACACCGTTTTTTAGTGCCACAAGGCTCAACTTCGGGAGTGCCTGCGGCAAGTTATAGCTATCAAGATTATGTTGATGTGCCTTTTCAGGCTTGGGACATGACCACAAATAAACAAGTTATGATTTCTTTTAGAGACCAGCGTAGAGATGGTGCTTTTGAGTTAGAAACAAGAAATGATAATGATTTAGCACGTGAATATGTGTATGTGCACGCAATTCCATACAATGAAGCAGCACCAAGTACAGAAATTGCAAAAAATGGAGGTCATGAAACTCAAACTATTTACTCTTATTGGCCTTTGCTTACAACAGGAGCTACGTGGATTCCTACATCTTTGCCAAATTCAACTTTAAGAATTAGCTATGGTACACCCATTTTACGCAATAGCACAACCACAAATATTACAGACGGTTATAATGAATTTAGCAAACGAAATGGCAATGACGTTGTTCATGTTGACCATCATAGCATTACTTTTGCACCAATAAACAATAATTTGCGTATGATTATTACCACTGATGGTGGTATGTCTGTTTCAGATGATGGTGGCAATAATTTTTCGCAACGTGGTGATAATTACAACACAACACAATGTTATGGAGTAGATAAAGCAAAAGGAGCAAATCAATATGCGTTTGGTGCACAAGACAATGGCTGTTGGTTTTCGCCTGCAGGACTGAATCCTTCAGCAACAACAGGTTATACAAAGGCAACTGGTGGTGATGGTTTTGAAGTGGCTTTTAATGCAACAAACCCATCACGTTTATTGACAACTTCCCAATTTAATGAACTTTATATTTCGAGAAATTCAGGTGTAAGTTTTGGAACTGCTACTTCTGGAATGACAGATAAAGGTAAAGATAAAGCACCTTTTATTAGCCGTATTGGTTATTCGGCTCGCAATCCTGAAACTGTGTTTATGGTGGGTAATAGTGGGGTTTGGAAAAGTACAGATTTTGGAGCTTCGTGGAAACTTGGCTCTGTGCCAGAATCATTTGCATTTCGTAGAACTTCTGCTACTGAAACCGCAAGTGCAAGTTCATTAAATGTGCGGGTATCTGATGCAAATTCACAAATTGTTTGGGCAGGCGGAGGAATGACTGCATTTACAAGAATTTGCGTGTCTAACAGTGGTGGAGATGGTTTTGTGCCAACAGAAAATTACAGACTTCCAAATGCAACTGCTGATTTTCCAATGGGTGGAATTTCAGGTTTGCAACCACACCCAACAGAACAAAATACTGCTTTTGCTATTTTCTCTTTGGCTGGTCGTCCTAAAATTTTGCGAACAAAAGATTTAGGCAGAACTTGGCAAGATTTAACTGGTTTTGCAACAGTTGGTAGCAAAAGTACTAATGGTTTTCCTGATGTTTCTACTTATTCAGTTTTTGTATTTCCTCGCAATCCTAAAAAGATTTGGGCAGGTACAGAAATAGGTATTTTTGAAAGTTTAGATGAGGGAGCAACATGGAAATTCTATGATAATTTTCCTGCGGTAGTTGTTTGGAATATGAAACTTGTTGATAATCAAGTAGTTATTGCAACTCATGGGCGTGGTGTTTGGACAGGAGAAATTCCAAGTTCCCAAATTCCATTAGGTTTACTTGACGATATACTTAACAACACAAAAACAATACCTTTAAGTTTTTATCCAAATCCTGCAACATCACAAATTACTTTACATTTGCCTGATAATCAACAGAGTAATCAACAAAATAGCCAACAAAAATATGCTTTGAAAATCTATAATTTATTAGGGCAGGTTGTAAAAGCAGAAATTTTTGATGCAAGTTTGCAAAACAAAATAGATGTTTCTAATTTATCCAAAGGTGTGTACGTAATTTATGCGAGTGGAATGTCTGATAAATTACAGTATTCAGCTAAATTGCTAATAGAATAGCTGCTAAACCTTTTTGGAACTTGAAACTCTCTAAAAGAGAAAAGTAGTTTATAGAGCAAATTACAAGGTAATAGAAACATTGCCTAAAAAATAATAGTTGCCCAAACTTATAAGATTTTATAAAATCTTATAAGTTTGGGCAACTATTATACCGTTTGGTAGAGATTATTAAAGTCTATGCTACAGTCCTTAATAAACTCTAATAGATATTTTTAATTTGTGCCTTGTTGCTTACCCGATTCTTCACGTTTTTTGCGTTGCATTGGGTTTTCATTCGCTGGTTGTTTTTGTTTAAACACCTCAAAACGACTTGGTTTTGGTTTGCGAGGGAATGAATTATTTTCTATATCAATATCCGCAGTTTCTAACAATGGGTCAATGTTTACAGACTTAATTTTTTTATTCATTGCAAAAACTTTTGATATTTTTGCGTCATTCATTCTCCAAATTTCCGCAGGAATACGTTGTGTTTCTTTTGTGCCATCTTCATATTCAAATTCAAGAATAATTGGCGTTACTAAACCTCCTTTATTTTCAAAATCAATTTGATAATAGAATTTTTTAGCACTTAATGCAGCTTTTTCTTCTTCTGTTAAGCCTTGCAAATATTGCTGATAAGCTGCT
>JAYTNF010000142.1:0-3415 GCA_043748455.1 Cytophagales bacterium
TAGACATATTTGCCCACCGTTTCATTTTGCGGGCTTTTCGAAACTCAAATGCTCTTCCCATAAATAGTTGTAAGTTTTAAGTTATTAGTTTTTAACTTGCTGATAATCAATAAGTTTTATTTAATTACTAAGCTATATATATTGTTTTGTCGCAAAAATAGAAAAAATAAGTAGTAAATAGTAATTTTTTGTAATAAAATTCTATATTCGTCATGAATCCTACTTTAAAACTATTCTCCAAAAAGTTGTTTTTCTACTAATTCACAAATAATATGTCCCAACAAAATATGAGATTCTTGTATTCTTGGTGTTTCTTTTGAAGGCACATTGAGCAAAAAATCACAAAGTTCTTTCATCTTTCCGCCTGTTTCTCCTGTCATACCGATACAGATAACTCCTTGATTTTTAGCTACTTCTATGGCGTTGATGATGTTTTGCGAATTGCCAGAAGTCGAAATTGCAAATAAAATATCTCCTTTTCTTCCTGCGGCTTCTATCATACGTGAATAAATATCGTTGTACGAAAAATCATTAGCAACTGCCGTAATATATGATGTATTTACATGCAACGCCTCTGCATATAAAGGTTTACGGTTGATATAAAATCTGCCTGAAAACTCTGCTGCCAAATGCTGTGCATCTGCCGCACTGCCACCATTGCCACAAAAATAAACCCTTTTATCCAATTGGTATGCCGAAACTGTTGCCTGAACAATTTGCTCAACAGTTTGTAATAAAGTTGCGTTGAGTAACAACTTTTGTTTTACTGCAATACTTGTTTCTATAATTTGCTTAATTTGTTCAATTTGTTGCATAGTGGTTTTTATAATTTTAATTCTAAAAAACTTTAAAATAAGTGTAATAAATCTTACAAAATCGTATAAGTTTTATAATTTTGACAAATTTACAAAATTTAAAATTACTAAAAACATCTTAACTTTTTTTATTATGAAATTTCAATTTAAAATACAATGGCAAAAATTAGCCATTGCTTTTGCGACAGTCTGTACTTTGTTTAGTACACAGATTGCAAAAGCTGACGAAGGAATGTGGCTAACCTTATTGCTTAACCGCAATTATGCCGAAATGAAGAAAAATGGCCTAAAATTAACAGCCGAACAGCTTTATAGTGTCAATAAGGCAAGTTTGAAAGATGCTATTGGTGGCTTAAATGCGGGAAATCCTGCACAAAGTTTTTGTACAGGCGAATTAATTTCTGGACAAGGTTTGTTATTAACTAACCATCATTGTGCGTATGATGCCATTCAAAGCAATTCTACATTACAAAATAATTATTTAAGAGATGGTTTTGCTTCAAAAAGTTTTGACCAAGATTTACCTGCACAAGGTGTAAATGTTTCGTTTTTAGTAAGAATGGAAGATGTTACAAAAAGAATTTTGGCAGCAGTAAAAGATGCAAAAGATGAAGCAGAAAGAACAAAATTAGTTGCTGAAGAAACTAAAAAAATTGTTGCAGAAGCTACAAAAGACACACATTATAATGGTTATGTAAAAGATTTTTACAAAGGAAATGATTATTATTTGTTTGTGGTTGAGGTTTTTAAAGATGTACGTTTGGCATTTGCACCACCAGAATCTATCGGAAAGTTTGGCGGAGACACAGACAATTGGATGTGGCCACGTCATACAGGAGATTTTTCGATGTTCAGAATTTACATGGGCAAAGACGGAAAACCTGCCGAATATTCAAAAGATAACATTCCTTATGTTCCAAAACACTTTTTACCAATTTCTTTAAAAGGTGTAAAAGCAAGTGATTTTACGATGGTTATGGGCTACCCAGGACGTACAGACCGTTATCGTGCAGCAGCAGGAATTCAAATGGACATAGAAGAAACAAATCCTGCACGTATCAAATTGCGTACAAAAAGATTAGAATTGTGGAAACAAGATATGGATAAATCTGATGCAATTCGTTTGAAGTATGCCTCAAAATATGCAGGAATTAGCAATTATTGGAAATATTTTATCGGACAAAATCAAGGTTTAAAACGTCTAAAAACATTAGATTATAAACGCAGCGTAGAAAAAGAATTCCAAGATTGGGCTAATAAAGGCACAAATGAAGGTTATAAAAATGCAATTCCTACTTTTGACAAAGCATATAGCGAAATGCGTGAAGTAAATCTTTGGAATACCTATCGTGGTGAATGTGTTTTTGGTGTGGAATTTATTGGGATGGCACAAAATTTTTATGGTGTGAAACAAATGCTTGCAAAGCCCGAAGGTGCAGCCATGAAAGACAAAATGCTGGGTAATTTGAAAGATGCAGCCGCAGATTTTTACAAAGATTATAACACTGCAACAGATAGAAAAGTTTTTGCAGCTATGATGGCATATTTCTACAAAGATGTTCCTAAGGCACAGCACCCAGATATTTTCAAAATGATTTCAGAAAAGTATGACAATGATTTTAATGCTTTTGCAGAATATGTTTTTGATAATTCATTGTTTGTTAGCAAATATACGTATTTAGATTTTGTGAATAATTATGATGAAACTGTGTTAAGTAACGACATTGGTTATCAAATTATGGAATCTTTTACTAAGAAATATGATGCTGATATTCGTCCAAAAGTTGTGGCAGCAGGTGCAAAAATTGATAGAGCTATGCGTGATTATTTGGCGGGAGTTAGAGAAATGAAACCAAACTATAATTTCTATCCTGATGCTAATTCTACTTTACGTTTGACTTACGGAAAAGTGATTGATTACAAAGCAAAAGATGCAGTAAAATACGATTTCAAAACAACTATTGAAGGTATGTTTGAAAAAGAAGACCCAAGCAACGAAGAATTTATCATTCCTGCAAAATTGACAGAACTTTATAAAGCAAAAGATTACGGAATGTATGGTGCAAATGGCAGTTTAGGTGTTGCTTTTATTACAGATAACGATATTACAGGCGGAAATTCTGGAAGTCCTGTCATTAATGGCAACGGTGAGTTGGTTGGTTTGGCATACGATGGAAACTGGGAAGCCATGACTGGTGATTTGGTTTTTGACAAAAATTTTAAAAGATGTATCAATGCCGATATTCGCTATGTGTTATTTGTGATTGACAAATATGCAGGTGCAACGAATTTGATTAATGAAATGAAAATTGTGAAGTAGAAAAGTATGGTTGTCCGACAATTTTTATGGAGAACTATTTTTGAAACATATTTCACAATTTTGTAAATTATAAATTTTGTTCCGTTAGGCCAATTCCATTGCGGACATATATATTGGTAGAAAATAGATACTTCCTCCTCTTTTTGCTCCGTTAGGAGCTATATGTAGCTCCTAACGGAGCAAAAAAGGGTGAATAATTGCAATTTTCTACCAATATATATGTCCGCAATGGAATTGGCCTAACGGCACAAAATCTATAATTTACAAAATTGTGAAAAAT
>JAYTNF010000143.1:0-4091 GCA_043748455.1 Cytophagales bacterium
GTATTAAACTATGTCTATCAACCGTTGTAATGGTATCACAAGGCTTATCAATACTTTGTGCGTTGGCAATACCATAATATTTGTCAATAAAAGCACAACTTACTAAACCTTTGCCTCCCTGCGTAGTTATTGTAGAAAGTGGTTGATTTATTCCACTCGGATGTCTATCGGTTTTGTACTCATCAATAAACTTGATACTACATAAACCTAACCTACTTTGCGTTGTAATCGTATGCAAAGGCTCGTTTACAGTTGCACCACGATTTACGCCTGTTGTTGGACTATTTGACATATACTTTAAAATCCATTCTTTCTGCGAAATAGGTACAAACTTTTGCAGTCCTGCATAAATTCTTTTCAAAGTTTTTTCACACAAAGGTTTTTTTCTATCAAAAATAGAATTGCCTTTGTCATCAAAATTCAATAAATCCTTTACTGCTTTCCATTGTTGAATTTCACTATTTTTAGGTACTTTTTTTGCGTGTGTTGGTTGTGGGAACTGTATTTTAATTTCACAACCTTGTTTCACAAATATTCCAAAATAACGAACTCTACTCGTATAAGCACCAAAATCGGCACTATTAAGAACTCTACTTTGATACTCATAGCCCATTGCCTTAATGGTTTTTACCCATTCTAAATACTTGCTACCTTTTTTATTGGTATCTGTATTTGGTATCATATAAGGGTCTTCATTTGGCTTAAATACTAAATTGCCTTTTTTATCAGTCTTTTGCACCAAATCAGACCACGTTAAAAACTCTTTTACATTTTCCACAATTACAGCTTTTGGCTCGCAATGTTGGATATATCTATAAAGTTCTTCGCTCAAAGTTCTACTATCTGCGTTTCTACTTTCTCCACCTTTTGCAATAGAAAAATGCGTACATTCTGCGGACATTGTAATTATATCACACTTTTGTAAAGCATTTACATTGAATAATCTAATATCTTCAATGTAATGCTTACAGTTTGGAAAATTTGCAGCATGGCTTTTAATTGCGGTTTCATCGTGATTTATGCAAGCAATAACAGTAGCTTTGCCCGATAAATGTATGCCCGTTGTTGTGCCACCTGCACCACAAAAAAGGTCGGTTACTGTGTAAGTCATAAGTTTAAGGTTAATTGTTTTTTACTTTTCAAATAGGTTTGTTTCCTACTTTGTTTGTGGTGTTCCAAATCATAATTCAGATGGCAACGCTGGCATAAAGCCTTTAAATTATCATCTGAATTATTTGTAATGTCGTGGTCAAGGTGTGCAACGGTAAGAACAATTACTATATAATTGCCTTCTTTATCACTATCTTGGTTATTAATTTGAGCTACTTCTTTTGCATCTTTATAGCTTAATTCTCCTCGCCCTGCCTTATCCTGCTCGCTATTTCCACAAGCCAAAACAAAAAAACTATCTTCTCTAAAACCAACAGAATAGTTTTTTAATCCACAAAACTCACAACAGTTATTTGCTCTTGCTTTAATTTTGGGTACTATTTCTGATTTCCAATTTTTCGGGTATAATTTATAGTTTATTGGCATAGCAAGTCTTAGTCATGTTTTAGTTCTGCGTTAAGTCCCATTTTAACAAGTCTTTTTTTAGCTTGCTTTATACTTTGTGCGTAAACTTCGATTTGAGTTTCTACGACTTTGATACTTTTTAAAGTATCTTTCTTTTTCTTAATTATAGTTGTAAAAACCGTAAAATTGTATCGTTTGTAAATCATGTTAGTAAGTTGTTATACTACCTATACTTGCCCAAAAAAGCATAGTATAAAGTAAAATTTCTATGATGTTTTTAATTTTGAGTAATACTTTGCGTAACATTTTGAGTAGTTTTTATAAGTCTTAAACTAATTAGTTGTAAAGAGAGCCTACAATAAGCATCTCCAAAATTGTCATCTAAAATGACCTCCGATAACTCTAAACTTTGACCCTGCTCAAAACTTATACAGTGTAAAACCTTACTTTCCTGTTGCTTTGTATGCTCGTTGTACCACATAGAAACATATGTACTGGTAGAAACAACTTTTTTATCTGAAATATAACTTTGTGGTAATTTGGGAATTAGTCCACTAATTATAATTTCTCGCATTGTTGGTGCTGGTATAATTTTGTCAAAAAGTCCGTCAAGGTTTGTGTAAACGATTTTATTTGCAGCATTATATCCAAACAAAGTAGGCAAATCGTAACCTAACATTTTTTGTAGTTGCAAAGCTGTTTCAGGTTTAGCAACTTCGTTTGAAAAGTCCATTGTAAAAGTAATTTTAAGGTTTTACTCCCCTATTTTAGGGGAGTTGTTAGGTTAGTTAAGCTGCTTCTGCTACTTTATCTTTTTCAGCAATTACCAATTTAATAGCTTCCGTAATTTGTGCTTCCAAATGGTCTGTGTATTCATACTTAGATTTATTCTTTTCCCAAACGGTTGTTTTACCACTTTTGATAGCTGTAATAATTGTTTCCACTTTTTCGGCTGTCAAAATCACTTTGGTATCATTAATTTGCTTTTCCTGTTCGGGAGTATAATTATAAATTGCCTTGTTAGTTTCCCAAACTTTATGCCCATCATTCCTTACTTTTATAATGAAGTCTGCCAAAATTGCCTCTGTCAAATTAGTTTTTTGCGGTGGTGGTGCAGTTTCTTTTTGAGGTGTTGCAACTGTTTTATTGCTATTATTACCTTTATTAGCTCCTATTTCAGTAGTTTTACTGTCCCCATCTTGCTCATCTTTGGTGCTAATTTTGAAAAGGTTAAACAAAAAGTATTTATTACATTGTGTAATAGCTTGTTGCTCACTTTTCCCACCGTAATCTTGGTCGCTGCCTGTAAATTGACTAACAATTTTGTAGCCTGTTTCTGTGTCTATGATGTCAAAAGACATTACAACAGATGTGCGGATATTAATTTTATCTGCTTTTTCCGTTTTTCCTCACTTCTATCTATTACGCTTGGTATAATGCAAAGTCCAAACTCAGAACATTTTTCTCTTAATTCAGCTTTCATTTGTTCTGCTGAAATATAAGGGTAGCCCTGTTGCTTGTTTGTGCCATCATTTTTTAATTTGCCAATAGCTTTTGACATATCAATAATTTTTTTGCACAACTTAGCCCTCAATTCCATTTCCTCCTTTACAGTTAATCCTGTGTTGTTTTGTGTGCTTTCCATTTTATTTACTAGCTTTTAAGGTTAAAAATTGAGTTTGTTTTTTTACTGCTGCTTTGAGTTCAAATAACTCCCCTGTTTCTGGGTTTACTTCCTGTTCCGCAACTATACCCAACATTGCATTTGGTACGATTGCTAATTTTAATCTCTCTTTGCGTTGTTCTACTGCTGCCTTTACAGTTTCCAAATCATTAAGCAATTTTTCTAAAATAGGGTCGTCTTGGTATTCATATTCAGTACGATTACCAATAGTAACCGACCAATTCCCCTTTAAAACTCCCGATTTTTGTTCTTTTTCAGAATGTTTAAAAAAGTCGTTTATTGCAAATTCCCTTGTTTGTTCCAAAAGTCCCCCCGCCTTTTTGTCCGAAGTAATGATTTTGTCAAGCACTCTAAGACCTGTAAAAACTTTCAAGGCGTCAGCCCCTCCCTCGTTTATGGCATTTAAAACAGAGTTTTTTATCTCCCTAATCTCTCCCTCGTTTAGAGTAGATAGTGTATCTAAAAAATTTGTAGTAATCATATTCTTAATAATTATATTGTTAGTGACTTTACTAACTACAATAATTAAATATTGTAGTTAGTAGTTAGTTATTTATTTAATAAAAAAATACTTACTAAAACAATTTGTATAGCTAATTGTAGCCTTTCCACTTGCATATTCTAATTTTATACAAGCATTTTCATTTTCCTGCTTTACAGTTTTGTAAGTAGCTTGTAATTTGGTTTTACTGTTAAAAAATTTAATTCCATCTTTTACAGCTTGTTCCATGATGTCGATAGCTTCTTCTGCATTTTTAGTATTTTCAATACTTTTCATAAACTCCCCTAAATTAGCTTTGTGAGTTATGATAGCAATTTCTTTTAACTGCTTACCAAATGTTAGCTTAAATTGAGTTTGTTTTTTTACTGCTGCTTTGAGTTCAAATAACTC
>JAYTNF010000144.1:0-4587 GCA_043748455.1 Cytophagales bacterium
TATTTGAAAAAAGAAGATGAAAATTTATTAGAAATCACCCAAGCAGCAGCCGAAAAACAGTTGAGAAATTATCTCGCAAAAGATGAGATATTGCAAGATTTGGCAAAATTAAAGGCATTTACAATGGTGGTTGTCAAATCGAAAGTGTATATGAAAGAGATAATTTACTAAAATCCATTGTTTTACAATATTCTAAACTTTATAGTCCTTGTTTAGCCTCGATTTTCAAAATTTCGTTAAAGAACACGCACAAGCTGATGTATTAAAATTGGCTTTACAAGCACATTTATATCCTAAAATAGCTATAAAATTAGCCATTCAACAAATTCAAGGACGACAAAAAGCCAAAACAAAATTGCCTTTTTTATATGCATGTGATAATATTGTATATCCAATTCCTTTATCAGTAGAGCAATGTTCATCTGAAATGGCTGCAAATTTTAAAGCTAATTTGCTAAAAAAATTATTACAACTCGACACAAAAAGGGAAGAAAATATAACAAATAACACAACAATAAGTAATACAAACCGAACAACACTTATTGATTTAACGGGAGGTTTTGGAATTGATAGTTATTTTTTTAGTAAAGTTTTTGAAAAAGTTATACACATAGAACAGCAGCAAGAGTTAAGTGAAATTGCAGCACATAATTTTAGGGCTTTGCAAGCAACAAATATTAGTTGTTATTGTGAAAATGGATTAGAATTTTTACAAACTTATTCAGAATCAATAACTTGCCTGTATATTGACCCAGCAAGACGTGATAAAAACAGCCAAAAAGTGGTTTCTTTGGAAGACTGCGAGCCAAATTTGGTAGAGATTTTGCCTTTTTTGTGGCAGAAAACAACAGCCATTTTGCTAAAAACTTCGCCAATGTTAGACCTAAAAAAAGCTATTTTGCAATTAACAACTTTGCAACCAAATTGTGTGCGTGACGTGGTTATTGTGGCAGTAGAAAATGAATGTAAAGAGGTTTTATATTATTTGACAAATCCCAGCATTTCAAACCAAAATATCGCAAACCAAAATATTACAGAAATTAACAAACAAATAAATTTTCATACTTTTAATTTGCATACAAATAAAGCTCATCAAGAATTTTCGTTTTCAGAAACTGATGAACAAAATGTAACAATCAGTTATCAAAAACCATTGCAATATTTGTATGAACCAAATGCTGCGGTTTTGAAAAGTGGTGCTTTTAAAACTGTTGCACATCATTTTGGTTTGTATAAATTGCATAGCAATACACATTTATATACATCTGATAATTTAGTTAGTGATTTTGTAGGCAGAACTTTTGCTATTTTGCAGGTTTGTAAGTTTGATAAAAAGGAAATTTTGCAACATTTAGCAAATCTCCAAACAAACCAAAAGTTAAATCAACAAAATAGTCATCTACAAGCAAATATTTCTGTGCGTAATTTTCCGCTAAGTGTTGAGGAATTTCGCAAAAAAACAGGAATCAAAGATGGTGGTGAAATCTATATTTTTGCAGCAACAGACATGGCAAATCATAAAATAGTTATTATTAGCAAAGCCATAAAACCGTGATTTGGGTTTTATGAAACCAAAATCACACAATAATAATCATAATTTTTGTTATCTTTGCGTTACTTTTTAATCATTAGGCATTACAATATCATGAAACTTAACATCTTTTTTATCATATTATTTGGCGTTTTATTAGCTGCTTGTGGCGAAACAACCCGCAATGGCAAACCATTAGACACACCTACAAGTGGGCAAATCACGATTGGCGTTGATGAATCTTTCCAACCTTTAATGATGGCAGAATTCGATGGTTTCCATTTTACCTATAAAGATGCTAAAATCAAGGCACTTTATAAACCAGAATCCGAAATTATTGGCGAATTATTGCGTGATAGTATTCGCATGGCGGTTGTTTCTCGTGATTTAACAGCCGAAGAACGTGAGGAATTTAAACGCCAAACCATTGTGCCACGCAGTTATAAAATTGCGGTTGATGCAGTTTGTCTGATTGTGAATAACAAAAACTTAGACTCTGCCTATACTGTTCAGCAAATTGCTGATATGATGACAGGGAAAACTAAAAAATGGTCGGAACTCAACCCTAAAAATATCAAGGATTCTATTCGTATTGTGTTTGATAATAATAATTCGAGTAACTTGTCTTTTATGAAAACTAAGCTAAAATTGTCAAATGATTTTCTGATTGGCAAACATATTTTTGCTTTAAATTCTAATACAGAAGTGATGGAATACGTCAATTCGCACCCAAATAGTATGGGCGTAATTGGCATTAGTTGGATAACAGATTCGTCGGCAAACGAAAAAGAGGTACGCCGTTTTATGAAAGACAACAAGGTTTTGGCTATTGTTCCTGATAGCACCGCCCAAAAAGTTGGCAACATTCACACAGATTTGGATTTAAACCGTTATATTCCTGCACAGGCTAATATTGCTCGCAAACTTTACCCATTTTCTCGCACAGTTTATATGTTGAGTCGTGAAGCAAGGTCGGGTTTGGGTTCTGGTTTTGCATCTTATATTTTGGGTGACCAAGGGCAGCGAATTGTACTAAAAGCTGGTTTATTGCCATTTACAATGCCTATTCGATTGGTGGAATTAAAAAAAATGAATATTGAAAAAGAATAAATTTGAAATATGATGTATGAAAAATGAAATTAACTTATTGATTATCAATTAGTTGTAATATTTATATTTCATACATCATATTTCATATATCATATTTCAAAATTTTATATTATGACAAAGAAAATCATATACAGTTTAGCAATAAGCAGCATTTTACTAACAGGAACTATTAGCTGCAATAATTTTTTAGACGTGAAACCTATTGCCGAAAAACCTGATGAAGGTATTTTAAGCATTGCAAGCAATGTAGAAAAAGTATTATTTTCAGCGTATGACAAATTTCAAGTTGCTGCTCCTATTGCTATGCAAATAGCTATATTATATGGTGATGACGTTGATTTAGCCAAAGGAGTTGGGCTTGATGTTTGGGAAAATGAGTTTAAATCTCAAAATTATACCATGTTTAACCAAATTGGGCAAAATTATTGGAAAAATGCTTATAGTGCCATTGCAAGTGCTAATTTGGTTATTGACGCAACGGATAAAAAGTTGTATAAAGCCGATATTGCAACGATGAATCAATGGAAAGGTGAAGCATTATTTTTGCGTGCTTTGTTTCATTTTGACATTACTCGTCTGTTTTCATTGCCTTATAACACCAATCCGACTGAAAATTATGGGGCAATTTTGCGATTAGCACCCACAAATTCTGTAACCATAGCAGCCACAAAAGTACAAAGAGCTAAAATTAGCGAAAGTTATGAGGCTGTTGTCAAAGATTTAATGGAAGCTATTAGTTTATTGCCTAATACAAATACCAATAATAGAGTTACAGCAGCAACCGCAAAAGCATTGTTGGCAAGAGTCTATTTTAATAAAGCTGATTATGCTAATGCTTTTAAACAAGCCGATGAAGTGATAAAAACAGGTAGTTTTAAAATTAATGCAGCAACTGATGAGGGTTTGAAAGCTATGTATAATACTGTTGAAAATTTGCCAACGCCTGCGGGAGTGATTCTACAAGTTGTGAATTCTTCAGAAGATGACGCAAGTGCGAGTTTGAGAGATAATAAATTTTTTAATGTTTCGGCAACTCACATAAAATATTTATTAAGTCAGGCATTGATAAATAATTTGAAAATTGCGGGTGCAAGACGAAATTCACTGTTTGTTTTGGCAGGTTTTAATGCTGCAAATAATATTATAAATTACTCAAATAAATATGCTTTGCGTGATAATGGCACAACAGCTATTAATATTCCTTATTTGCGGTTGGCAGAAATTTACTTGATTCGTGCAGAATCTGGGCTGCAAACTGATGCTTTTCGTGTTGAAGAAGCACGTGCAGATATGAATACTGTACGTTTTGCGGCACAAGCACAAATAGACAATGCAACAAGCAATAAAGAAACTTTATTGAATTTTATTAGACGTGAACGGAATATTGAATTGTTTTTGGAAGGAGACCGTTGGCATGAACAACGTCGTTTGCAAGCAACAGATATTCGTAATGGTGTGGGCTTTGATAGCAAAAAAGGTTTGTTAAAAATTCCTGAAAGTGAGTATAAAGGCAATGTGGGCATTGAACAAAATTAGCAAGAATTTAAGTTCTAAATTATCTAATATCTTTTAAGCACTTGATTTATCTTATTTAGGTTTTCCGCCTCAAATTTTTTGTCATTCTGAGCTTGCGAAGAATCTGGCTTTATTACGTCAAAAAAACCATATTTCAGATTCTTCACAAGCTCAAAATGACAAAACTTCATTTATAACATCAAAAAATATTTTCGCAAGAAGTCTATTGAATAGTCTATTAAACAGTCTATCAAATGGACACAGAAAAGATTATGATAGAGTTGTGAAAATTTTTGTCATGTAGTAATGCGAAAAACCTAAAATAAATATGAAATATTATAAGATTTTGATAAAATATTTTAGCTTTGCTACTCATCTTAATCTTATATTATGGCATCTTTTTCGAGTAATTCACCAAAACTATCGAGCAG
>JAYTNF010000145.1:0-9196 GCA_043748455.1 Cytophagales bacterium
GATACTGACATTTTAAATTTGTTTTGTCATTCTAAGCAAGGCGAAAAATGACAAAATCATAAACTTTTATCAGGATTATTAAACTTAGTTCGTTAAAAAATCTTATTTTTTTATGAATTATTTATAAATTTTAGCAACTTGCAATGTTTTTAATGATAAGGTTTAATCACAAATTTTAATCACAAGCAATATATAAAATGGAATTATATTTAGATTCTGCTGATTTGAAAGAAATCAAAGAGGCATTTCAACTCGGTTTTTTGGCGGGTTTGACCACTACCCCAACTTTTATGCACCGTCAAGGAGTAACAAATGTTGATGCTCTCATTTTAGAATTGGCTCAAATTGTGCCTGTTTTGCAAGTAGAAGCATTAGGTAAAAATGCTGATGAAGTTTATAGAGAGGCACATCGTTTAATTGACATGGGCTTAGACCCTAAAAAATCTGTTTTCAAAATTCCTGTTTCTTTAGAAGGTGTAAAAGCCTGCAAACGTCTAACAGATGAGGGAATTATGGTAAACGTACACTTAGTTTATACATTGCAACAAGCATATATGGCTATGACTGCGGGTGCAACCTACGTGTGTCCATTAGTTGGCAGATTGCAAGACCAAGGACATAATGCCTTAGGTTTGGTTGAGGAGTGTGTAAATGCAGTAAATTATTATGGTTACAACTCAAAAATTATGTTTTCGTCAGTTCGTAATGCTGAACATGTGAGAAATGCTATTGAAGTTGGCGTACATACGTGTACTGTTCCTTATAAAATTATCAAACAATTAACTGAAAATGTTTTAACAACGATTGGAACAGAACAGTTTTTTGAACACACACGCATGACGAGTGTAAAAGTGAAAGAAGCTATGCAAAGCACAAATCCTATTGTTAAAACTTCACATTCTGTAACAGAAGCATTGGTCGTAATGACAGAGGCTGGTTTTGGCTGTGTTACGGTTTTGGGTGCAGATAATCAACTTGTGGGTGTGTTTACAGATGGAGATTTACGTCGTCATTTGAAAGATGGTGGCAAAGATATTTTGCAGAAGAAAATGGGAGATTTAACTTACAAAGCACCAATTACAGTTGATGCAAATGTGATGTTAAACGAAGCTGCACAAATTTTCAAAGACAGAAAAGTAGATACCATTTTAGTTACAGAAAACGGACAAGCTATTGGAATGTTAGACATTCAAGATTTAGCAGAGTAATCTATTTTGTCATTCTGAGCTTGCGAAGAATCTGGCGTTATCACGTCAAATATCAATAATTCAGATTCTTCGCAAGCTCAGAATGACAGATTATTAATATAATTACTCTTTTTCTAAAATATACACATCTTCATTAGGCTTTTTCATCATATATTTCTCCCTCGCAAATTTTTCAAAAAGCTCTGTACTTGTAGAAAGTTCTTTAACATCTTTCTTTAATACTTCAATACCTTTATTATAAAATTCTTTTTCTTGCTCTAAATCTTTGATTTTTTTATGCGACAAATATTGTTCGTAAACATTATTACCATCAAAAAATGCCATCCACAACACAAAAAATGCTGCAAAGAGAACATAAAAACTACGGAAACGGATAAAAAGTCGTTTGATATTAAATAAAGATGTCATTAATTTATCAAGTAATAAATATGAAATATAATGTATGAAATATGAAATTAATATATTGATTATCAAATAGTTAGAACTATTTAGCAATTCCAACTATAATGATTATAGTCATTATCTACACTAAAACCTAATTTTGGATACAAATTATTTCCAACATCATTTGTTTTTGCGGTTTCTAATACCAAACCACAAGCCTGCTTTTGACGACAAAAATTCTTAGCTTCCTCAATTAAAGCAACAGAAATTCCTTGCCCACGAAAATCAGTATCAACAAATAAATCGTTGAGCAAATAAAGCCTTTTCATTCGTGTAGAGGAAAATATTGGATATAATTGCACAAAACCTATGAGTTTATCGTCTTTTGTTGCAATAAATATCGTAGATTCTTGATTTGTTATGCGTGCTTGCAAAAACTCTTTCGCACCTATTAAGTCCGAATTTTTTTTATAAAAAACTCGATATTTATCGAATAAAACGGCTAATTCTTCAATATTTTCGATAATTGCTTGCTTAATTTCAATCATTAAAACTATAAATTAATTATTGTGAATTACAAAATTAAGCAATAAATCTTCATAATTCGTAATAATTTTTAGCAGTTCATAATTATTTTTCGTAATTAGCAAATCAATTTAAGGTCAAGATTAAGTTACTTCAAACTTCTTTAGGCGAAAACAACTTTTTCAATTACCTAAATTGTATGTTAATAATATGAAAGCAGTAGCTCAATAGGCAGAGCAGTGGGCTTCAAAAGTTTAAAGATTATCTGAAAAGGTTAATTTAGACTTACTTCACGAAAAGCCAACCCGCAGACGTTGGTTCGAATCCAACCTGCTTTCCTAAATTTAGGTCAATCCTTGCTTACTTCTGCCGAAAGGCACTTGACTCTTAATCAACCCAAGCAAGGAGATTACCTAATTCTTAATATCGAGATAGTAGCTCAATGGTAGAGCAATGCACAAGACAAACTTTGAAATTATCTATTTGTTTATGAATGGGGTCAATCAGGGTTTACTTCTCTCTAAGGGATGCACAGGTTGTAGGTTAGAATCCTACCTATCTCGCAAAATTATGGTTTGTGATGATTAAAAAAAACGAAAATAATTAATTCTCTTTCGTATTTTTGTGTAACAAAATCGTAAATAAAACTAATACAAATAAACACATTTTAAAAATATTAAATTTATGGAAAAAGTAAAATCTATTGAAAAACATATTTTATTAAATTATGATTTAGGGCTAAAAGGAGATTACAGTAGCCTTTACGCATTTTTAGACACCCACAAAGCATTAGACTGTGGCAATGGTAATGCAGCTTTTGCAATGTTTTTCTCAGAGGATAAGTTTGAAACAATTTTGGAAGAATTCAGGCAAGAGTTATTGCAGACTGTAAAAATAGAAAAAAATGACCGTATTTATATGACTGTTACAGATAACACTTGTAAAATGCGGGGTTCTTTCTTATTTGGAGGTAGAAAAAGAGCTGTGTGGGAAGGATATGGTAACGTAAATGCTAATAGTATTGACCAATTTTAAATATGAAATATGTAATCACAGATAGCTGTTATTGGTTAGGATTGGTTGATTCAAGTGACGAACACCACGAAAAATCTATTACAATAAGTGAGCTAATCCAAAATGAGTACATACTATTTCCTTTTCCTTGTTTCTATGAAATAATTAAAACGAGGTTTTTGAAAAATAAGGAAATGTTAAATAAACTCGAAATTTTGCTAAAAAAAAGCAATATACGATACATTGACGATACTAACTATAAAGATTTAGCACTTGCAAGAGTCTATGAGTTGAATAAATTGTCATATATAAAACATAGCCTAACTGATGCCGTAATTAGAGAAATGATAAGTGATATTGATATGAGAATAGATTATTTGGTAACTTTCAATGTTAAGGATTTTGCAGATGTTTGTGCTATCAAAGGGGTTGAAATTTTAGATGAATAATATTTAGTGCTACAAAAAGCTACAAAACAAATACAATTATGAATCAATTACTCAATGTCAGTTTACGCCAATCGGCAGTTTTTATTCCTGAAAAAATCATTACAAGTGTGCCAAAAGCACAACTAAACAGTACAACATCTGTATTGGTGGCAAATTTAGCCCAATTAGGTTTTACGGTTTCCGAAAAACTATTGCGGGCTTTGAATGAAACAACACCGACTTTTCAAGCTGATTTATTGGAGAAATTTCGTGTAGTAACAGGCGTAAATAAAAATTGGACACCACTTGTAAAAGGTTGGGATACGCCAACAGGTGAAACTTTGACAGACCATATTATTACGTTTTTTGTCAATGTTTTTCAAGGCAGAGGCACAAAATTAGCTTGCGGACATATTATTCCTGCCAATACTTTTCCTTTGGAAAGGTATAATGGTTGTCCGTTTTGTGGAACTCCGTTTGAGTTTGGTAAAATAGAAGATTATGGGCAAGGTAGCAAATTAAAAGTATTGGAATTGTGGACAGAAAAAGAGGTAAATAGCTTTTTTGCAGACCTTTTGACCTCAAAAACTGCCCTTGATGCTACACAAATAGATAGCCTAAAAATATTATTAGCTGAATTGCCAATGCCCGAAGTTTCGATAGCTATGAAAGAAACTTTAATGGCAGTTATTGATACGTATCTTGCTCAAAATCAAGCAGATAAAGCACAAAACTTGTTTACTTCACCTACTGATATTTTGCGTTATTTGTGGTACAAACACACAGGTTTTTTGCAAATTATTGAGCCAAAAACCATTATAAAACGCAAAAAAAGTAATGCACAAGAACTAAAATCTTTTTTGGCAACGCTGAAAGATATTGTAAATCCTCCTAATAAAGAAACAGTTACAGCACAAGCAAAATTAAAAGCTGTTGCTGATTTAAAACTAAAATATGACCGTAAAACTTGTGCTATTGTGGCTAAATGGGTAAATAACTTGCCGATGGATAGCCATAAAATTTGCGAAACTATGCACCCAAAACGTCAAATGTGGGTACGTTTTATTCGGGCTTTACGTTTAGCAGAATATAGCAAAAAAGCAGGTTTTGAGAAATTGCGTGAAATTTTAGACATTTTTTATAATCAAACTTATGAAGTTTGGCAAGGAAAAGTTGATAGTTTTAGACTAAAAACAGATGCTGATAACACGTTTAAATTATTAAAACAACGTCCAGGAATGTTTGCAAGGTCGTTATTTGCCAATATGTTGTGGTTTGGTGCTGAGAATACGGTGGCAGCTTTTGCCGAAATTATCGACAAAGTTCCTGCACGTTTGGTGTTTACACTGAATATGTATGCAGCAAATTATTTTAATCCTTCGCAATTACGTGCAGTAAAACCGTTGGGGGGCATTGCAAAAAATATTCCTGCAAATAAATTGCTAAAACTTTATAATGCAGACCAATTAGCAAAAATGCAGGAACAAGTAGCTGATTTGTGTATTTTGGCAATGAAAAAACGGTTTGCAGCCCAAGAAACAACAAGTAAAACGATATTTATTGACCCGTATTTGTTCAAAATTCCTGTTTCTATTGGCGACAGAAGTGAAAATATACAAGATTTACCTTCGGCATTAATGGGAACAAGATTTGAAATAGAAGGTAATGCAGTTCGGTTGTTTATGCAATGGGGCGAAGGTTTGGCTGCACAACATTTGGATATGGATTTGAGTTGTCATCTTGGCTTAGAAAATGGTACAACAGAAATTTGTTCTTATTCACGTTTGGAGGCTATTGGTTGCAAACATAGCGGAGATATTCGCAGTATTCCCGAAAAAATTGGTACGGCAGAGTACATAGAAATCAATATAGAGGAATTGCAACAAGCCAAAGTTCAATATGTTACTTTTACTTGTAATGCGTATAGCAACGGTGCAATTATACCTAACTTAATTATTGGTTGGATGAATAGCAAATTTCCAATGAAAATTTCTGAAACCACAGGTGTTGCATACGACCCTTCTTGTGTACAACATCAAGTTAGAATTACAAGTAATTTGGCAAAAGGTTTAGTTTTTGGCGTTTTAGAAGTTACAAAACGTGAAATTATGTGGCTTGAAATGCCATTTGCAGGTCAAGTGGTGCAAGGCTTAGACATTAAAGGTGTTGAGGCTTTGCTTACAAAGTTGGATAGCAAATTGAGTGTTGGTAACTTGTTGAAAATCAAGGCAGAAGCCCAAAATTTGCAAATCATAGAAACTGCTGATGCTGATGAAATCTATGATAAAATTTGGGGAAGTAATACGGCTGCGGTTACGAAGTTGCTGGTGGATTAGTGGTAAAATTTTCACAAAAAGTCAATAAGCACCAAGACAAATTTAACTGTATATTTTGTCATTCTTCGCTTTACTGGTTGCAGCCCTGCTCAGAATGACAAAAAATTTATGCAGAAAACCTATTATTACTTTGACCATCTAACAATTAATGAAACAGTGTAATCTCCATTTATTTTCCTTATTGTTGTTGGATATGGATTTGTACCTGTTGTGTAATCACTAAATTTGAAAGTAATATTACCCATATATTCGTTTACTTCTGCGTTGTCATTGTCTAAAATATTGACAGAAAAATCATTACTAAAACCAACCAACTCTAAGGGGGTATCTAAAACAATTTTTACAGGAAGGAAAGCTGGAAATTCTATATCACGAAACCATAGTTCGTTAGGTTGTGTATATAAATTAGGTTTTGAAGTAGATAAAGGGCTTGTAATAGTAATAAATAAATCAGGTCCAGAAGTTGCGTCCCAACGTAAGCCATTGACTCTTGCAAAAGGTATTTTTTCGACAACGATTGATGTAAGAAAAATCCTACTGATTGGTTTGTCAATAAATACACTTTGTTGAGCTTTTGTGGAGCCTCCTTTTCCTGTGGCAGTGAGTGTTACAGTATAAGTACCTGATGCTGTGTAAGTATGCTTTGGATTTTTTTCGGTACTTGTGGGCGTATTATCACCAAAATCCCACAGATAAGTATCTGTATTTGCTGATTTATTGGTAAATATCATCTCGAAAGGTGGCACACCACCATCTTTACTCATCTCAAAAATAGCAAATGGAGAGGGTGCAGGTGGTACTGCTTTTTCGGTGCAAGAACCAATAAAAATGCTGATAAATAATAGTAAAACTAAATTATTAAAATATTTTTTCATAAATCTTAGAAATTTGTAAGACTAAAAATCCCCTTAGCCCAAAAGGGAAGAACTAAAAACTTCAACACTAAATAAAAACTAAAGACCAAAAACACCTTTATTCAAAGCCTGTAAGACTTCTATTTTACGATTTGATGCCACAAGAACTGAAATATTATTTTCGCTGCCTCCATAAGAAATCATACGAATTGGAATATTTGCTAAGGAAGTCAAGACTTTATTAGCAACACCTGCTTTATCACTTGCAAAATTACCAACAACACAAATAATGGTTTGAAAATGCTCAATTTCTACAGTACAAAATTCTCTCAAATCTGTGCTTATTGCATCTAAAGACTGAGCATTGTCTATGGTTAGAGAAACTGCCACTTCCGAAGTTGTAATCATGTCAATCGAGGTTTTGTATTTTTCAAAAATCTCAAATACTTTTTTCAAAAATCCATGAGCTAATAACATTCTACTTGACTTTACTTTAATGGCAATAATTCCATCTTTTGCAGCAACAGCTTTTACATCATAGCTCTGAACTGTTGGGTTTGCAGTAATTCGTGTGCCTTGCATGGTTGGTGCCATTGTATTGAGAATACTTACAGGAATATTTTTAATTTTTGCAGGCAAAATTGTCGATGGATGCAAAATTTTTGCCCCAAAATATGCTAATTCTGCGGCTTCATCAAACGAAAGTTCGTGAATTGGGTAAGTTTTATCTACAAAACGAGGGTCATTGTTATGCATTCCGTCAATATCTGTCCAAATTTGCACTTCTTTGGCTTGAATGGCAGCCCCAATTAAAGAAGCTGTATAATCACTTCCTCCACGTTGCAAGTTTGAGGTTTCACCAGTTGAGTCTCTACAAATATATCCTTGTGTAATAAAGATTTTATTATCGGGATATTGTGCTAATAATTCTTTCAAATTTTTACTAATCAGTTCAAGGTCAGGCTCATTATCACGATTAAGTTTCATAAAACTTAAGGCATCTAATAATACAGTTTCAAAACCAATTTCCTCGAAATAATATTGCACCAAATGTGTAGATAAAATTTCGCCAATGGCTAAAACTGCTCTTTCTTGTAAGTTTGTGAATACATTATCTGCCAAACTTTTCAAATAACTAAACCATTGATTTGCAACAATATTAGCTTTGTTTTTTGCCGTTTCTGTAACATATAAATCAATTATAATTTGTTTATATTTTTGTTCCAAAGCTATTACTAAATTTAAAGCATTGTCATCGGTAAGTGAATAAAAAGCCTTGTTAATTTCGACTAAGGCATTTGTTGTGCCAGACATTGCCGACAAAACAACGATTTTAGGTTCTCCGTCATTGACTAATTTTTCTAAGGCTTTCATTCTTTCTACCGAGCCAACAGACGTGCCACCAAATTTTTTAATAATCATAAAATTGTAATTTTGTGCTAAAATAAGTGCAAATCTAAAAAAAATATTTTTAATTTACCGTAATTCTTAAATTTTAGAAGTTAAATTAGTCAATATATATCCACAGCTATATATTAGGCAAATTTCTCCTCCGTTTTTTGTTTAAACCACAAAAGAATGGTAAAAATTTGGTAAATTTCATTACCCGCAGCATTATAAGAATTACTTACTGCATATTCTTTATCTTCTAAAACTACAAAAAACCAACTTCGCCCCGAAACATAGCAGCCATACAAAGTTTCACCATCTGCATTCTGAACTTGTGCTGCCACCATTCCTATAAGGAGTTGCCCTAATGGGTCATTATCTCTACGTTTTTCTGGTTTGTATTCGTGCAAAAAGAAAAATGGTTTTTTGGGAGTTTGTATCCCTTTTGCTATCATAAATTCTACGTTGCCCGAAGTGATTTTTGTGCCATTTTCATAACTTACAGACAGCTTACGCTGAGTAAAAACTTTATATTTGGGACTAAAAAAATTGACTAATTTAATGAATGGGCTGATAAACATAAATTTGAGTTCATCTTCGTTCCAAGATTCAACAGACTCTAAAAGTTGTCGTCTAAGTTCCTCTATCATTTCTTTATATTTGTGATTGTTAGGAATTGTTAGCTTGTCAAATTCCGCCCACAATTTATGTTCATAAAGCCTTGTTAATCCGAAGACATCACCTATTTCTTCGAATGTCCAAGCCTTAAATTCTTTATTTTTAATTTTTTCCATAATTTTATCTATTTTATACTTGCAATTTAGCAAATTTTAGAAAAATAATCGTTGTTTTCTGTAAGTTTTTTGTATATCGGGTAACTTTGAGCCACCCAATAAATAAAAAAATGACTTCCTATAAAAATAGGATTCATCCTTAACTCAAAACATTTGTAATTATCAAATGTAAGTTGCGTAGTACTTGTACTATAAATCGTCAATATATTACTCAAAATGTTTATGTAATATAAATGTAATAATAGTAATCAATATTTTTAATAA
>JAYTNF010000146.1:0-5104 GCA_043748455.1 Cytophagales bacterium
TGCCCAAAATGCAAAATTTATCAAAAATGCAAACAGGGCAAACAAAGGGTGCAAATATTTACAATTTCCGTTTTTTTTATCAAACACAATTACCTGCAATGATTTTTGAAGGTACAATAGATAACAGTTAAATAGCTACAAAAATGTTTCAAGATATTTATAGCCAAGTTTGGGCGATGGAAAGTACAGCTTTGCGTGTATTTGCAAAAAATATGCAAGATAAAGGCTTTTGGGATAAGCTATTTGCTGTTATTCCAAGTAGTTTTTCAAAGATTGTACCCTGTTGTGAAACAAGGCAAATCAATGCATCTGAATTAGACATTCAAGCTGCAAATGATAGCCAAGCAAAAGGCAGAAAAAACGGTAAAAATTACAACATTCGTGTAATTCCTGTTGAAGGGACATTAACAAGAAAAAGTAATTGGTCAGATGACTATTTCGGAATTATGTCCACTGAAAAAATAGGGGCTTTGCTTGACGAGGCAAATGGCACAGATGAAATTGATGCAATTTTGTTAGTTTTTAATACCAATGGTGGAGTCGTAGAGGGGACAGAACAATTAGCCAAAAAAATTAAAAATTCGTCAAAACCTGTTATTGCTTTTATCAATAGCAAAGCACATTCGGCAGGTTATTGGTTAGCTTCTCAGTGTTCAAAGATTTTGATGAATGAATATACTTCTATGTGTGGTAGCATTGGCACAATGTGTTTGCATATCAACCAAAAAGGCTATTACGAACAAAATGGCATTGAAATAAACTATATTAATTCTGATGGTAGCGAAGACAAAAACAGCCCAAATGATGTGCAAGCCTTAGACGAAAAAGGATTAGCCATGATGAAAGATGTTTTGAATCCTTTGAATGAAATATTTTTAAATGCTATCAAAGCAAACCGCCCAAATATAGACGCATCAGCCATGACAGGCAAAATATATTCTGCAACAGAAGCAATAAAATTAGGAATGGTTGATGGAGTGGCATCTCTTGGAGATGCTTTATTGCAAACTGCAAAATTAGTACAAAACAATGAAAAAGCGACAAACATGGAAAAAGGAACACAGGGTGAGGGGGTTAGTTTTCAATGGTTTCAAACAAAATTAGATGCTCAAGAACAAACTATTTTAGACTTGCAAGCATCTTTGAAAACAGCGAATGAAAACATCGCCAAATTGGAGGGCGAAAAATTGGCTTTAAAGGCAGATGCCGATAAATTACCAGTTTTGCAAGTGGAGTTGGACGCAGCAAAAAAAGGATTAAATGAGAAACCTGATGCTGAAAAAACAAGTGTAGAAACGGAGGCGGACTTGGTATTATCAGGAACTAAAAACAAATTAGTTTCTGAGTATGAAAGAAAATTGAAAGCGGAAATGGCGAATAAAAACGCCAATACTTTCACAAAAATATTACAAAACTCTAAAAAAGTCTAAAAAATGGCGATAACAGCGGTAGAATTTGCGGGGATTAATGCAGCCTTCGGGCAATTTGCATTAGAGATTGCCAGTGAACTGAATGAACAACAAACTTATGTGAGTTTGCAATCAGTTGAGGAATTAGGGATTAATTTGGTAACAGGAATTAGAGATGAAATGCAATACGCAATTCCTTTCACGAATAGCATTTTGCAAAAAGGAAAGCAAACTTCGTTCAATCCTGTTGAAAATGTTGTAGATTTTATCCCACGTACATGGAAGATGAGGCCATGGGAAGTAAATTTAAGTTTTGATAGAAGAGGTTTCGACCAAACTTTTTTACAGCATTACAAATCTCCATCACGCAGTATTGAAGCGTCAGACTCTCTGAATGAATTTTGTTTAACTTTATTGATGCAACAACTCAAAGAGGATATGGAAACTGCAATCTGGCAGGGTGTCTATAATCCAGCACCAGCTGCACTTAATGTTGCTGAACCTTTGGAGGTTATGAATGGGTTTTTAGAGCTTATTCGTTTGGCAATTATTTCAGGGGATATTACGGCTCCTGTTGTTACAGGTGCTATTACTGTTGCCAATGCTATTGATTCTTTTCAGAATGTTTATTTGGGTTTAAGTCCGAAACTTCAATTACAACCTTCTTTGTTATATGCTTCTATTGGCAATGTGATGAAGTTTATGCAGAATTATACGGCATTGAACGGAGAAAACTCTGTTGTGATTAAGTATATGTTTGAGCAATGGTTGTCAGAAACCAAAAAAGGGAATTTTGCAGCAAAAGTGCCTGCTATTCCTTTACCATTATCTGGTGGGACTTGTATCATTCAACCTGTTTGGGGGATGGGTGATTCTGACCGTTTAATTTGTGCTACGCAAACTAAAAACGGAGGTTTAATGTCTGTGGGGATGGGTGATGAAAAAGATTTAATGGGATTTAGCGTAGATAAAGACCATAGAAATCTTGACATTATGATGGACGGTGCTATTGCTTGCCAAATTGGATTGTTTGAGTTGAAAAATGAAGTTTATATTTCTGTAAACGACCAATTGTAATGAAAGATACGACAGGAGCTATTTTTATCATTGAAGGCAAAAGTTATGCTTTCAATGTGCCCAAAGCATTTAACCTAAAAGGCAAGAAATATTTAGTTAAGGACGTGGAAAATGATGTTGAAAAATATAATGATGTTTTGCAACATTTACTGGAGATAGAAGGTCAAAATATTTTGGTTGAAGTGCAGCCAAAAGAAGAAAAGGCTAAGACGACAAAAAACCAAAAATAATATTATGGCTTGTACAATCATAGCTACACCACAAGATGACTGTAATACTAGAGTTATTCCTGGTATTGCAGAAATCTTATTGATAGAAAAAGAATACGTTGTTTTCCCATTAACTGTTGGGGCTGGTGAAGTAGCTACCATACCAAAAACAGTGGGTCAAGTTTTTAAGAGGTTTAATAACTTCAAGAAAAAAGCAAATTCAACGACAGAGTACGAATTTGACGAAAACAATGGCACAGGTTATATGTCCTCAAAAATTATGGGGCAACTCAATAATATTCGAACTGTTTTGTACGAAGCTTTGAGAACTTATGCTACGGGTGTTGAGCTAATTGCCGTTGTAAGGTTTAAAAATGGCACACAACAAATTATTGGAGAACAAGATGCTCCTTTATATTTAGTCAAATTGACTGCAAGTCCAGGAACTGATGAAAAAGGTCAGCTAAATAAAGTTGATGTAGAGTTTTCGGTAGCTGGGTTACAAACCTTACCATTGACCTACACAGGCACAATGGCAGCTTTATTGGTGTAATTTATCAATACTTACTAAGTCTTTAAGGCTTAGTAAGTATTTTATATTTATTTGTTTTTTAGCTATGCACATCGTAAAAATACACAAAACTATTATTCGTTTACCTGATAAATTAGAATCGATGACAACTGAACAAGCAAAAAAATATTTGCTTTGTAAGTTTTCAGACATAGCTGAGGATAATAGACAAAAAGAATTTTTATGGGCATTGCTTGACAACAAACAAAGGAAGTGGTTTTTAGCTTGTAATGTGGTGCAACAAATACAGATTTTAGCTTTGTTAGATTGGTTCTCAGAAAGTTTGCCAAATTATCCATTATTAAGTTCTTTCGTATTTAAAGGCAAAAAATATCATGCACCTCAAGAAAATATGCAAAGTAGTGTGTTGGCTGAATTTATTTTGTGTGATACTATTTTGATGTCATACCAAAAAGACAAAAACTATTTAGAGAAACTCACAGCTATTTTATACAGAGAAGCTGAACCTAAAAAAATAGGGGATATTCGCCAAAAATTAGACACAGACAAAACAGATATTGCAGCAAAAGCATTTGAAAAAATAGATGCCCCTTATAAATTATCAGCCTTAGCATTTTTTTTGGCAGTCAAAGAGCATATTAGTAACGCATATCAAGAGGCTTTTGAAGATGATGAAGATAGCGAGGATTTAGGCGGTGGCTGGGGTTTTACCTTATATAGCATTGCAGAAAGCCACACATTTGGAGTTTATGAAGATGTAAAGTTTTGCAATTTGTATGAAATTCTTAACTATTTAGTAAAGAAAAAAAGAGAGTATAAGGCACAAAAAAGAAACCAAGAAAAGGCAAATAAAAGGTAGAAACTTATGAACATAGCAAATTTCGTCCATTATTTCCAAAGACTTGCAAAGGCTCATAATAACTTGCGAGGTTTTTTCTATATGAATGAAAGTAGGTTAAAAAATTTTCAACCTAATAAAATAGAATACCCTTGTATGATGTTTTATGCTCCTACAATTTTATGTGATAATACTGATGTCAGTTATAAGAAAATATATAAAGGCAGTTTTGCTGTTTTAGGCTATACAGAAGTAGATAATTTTGATTATCAAGATTATATGAGTAATGAATGTGATGAAATCGTACACGATATTATTTTGAAAATTTATGAAGATGATACAGAAATTTTTATCGTAGCTGATGTTAGTTGTGAATTAGTAAAAGGCTTTACACACGATAATTTATACGGTTGGCTTGTTAGTTTTTCTTTGGAAGTATCAGAAAATGAATGTGAAAAAGATGTGTGGAATGAAGATATTTTGAATGAAGACTTAGAAAACATTGTAGCAGGGTTTTCATTTGAAAATTTGAGTGATACTAATTTTGAGGTAAATTTAGCTGTAACCTTGCCAAGTGTTTATGATAGTTATGAATTTTCGGTGATTATAGACAAAAAAACAGTGCCTTTGGTTGCAGATAGTTTTGTGTATAATAAAAAATTGCAGTTCCCAAATGCCTTAGTAACCTTAAAGGTGATTAAAGATGGCAAAGATTATTTTGCTTTGGCTTATATTAGAAATAAAAAATATTCTGGCGAATCTGTGCCATTTTTTGTATGATAACAATAGTAAATAGCTCAACAAATAGCAGCCTTTTTTTATGGGCAAAAAATAAAATCTGGTATCATATACAAAGTGATGCAAGTTGGAATACTTTCGATTCTTATTATGTAGAAGTTTCTATTACTTATTTTGGCTTACCTACTTTTAAGCAACAACAAAGTCCTGCCCAAAATGGAAGTATATTTTTTGATGTTCAAGAAGCTGTTACAAGTTTAATTGAATATCAATTTAGCAATTCATACGAATTGCCTTTACC
>JAYTNF010000147.1:0-9152 GCA_043748455.1 Cytophagales bacterium
TGATTCCACGCCCAAAGTTTTGGCGAAATATAATAATACACTCTTAAATTATTAGCTTTTGCAAACTTTGCAATTCGCATATTAAAACCCGCATAATCTACTAAAATAATCACATCTGGTTGATAATCAAGTATATCTGCTTTACATGATTTCAGAAATCCCCAAATTTTACGAATATTTCGCAGCACTTCACCAAAACCCATAAAAGCCATTTCTTTATAGTGTTTCACCAAAGTTCCACCAACAGCTTGCATAGCTTCACCACCCCAAAATCTAAACTCTGCCTTTGGGTCTTTTTGTTGCAATGCCTTCATGAGTGCGGCTGCGTGTTGTTCGCCAGATTTTTCGCCAGCTATAAGGTAATATTTCAACGAAATTATTTTTTATCTTTGTGAAAAATTGCAAAAAATTCAATAATAAAACCAGCCATCACAATAATAGGTCCTAAGGTAATGCCCATAAATCCAAAACCATGTTGTTCTTTGTCCATCGACATCACAACCAAGCCTAAGAAAATTGTGGCAATTCCTGCCAACATGATTTGATAATTTTTTTTGCCGAAAGCAAAAGGCACATCTTTTTTGAGGTTTGACATAATGCAAATATATAGTTATTTGCAAAGATACAAAACAGACTTTAATTTTCACAGTTTTAAGTAATTATTTGTAATCATTCTAAATTATAATAATTATGATTTTTATCATACTTTATGTGTTATACGATTGTTAAGTTTGTAAAAAATTATAAAACAAGAAATTATATCGTAAAAAAGCTATACCACACATTTTATGAACCTAAATTTTAAATCTATTAGTATTTCATATAAAAATGCACCTATTTTAGTAAGAGAAAAGATAGCCTTAGACGAAGGTGCTTGCCGAAATATGCTTGATAAAATTAAAGAAGTTTTAGGCATACAGGAGGCAATAATAATTTCTACTTGCAATCGGACAGAAATTTATTATATTTCTGATTCTGATGATTCAAAATTTCTAGTAGGTTTATTAATAACTGAAAAATTATTATTAGATAATATTAATTATTACGACTATTTTGATAATACCTTAGTCCACGAGGAAGCTGTGAAAAGGTTATTTTATGTTTGTTTAGGTTTAGAATCACAAGTCATAGGTGATTTGCAGATTATTGCACAAGCTAAACAAGCATATCAATATTCCGCAGATGCAGGCATGTCAGGTGCTTTTTTACACAGATTGATGCATGCCATATTTTTTACTAATAAAAGAGTTGTTCAAGAAACAGCTTTTAAAGATGGTGCAGCTTCGGTTTCTTATGCAACAGTAGAATTGATTGAGGAATTGGCAAATAATTTAATACATCCTACTATTTTATTGATTGGAGCAGGCGAAATTGGTAGAGAAGTAGCTCAAAATTTAAAAGATTCTAAAGGAAAATCTATCAGTATTGCTAATAGAACAGATGAAAAAGCACAGACTTTGGCAGCAGAGTGCGGCTATAAAGCTATTGAGTTTAAAGATATTTGGCAAGAGATAACACATGCAACAATTGTTGTCAGTTCAGTGTCAATGGCAGAGCCTTTAATCACTATGAAAAAACTTAGAGAATTTAATCTTTTGAATTTCAAATATTTCATTGATTTATCCGTTCCTCGAAGTGTAGAGTCAAGCGTAGAAGAATTATCGGGAATGATAGTATATAATGTTGATACAATTAATAACCGAGCAAATGAAGCCCTAACAAAACGCATTGCTGCAATTCCTCATGTGCAACAAATTATAGCATCTGCCATTCATGATTTTGAAGATTGGACTCGTGAAATGATGGTTTCCCCTGTTATTCAAAAGCTAAAAAACTCCTTAGAACAAATTAGGCTTGAAGAAATTGCACGTTTTACCAAACAATTAGAACCTAATGAAATAGAAAAATTTGATAAAATGACTAAAAGTATGATGCAAAAAATTATCAAATTACCCGTTTTGCAACTTAAAGCTGCTTGTAAACGTGGAGAAGCCGAAACTTTGATTGATGTGCTAAATGATTTATTTGATTTGGATAATGTGAGTGTGGGAAATTAGTATTTTGTCATTCTGAGCTTGCGAAGAATCTGAATTATTGGTTTTTGACGTAACAACACCAGATTCTTCGCAAGCTCAGAATGACAAAAATTACTTAAATCGTCATTATATCTTGTTCTTTTACAGACAAAACTTCATCTAATTTTTTGATAAAACCGTCTGTAAACACTTGTACTTTGGCTTCTGCGGCTTTTATAGCATCTTCGGCTGCACCTTCTTTTTGAAGTTTTTTAAGTTCTTCATTCGTTTCTTTTCTAATAGAACGGACTCTAACTTTTCCACTTTCTACTTCCTCTTTTGCTTGTTTAACCAAAGTTTTACGCCTTTCTTCGGTAAGTGAGGGAATAACCAAACGTACTAATTCACCATCGTTTTGAGGTTGTATACCCAAATCACTATTTTTTATCGTTTTTTCAACTTCGCTGAGTAATGATTTTTCCCAAGGTTTAATCACTAATGTACGAGCATCTGTTGAGTTAATATTAGCAACTTGTGCTAACGGCGTAGGTGTACCATAATAATTTACCATTAAACCATCAAGCATCGAAGGTAGTGCCTTGCCAGCACGAATTTTTGTAAGTTCGTGGGCAGTGTGTTTGAGGGCTTTTTCCATCGACTCTTTTGCTTCGTCGAGGTATAATGCAATTTCTTCCATACCTGTAAAATTTTAGAAAAATTTAAAACATTTAAAATTCGGAGATTGTGCAAATGTAAAAAAAGAAAATTATATTTGTGTTATTTTTAACCCTATTTTAACAATCAGAAAACAATGAGAACTTGGGAACAAGAAGATGTTGATGTATTAGAAGAAATTGAAGTTGATTTAGACACTGTTTTAGAAAGAGAATTGGTGGTCTTTAATGATGATGTTAATGATTTTGAATTTGTCATCGACACTTTAATAACTGTTTGCAAACACACACCAGAACAGGCAGAACAATGCACAATGCTTGTGCATTACAAAGGCAAATGCACTGTAAAACTTGGAAATTATAACACGCTAAAACCTATGCAAGAAGCTATTTGTGAAAGAGGAATTTCGGCGGTAGTTTTATAAAAAACTGTTTTCCTAAGCTAATTGATGTAAGTTTTGTAGAGTACATAGTTACAACTACATAACCTACAAAACTTACATCAATTAACTTATTTTCTCTAAAATTACGCCATATACAAAATCTAATTCTTCATTTGTGATACAATAAGGTGGCAAAATATAAATTACATTGCCTAATGGTCGCAAAAGCACATTTTTAGCTAAAAAGTAATCATATAAACTGCTTCGAGCTTCATTAATATAGGAAGTTTCTTGTTCTGTTACAACTTCAAAAGCCAAAATAACCCCCAGATTACGAATATTACGAATTTTGTTAGCAATTTCCAAAGGTTGCAAAACTGCAATAAATTCTTGATGTTTTGTTGCAATTCGTTGAATATCAGCCAAACAAGAGTCTTGCAATAATAAATCTAAACTTGCATTTGCAGCCGCACACACAATAGGATTAGCAGTATAAGAATGTCCATGAAAAAAAGTTTTCATCAAATCAGTGTGCTTATAAGCCGAAATAATCTTTTCAGTGCAAGTTGTAACTCCCAAAGGTAAAAATCCACCTGTAATTCCTTTTGAAAGGCAAATAATATCGGGTTTATGTTGCAAATATTGCGAGGCAAATAATTTTCCTGTTCTTCCAAAACCAGTCATTACCTCATCTGCAATACAAATTACATCTTTTGCTTGTGCCATTGCCACCAATTTATCCAACGCCGCCACCTCATAAATACGCATACCTGATGCACCTTGCACCAAAGGCTCAAAAATAAAAGCTGCTACTTCATTGGTTTCCAATAACTTAGCCATTTTTTCGCACGCTATCATTTCATCATCGCCAACAGGTAAAGGTAGAAATTCAACATCAAATAAAAAGTGCTGAAAAGGTGCATTAAACGGACTTCTATCACCAACAGACATTGCCCCAAAAGTATCGCCATGATAAGCACCTTCAAAGGCTATGATTTTTTGCTTTTTGATACCTTGATTATAAAAATATTGAAAAGCCATTTTCATGGCAACCTCAGTAGCAGTGCTACCATTATCTGAGAAAAAAACTTTACTTTGATTATCGGGCAAAATTTCAATAAGTCGTTTTGCCAAGTTTATGGCAGGTTGGTGTGTAAAACCTGCAAAGATAATATGTTCGAGTTCGGCGGCTTGCTTTGCAATAGCTGCCGCAATATATGGGTGCGAATGTCCGTGCAAATTTACCCACCAAGAAGCTATGGCATCAATAATTTTTCGCCCACTTTCGCTATAAATATAACAACCTTTGGCATGACTAATTGGCAACGGCGGTGGACTTGTCAAAAGTGGCGTGAATGGATGCCAGATGTAGTTATTAGAATTCAAATTTGTAGGTTTTAGGTTATTTATTTTCATGATTGTCCGATAAAATTTTAGATAATTTTGTAATTATTTATTAATTTTGATATGTAAAACTTAACAAAGATCAGCCAAATTTCATTAGAACACAAAATTTAACTAAAATACAAATAAAATATCAAAAGCATTTGCTTAATTGATTACAAAGTATGTATATTTGCAACCATTATTAAAAAATTATTAGTTTAGAAAACAGTAAGTTACATCAGCTTATCATTCATAATTCATAATTCATAAAATACCAAAATGAAAAAAGATATTCACCCAAATTACAGAGAAGTTGTGTTTTTGGACACAACCATCAATCAACATTTTATTTCTCGTTCTACTATTAATACTCGTGATACTATGGATATTGACGGTGTTACTTATCCATTAGTAAAACTTGAGGTTACTTCTGCATCTCACCCTTTTTATACAGGTAAAAATGTATTCTTAGATACAACAGGTAGAGTAGAAAGATTCCAAAAAAAATACGGAAAGAAAGACGAAACAAAATAATAACGAAAAAAACATTGAAAAAACTCTACAAAGCAATATTTGTAGAGTTTTTTTTATAAATTTGCAAACATTTATAACAAAACTTATATTTTATGTTAAGCATAGAACACTTAAATAATCTTATTGATAAAAACAAAAAAAATCCTGCTGCCTTAGTTGATTTGGCAAGTAGTTTATTAGAAGATAAAACTATTACCAAAGATTATTACGAACTTATTTTACAAGCATTTGAACAAGCTATAAAACTGTCGCCACGCAATATGCCTGCAATTTTTGGTAGAGGTCGTGTAAAAGCATTGTTAGGATATATTTCTGGAGCATTATTAGATTATAATGCTGTTATTCAAACCAGACCTGAAATTCCTGCTGCTTGGTATCGCAGAGGCTTATTATATTTTCAAATTAAAGATTATAAAAGTGCAGTCATGGATTTTGTGCAAACAATTTCTTTAGACCCTAATTTTGTAGAAGGTTATTTAGTACGTGCTTATGCTTTGATGAATTTGGGAAGTTTTGAAGATGCAGCTCATGACCTAAACTATGTGATTAAGTTTGAAACTTCTATGTCGGGTGAGGCTTTATATAACCGAGCTAAATGTTTTTATAATATTCAACGCATGGATTTGGCAATAAAAGACTGCGATAATTTATTAGAAATTGGTTGGATTTCAACAGAAATTTATCATTTGCGTGCTATGGCACATATCCACTTCAAAGATTTTGATAAGGCTCTTGCAGATTATGAGTTGGCTTTGCAACTTGACTCAACTGATGAAAATTTACAATATAATAGAGGTGAAATTTTGAAAGCTATTGAGCAGCTAAAAGATGAAGTTGTGAAAGATGAAGTTGTATAATTTATATTCAATGCTAACTAAGTAATTCCTAAGAGCTATAAAATTTATTTTATAGCTCTTAGGAATTTGAAAACTATGCTAATAACCTAATTGGGTCTTCTAACAACGATTTCAAGGTTTGTAAAAATGCAGCACCCATTGCCCCATCAACTACTCTATGGTCGCAAGATAGTGTAACTTTCATCACATTGCCCACTACAAGCTGCCCATTTTTAACAATAGGAGTTTCTTTAATTGCACCAACTGCCAAAATACAAGCATCTGGCGGATTAATAATTGCTGTAAATTCTTCAATACCAAACATGCCTAAGTTGCTGATAGAGAATGTGTTACCTTCCCAATCTGCGGGTTGCAACTTTTTAGTCTTTGCTTTGCCACCTAAATCTTTTACTTCTGCCGAAATTTGTGAAAGGCTTTTTGTATCTGCAAATCTCACAACAGGCACCAATAAACCATCTTCAACAGCCACTGCAACACCAATATTTACGTGGTCATTGTAACGAATTTTATCACCAAGCCAAGAAGAATTTACATTTGGGTGCTTTTTCAATGCCGCCGCACAAGCCTTAATCACCATATCATTAAACGAAACTTTTACAGGTGCAACTTCATTAATACTTACTCGTGCAACCATGGCTTTATCCATATTAATTTCCATAGTCAAATAAAAATGCGGTGCAGTAAACAAACTTTCACTCAAACGGCGTGCAATTACTTTACGCATTTGCGAAACAGAAACTTCTGTGTAACTTTCTTTGACATTTACAGCACTTGAAACAACACTCGAATTTGAGGAATTCTGTGTATTTGAAACACTATTTTGTTTAACTGATTCTTTTGCTGGAGCTTGATAAGTTTCTACATCACGTTTCACAATTCTACCAAATTCGCCCGAACCTGCTAATTTTGTAATATCTAAACCTTTTTCTTTTGCTAAACTTTTTGCTAACGGAGATGCTTTTACTCTACCATTTTCGCTATTTCCACTATTTGGTGTTACTGAAATATTTGTTGTATTTGGTGTTTGTTGTGTAATAGGTTTTGCAATTTCTGTGATAATGAATTGATTTACAACATTATCTTTTGTATTTGTCGTAGTGTTTGTGCTTGCAATAGGTGCAGCACTTTTTTGCTTATCATAATTTAATAATTGCTGAAAATCTGCATTTGCCTCTCCAATAATTGCAATAATTCCATCAATTGCAATAGCTTTTCCAGCCTCCACACCTATATAAAGCAATGTACCATTATCATAACTTTCTAGTTCCATAGTAGCTTTGTCGGTTTCAACTTCTGCCAATACATCGCCAGATTTTACTTTATCACCTACTTTTTTTGTCCATTTTGAAATAACTCCTTCCAACATGGTATCACTCATTTTAGGCATTCTCACTACATTTGCTTTTATATTTGGTGCTGCAATTTGTGGACTTGCTTGTGGGGTAATTTGTGGAATAACTATTTGGGTGTTTTGTATTACAACTTGTGCCTCTTCTTGTGATTTTGTAACTTGTGGCGTTATTGCATCATTTTTTGTGGCTGCCAAAAGTGCATCTATATTTTCGCCAGCCTTACCAATAATTGCAATAACTCCATCTACAGCAACAGCACTTTTTTCAGCCACACCAATATATAAGAGTATGCCATCGTTATAAGATTCGAGTTCCATAGTGGCTTTGTCTGTATCAACTTCTGCCAACACATCACCAGATTTTACTTTATCACCTACTTTTTTTAGCCATTTTGAGATAACTCCTTCGAGCATAGTATCACTCATTTTGGGCATTCTAATTATTTCTGCCATAGTTTTGGTTTGTATGTATGGTTAATATTTACTCGTAAAGTTTTCGAAATTATATAACTATTTAGGTATATTATCAAGATATCAAAAACTACTATTGACAATAACCTAAACAGTTAAAATTACTTAGTCAATTACAGAAAATCGTGTTTGGTGTAATAAATTACGTAATTCATGAGGTGTTTCTTTACAAAAAAGCCAATTATATTCTGGTGCTGTATATCTGCCGTCCTCCTTGCTTACATATTCAATATGATAATCATTTAAGTAATAGGCATGCCAACCTTTTTCTATCATTTTATCAATAAATTTATTTTTACGAGCATTTTCTAATAACTCAATAATTAGATATTTTAATACACCTTGCTGCATGGCTTGTTCTGCACCTTCCAAGAATTGAAACTCAGCATCTTCTATATCTACTTTTACTAACCAACTTTTATAATGATGTTTTGCCGTAAAATCATTAAAACTGATAGCATCTAAAGTTATTAATTTAGTTTTATGACCTTTATTCTCAAAATAGCTGCTTAGACTTGAAGAAGAATTATCAGTTAGATTAATATAAAAACTCAATGCCCCACTTTTTGCTGCAACTGCTTGCGATGAACCAATAACTCTATTTTGTAGGTCATGATTTTTTATATTCATCACAATATTATCATATAATTCAGTATTAGGTTCAAAATAGTAAATAGGCTTTTGTGAATGTTTTGCCATAAAATAGCTATAAAAACCCCAATTTGCACCAATATCAGCAATAGCATCACAATGGTTTGCAAGGTATTTTGATAAATATAATACTGTTCTTTCTCCTCTATAATCATCTGGTATTCCAAATAAATAGCTACTCGGAGCTTTGCCAATAGGTAATAAAACTTTATAGGTGTCTGATATTCCTAAATTAGTTGTTAATACAATATCTTTTTCGTTCTCATTTGCAATAGTTGTGGACAACCTATTATAAAATTTTGTTTCTAATGCATTGCGAGCATCAACTTTCAGAGATGCACCATATTGTAATATCTCTTTTTTAAAGGGAATAAGTTTAACCAATGTATTAATCATAGATAATTATTATTTAAGGATTTAAAAATTTTGTGAACAAGAAATCTAAAATAAATTTTTTACTTATTATCAGATTTTCCATAAGTCCTTTCTCCTGCTAAAATTCGTACACTCAAATTATTTTCGTCAGGTGGCACAGGACAGCTATATAAGTCATTATAGGCACAATATGGATTATATGTTTTGTTAAAATCTATTTCTATACTGCTACTTTTAGGCTTTTCAATATCCAAATACCGACCACCTCCGTATGTTTCTGTACCACTTGTAAGGTCTTTGAAAGCCAAAAAATAGTAAGCCGCAGTGCCTGCCTCTGCTGATTTGAGTAAAATTAGACGTTGTGCTTTCTTTTCAATTGTAAAATCTAAGTAAGCATGTTTATTAAAACGTCTAATTTCATTAGTTGTTGTAAGGTATTTATAAACTGAGTCGTT
>JAYTNF010000148.1:0-9797 GCA_043748455.1 Cytophagales bacterium
CCACCACCAATGACCACAAGATTACTTTCTATTCTTACTTCTACGCTAATTAGCATATTTCATGGCTCAAATGATGGACAAAAAGGTGTAGGTTTGGTAATGTTAATTTTAATCTCAATAGTTCCTGCACATTTTGCGATTAATAAAAAATTGGATATCGATACATTGCAAAACCCATTAACCATTGTTCAAAATATTTCTGCTAAAATTAATCTAAGTGCATTAGACGAAAAAGAACGGAATAATTTTGACAAAGCACAACTTAGTATTACTAATTTACAACAACTTATTAATACAAAACAACATTTAGATAGCAAAAAAGACTATCAATTACGTAGCAATTTACAAGCTATTCATAAAGGAATTGCCAAAATAACAAAAAGAGATGATGTTGGTTTGCAGGAGGAGGACTCCAAAATATTAGCAACAAATATCAAAATATTGAATACTTACACTGACTATGCACCAACTTGGGTAATTTTTATGATTTCCATTTCCTTAGGTCTAGGAACCATGATTGGTTGGAAACGTATTGTGGTTACGATTGGTGAAAAAATTGGTAAATCTCACCTTACATACGCACAAGGCTCATCAGCAGAACTTATTGCAGCAAGTACTATTGGCATGGCAAGTCAATTAGGTGTGCCTGTGAGTACAACTCACGTGTTGTCATCAGCAGTTGCGGGCAGCATGTTTGCAGCAAAAGGCAGCCAAAATTTACAACCAAAAACCCTTAAAAATATTGCAATGGCATGGGTTTTAACACTGCCTGTTTCTATTAGTTTAGCGGCAATTTTATTCTTTATTCTACGTCAGTTGTTTTAACAAAATCTAAAATTAATTAATGCAAGTTGCGTAGAGTGTATCGCACCCTTTAGGGTGCAAGGTCATTACGAAATAGGACTAAAATCCAGAAAATAATATTAATTTTATTAAAAACCTTGCACCCTAAAGGGTGCGGTACATTCTACGCAACTTACATTAATTATAGCACAGATTAAGGTCTGTGCTACAATAATTACTATACAACTTATATTAATGAATTGGTAAGTCTAATTTCTTATCATTAGGTTTAACATCATCATCAACTTCATCTGGCACACCATCATTATCCGCATCTTTTGACTTAGAATTATTAGAACTTTGCACAGCCGCATTTAACCATTGATTTTGTTCTCTTGCCAACAATCCTTCTATTCGTTCTACAAAAAGTCCATCACGTTGATTCTTGTCTGCATAATCTCCGACTGAGGCTTCGTATAAAAATTTTTCTCTATTTATCATTTCGCAAACTGCTCGTGTTGAAGCCCAGTTTTCTTGATACTTAAAAGTTTTTAAAGCCCCTGCCATGATGCTTACAACAACAGAAACTATCATAGTAATCCAATACATAGCACCTCGCATAAAAGCCTGCAAATCTGCATCAGCAAAACTTATGGTGGTCAATGAAACTAAGGCAGGAGTTAAAGCCGAACCAATTATCAATGTCCATTGATATTTCATAAATTTATCTTTTTCAGAACTTGACTTGCTATTAAAATAAGCAAGTTGCCCACGCAAACGGTGGTGTAAATACGTTTTCATGTAGGGCGAAGTATCGTTATTAATATACCAGCCATGAACTTCTTTGTCCTCTGCTATGAAAAAACTTGGATTCGTATTATTTATGTTATCTATGTGCGTTGTCGTCATTAGTAAAATAATTTAATGATAAAATTCTAAGCAATCTATTTATTTATATGTAATAAATCAAGAAAATTCATAATTTTTTCTGTTCCGCCTTGATTACTCTGCACATAGTCATAACAAATAGTACTTATTGCTTTTCTATATGTAATATTTGTGTAAATTTGTGAAAAAATAGCTTGTAATTCTTCACTATTTTGTATTGAAAATGCACCTTGTAGTGCCAATAAATCTATGGCTTCTTGAAACTTGTGATATTTTTTGTTGCCAAATAATATAGGAACTCCAAAAACCGCAGCTTCTAAAATATTATGTAAACCATCACCATAACCACCACCAACAAAAGCCACATCTGCATAAGCATACAAAGATGACAACATTCCAATATTATCAATAACTAAAATATCAGCATCTGTAAATGTGCTTATTTGAGAATAACGTATAATTTTTTTAGTTTTTAGAGAGTTTTCGATGTTTTGTAAATTATTTTCACTAATTTCATGAGGTGCTATCACAATTTTAAGTTTTTTATCAAATTGCGTATCAAATTGATTGATAAATGGTGCAAGAACAGCAATATCATCTGCCCACGAACTGCCAATCATCAATAAAAAATCTTGTTGTTTAAACTCCTCAATAATTGGAAACTTTTTAGCTTGTTTTGCAATTTCTATAACTCTGTCAAATCTTGTATCTCCTGCAATAGTAACCTGTTGTAAATCAATGCTTTGCAATAAATTTAATGAATTTTGATTTTGCACAAAAATATGTGTGAAACAACGCAAAATATTTTGATAAAACTTGCTGTATGATTTAAAAAAAACTTGATTTTCTCTAAAAATAGCTGAAAAACTTATTGTGATGATATTTCGTTTTTTTGCTTCATGTAAGTAATAGTACCAAAATTCATATTTTACAAAGAAAATTATCGAAGGTTTTATCAAATCAAACCATTTTTTAGCATTTTCAGCACCATCAAAAGGCAAATAATAAACAGCATCTGCAAATTCATAATTTTTGCGAACTTCATAACCACTCGGCGAAAAGAATGTAAGTACAATTTTATAACTCAGATATTTTTTGCGAAAAGCCTCAATCAATGTTCTGCCTTGTTCAAATTCGCCCAAAGATGCACAATGAAACCACGCCACAGGCTGCATATTTTCAGTAACATTTGTAGGAAAATCTGTTGTTATTTGTTCAAAAACACCTTTTCGCCCTGAAAGCATTTTTTCAGCTTTTTCGTGAAAAGGTGCAGCCATGACAAGGCTCATTTGATATGTTTTGATAATTAAATTATAAATAAACGACATAGCAACTCAATAAAAATCTTATTTTTTCACCAAACACGCCATATAAAAACCATCAAAATTAGTTTCTGATGGCGAAATACGTCTTTCTGCCAACAATTCAAAAGCACCATCTTGCAATTTCAAAAACTTTTGTACTTGTTCCTCACTTTCAGAAGGCAACACACTACACGTTGCATAAACCATTTTACCACCTTTTTTTAATATTTTGTGATAATTTTGTAATATTTCGGCTTGCGTTTTCTTAATATTTTCTAAGAAATCGGGCTGCAATTTCCATTTCGCATCAGGGTTTCTTCGCAACACACCAAGCCCAGAACAAGGCACGTCAAGCAGCAAACGGTCAGCCGAATCATATAATCTTTTAATGATTTTTGTCGAATCAATAACACGAGTTTCTATCGTTGTTGCACCATTTCGCCTTGCCCGTTTTTTGAGTTCGTCAAGTTTCCATTCGCCAGTATCCAAAGCTATAATTCGCCCTTTGTTATTCATCAACGATGCCAAATGCAAAGTTTTTCCACCTGCACCCGCACATGCATCAACCACACGCATACCTTCCTGAACATCAAGAAAAGGTGCAACTAATTGAGAAGCACCGTCTTGGATTTCAAAAAAGCCATTTTTAAAGTGCGGAGAACTAAAAATATTTGTTCTTTTTCCCAAAACTAAGGCATCTTTCAAACCTGACAGATAGAAATTTTCTAAATTTTTATCATCATTTATTCTTGTAACATCTTGTAAATCAGCCTTTTGCAAAGACTGCGTTTCAATATCATTTGCGGCTAATAGTTTTTGCAATTCATTCCTTGTTGTCTTCAAACGGTTGGTTCTCAAAATAACAGGAGCTTGATAATTTAATGCTTTTACTTCATTTTCCCACTTTTCGCCGAGTTCTTTCTCTCCAATTTCGTCTATCCAATCAGGCAAAGATTCTATAATTTTACGAGTTTTTTGTGCATCTTCTAATCGTTGTTTGATAGAATTCATATCTAAATGCTTAAATTCGTCCCAATCAGGCAAAACTTGATGTTGCGAAAGTTGCCAAACCCCAAAAATTCGCCAATAAAAACCCAAACTATCACCAAATTGACTTGGATTTACCACATTATCAACCTTCACTAAATATAATAGCAACCGCCACCAACGGACAATTTCATAAGTATTTTCGGCAATAAAAGCCCTATCTCTTGCACCCCAACGTGGATTACTTTGCAAAACATTTTCTATCACTTTATCAGCATAACGACCTTCTTCAAAAATCATTTTGAGTGCATTTAGCACCGCCTCAACCAAATTTCTATGTAATTTCATTTGTAAATTTTTGTGTAATATTATGTGTAATATCGTAAATTTTGTAATTATTTAGGACATTTGCCTTCAGGCAAATGAGTTGCGTAAATTGAAACGCAAATTCAACTTTGAAATTATTTAGGACATTTGCCTTTAGGCGAATGAGTTGCGTAAATTGAAACGCAAATTCAATTTTGAAATGCAATTTTATTTTTGGTTAAATTTGATTTTTACACATTTCAAAAGCAGTGAAAAATTGATATACTGTTTGAGGTGTGTTTTGAGAATGTTGAATAAGTACATTTTCTAAATAATCTTTTCGCAAAGTAACAATATATCCGTAGTTTAAACCTAATGTTTTAATCATCTCATCTACTTTTTCAGCCTCGCCAAATGATAAATCAGGATTTGGAAAAAATTTATGTTCCTTCCTTTTATAAGTTAGAAGGTTTGAAGTTTCATATTCAGGCATATCAGGCTTTAAAATAGTATCAGTAGGTTTTGTACCTTTCACAGTTCTAACATTTACTACTGAAAATACAGCAAACAAATTACTCCAAAGCCAACATTTTATACATTTTAATGTGGCATCAAAATGTTCTAATTGTACAGGAGTTTCTGGCTTATATTTATTTTTATTGTATTTCCCATCTATAAAGCAAGATTTTAATAACTCTATTTGCTCTAAATCAAGTAATTTATGTTCTGTATAGGCACAAAGTCCATTTTGACATATTAACAACTCATATAACACATCATGGTAGTAAGGATCATCAGAACTTCCATAAACACCATGAGTCAGATTATTATTTTCTTTTTCGTCCAACCAAGCTTTATACTTTGTTGCAAATTCAATAGTTTTAGTTATTTTTTTCATAAACATTCCAACCTAATTTGTGTGCCAATTTTTGGTAATCTTGCATAAGTTTTTCAAACTCTGCACCATTATTTTGTTCTTTGTCTTTCATTTTTTCTATTTTTGCTTGACAATATAAAGCCATAGATAAAATTTCCTCTCTTTTATTACCTTCACTATCAAGGTCAAAAACACGAGTTAGCACTTCGTCCCATCTCAAATACTCTGGATAAAATTTGTAATTATCTACATGGCAAGACATATCTTTTTTTAGATAATCCTCCCTATAAACATTTCCATTTTCATCAAACTTCAATTCCACAATTTCCCAAGGCTCAAACTGCGAAGCAATTATCGGCGAATGTGTAGCAAAGAAAAACTGTGCTTCAGGTGCAAGTTCGGTGTAATATTTGATTAAAGTGCGTTGAACATCAGGAAATAATGACCTTTCGGGTTCGTCAATTAAGATAATACTATTTTTGGTGTCTAATTGTATTAAAGGAGTTGCTAATAAAATAATCTGTTTTGTGCCTGTACTCCAATTTTTATAAGGTACATTTATATTATCTTTTTTCACATTTATACGTATAAAAATATTTTCACTATTTTTATACGTTGCTTTGGTATCTATTTCTACGCCAAATTTAGAAACTATTGGATTAATTACTCGTGCAATTTTTTCAAGAGGATTATTATTTAGTAACCATTCTTGCAAATTATTTGTCAATTTCTCCGCTAATTCATAATTTTTATTCAACATAGCTTGCGAAATTTCTCTATCAAAATTTTTACGGTCATCTTCATACTCAATAATATCAAAATATATTGCATACCAAATATCTGTCGGGTTATCTTTGCTAAAATCGTAATAATGTTTATTTTCTATTTTATCTTTTATGTTTTGTCTAATTTTTTCTATCTCTTGCGAAGTTTTGATGTTTTCTAATGGGTTTTTTATCGCAAATTGATTTTCAATATAACTTGCTGCATTATCTAATAATTCGGCAGGAAAATAAATATAATTCAATGACTCATTAAAATTACCTAAATTAATATATGGTTCATGTACAAATGTGGCATTATAAATTTCATAATCATTTATATTTTTATCTACTATATTTTTGTTAAAACCAATACCAACAGTTTCTATACGTGTTCCAACATTATTACATTCTATATAAAATTTTCCTATTATTTTTTCAAATTCCTTTGCATCTGTTATACAGGGAACATTGGAAAAGAAACTTTTTATAAACCTCAATATCGTAGTTTTCCCTGTCCCACTCTGCCCAATAAAACACACTTTATCCAAAGGTTGCCCAGCTTTTGTGTGTCCTTCGGGATATGTCAAATCTAATTCAAAATCTTTGAACTGTTGAAAATCTTTGATTTCTATTCGGCTAACTTTCATATTTTGATAATATTATCTGATAATATATTTTGTAATAATAAAACTATTGTTGCAAAAGTAGGTTTTTCGCATCAAAACTATTTTAACCACATCGTAACATAGACACATAGAAAAAACATAGATTTATGTATTAAATAAAGTCAAAAAATCTCAATTCCATTGCGGGTTTATTCCGTGTGTTCTGTGTCATCTGTGTTCCATTATTTAGGAGTAAAATATATTTTATTACATAAAAATTTTGATGCGGAAAACCTATTGCAAAAGTAATATAATTTGCCAAAACTTAGCACTTTTATATTTTAAAAACTAATAAAACTAAATTATCAATAACTTAGACAATTTAGAACTTAAAACTTAGAACTAATCATTCCCGACTTCCCACCACACATTTCAACTGCCAATCTTCCCTTTCCCCTTTCAAATTAAACGTCTGAATATGCAGCACATAATAACCAATTCTTGCTTTTTGACCATTATCCATATCTCCGTCCCAACGAAAAAATCCTTCTGCACCCAAAATTTGACTTTGCAATAATGTCTTAATTTTACGCCCTTCGCTGTCATAAACAGTTCCATTTGCCACAAAACTTGTTTGATTACACGCATAACGAATAAAAGCAAAATCCATAAATCCATCACCATCAGGCGTAATTACCTCGTTTTCAACCCACCAACACTTGTTTTGCTGCGAAATACTGCCTTTTGCTTGCGAATTTTTGTAACCCGCAGTTCCAAATTTAGGTGCAGCAGCCGAAAACCAATTATTTTTATCATTGGTTGCCACTTCAAAATCTATTCTTTCCAAACTTACGCCACTTTTATCGTCAAGCAATTTGAAATGATAATTTTTGTCATAATCAAATTGGTCTATAATTAAGTTATCAAAACGCATCAAAATTACGCTACCATTGTCATCTGAATAAGTCGGAATGGCAGTTTGCACCCAAACACTATCAACTCCTTGTGGATATTGGATTTTTAATTGTGTAATATTTGGACTAAATACTATGTAAGATTTTGGTGCAATAATTAAAGTTTGTGAACTAAAAACTTTCATATTTTCAATTTGTCCTTGATAAATTCTTGTCAATCCCCAATTTTTCAAATCAATAAATTTATCCGATTTATTATAAATTTCGACAAAATCTACACCGCCAACAGGTGGATTAAACAAAACTTCGTTAATAATCAAATCACCTTTTTCACCAAGTTCAGGCAAAACAAAAGTCTTAGTTTGTGCTGTAACTCCGCCATTGTTACTGCAATCTGCAACACCATTTACCGCAAGTGCATATATAATTTTGGGTGCTATAATTTCACGCAATTTTATAATTATGGTGTTATTGGAATTTGGTGAATATTGAATTTGTAAAACTGTAAGTGTAATATTTTGCGAATTATTTTGTGAATTATTGATACTTGTAATTTTATAACTTGCTGATAATGAACTTAAACTATCTAATTTTTCGTTAAAAATTAATCGTAAAGTTTGTGTATCAACTACATCAAATTTTTGCAAAATTGGTGCTTGTGTATCGGGATTTGGTTTTGCAACAGAGTTTGTAGTGGCAGGAGTTCCACCATTTTTGTTTTCGGAGGCAGTCCAATTCGAATTTTGCACACAAGGAAAATTTACATCTATCATTTCCAAACTCCAACCGCCATCAGCTTTTTCCGCATCACGATACCAAGAACTACTATACAAAACATCAAAAACTAAACGGTTTCTTAGATTTCGCAACGTCAAAGTATCACCATCATTTGCCAAACTTACCCAAGGCGAAAGTCCAAAAATATTTGCGTTTGCTTGCAATTTTCTAAAACTTTCTACCGAAGTTGTCGGACATAATAATACGTAAGTTTTTGGTAAAATTATTAAATTTGTAAATCTTGCTGTTGTTGTGCCATTTGTCAAAGTTGCACCTTGCATATTAATAATTTTATTAGTAGGATTATACAATTCAATGTACTCACTTTCAGGCAAATTTACAGTTGGCGAAGGGTCAGACATTAGTTCTGTAATAATCACATCATTTTTTTCAGGTCTTTCTCCTAAACCAAAAGTAAAAATTTTTGCTATCATTACATTTCCGCTACAATCTTTTATAGCTTTTATTTGCAATTCATAAACAATACTTACATTCAAATTTTTGGTTTGCAAAACAACAATTTTTCCATCTTTCCACGTGATTTTTTCAATTTCTATCGTTGGAACAATTACATAATTTTGCAAATTTGTAGCTGAAAGACTATCTAAATTTTCATTGAAAATAAGTTGTAAAGTATTGTTATCCAATACGTTAAGGCTTTCAATAACAGGTGGATTTGTATCGGCATTTACAGCTTTTAGCGAATTTTCACGTGCAGGTGTGCCTCCGCTTGCGTGAATACTTGCCCGCCAATTACTACTTTCTAAGCAAGGAAAATTCGTATCTATCATTTCCAAACTCCAACCTCCTTGTCTTTTTACTTCATCTTTATACCAAGTATCAGAAAAACTTACACGATGTACAACGGACTTCAGTCCGTTCAAAAGCTGTAAATTTTCACCTGTATTATTCAACGAAGGAAAGCCAACCACCGCAATAATTCGAGTATTTGGAAGATTAGCAAATGCTTTTTGGAACAAATCAAAAGAAGTCGTGCTACACAAAATAGCATATTCTTGTGGTTTTAGCACCGTATTTGGCAAGTTTATAGTGGCAGTTTCGTCTTGCAATTTCACAGTTCCTAAATCTAATAAACTGCGTGAATTATTAAAAATCTCAATATATTCTCTTTCTGGAAGTTGCACCGTTGGCGAAGGGTCAGCCATAATTTCCGTTATCAGCAGTTCATAAACTTGCGGACTTGTGCCTTTTCCAAAAAATACAGAACTCAAAACTATTGCATTTCCTGAACAATCTTTGATATTTTTTGCTTGCAATTCGTACAAAATATTATTATTTAGATTAGTAACTGTTATTAATTTAACTGTTTTGTTATCAATAAAAGCTAAATTTTTAATTTCAATTTGTGGACTATTTTGTGAAACTATGACGAAATTAGCTTTGTTCATAATCGTTAAACTATCCATTTTTTCGCTAAAATTTAATTCTAATTCTGTCGAATTAAGCCATTTTACACCTGTAAGATTTGGTGTAATTTTGTCAATATTATCGGCTTTTACGCTGTTTTGTCTTGCAGGAGTTCCACCCGAAATATCCACAGAAACAGTCCAATTTTCGCCTTCACCACACAA